>NZ_JAVREQ010000015.1:0-163571 GCF_031845485.1 Streptomyces hazeniae
TGGGCCAGTGGGGGAGGGGTGGGAGGTAGCGCAGGAGGCGGTGGCGGAGGAAGGCGGCGGGGGCGTGGATGTCGCCGGGTGGGAGTCCTTGGAGGGCCACGGCGCGGATCGTCTCGGCGCCTTCGCCACGGAGGAGGTAGTGGCCGGCGAGGTGGGCGAGTTCGCGGGCGTCCGTGGTGGGGAGGGCGAGGCGGGGTTCGGTGCGGCGGAGGGTGTGGAGGAGGTGCTCGGCGCGTTCGGCGTAGGAGGCGAGGGGTCCGTCGAGGCGTCCGGGGCCTTCGTCGGGCTGCGGGGTGCTGCACGCGGGGAGGGGGTGGGGGGTCTGGTTGTTCTGTGTCTTGTCCCCTACGGGGGGTCGTCGCCGGGTGGGCCGTGCGGCGGGTTTCCCGGTCACCGGTTGCGGGATCCAGGCGAGGGCGTTGACCAGGCGTACTCCCAGGCGGCGCGAGGTGGTGGTGTCCTTGCCGAGGTGGGCGGCCTCTTCGGCGGCGGCCCAGCCTTCGGCGATCTGGTCGGGGGTGTGGAGGGGGGTGAGGGAGGCGAGGCGCTGGTCGCGGATCTCGCCGCGGAGGTTCTGGCGTTTGCGGGCGTGCCAGTGGCCGTGTGTGCGCAGGCATTTGCGGGCGGCGTTGAGTTTGTCCTTGCCCATGCGCAGGGAGGTGGCGACGGCGTCGCTGTTGCGCCGGTTGCGGGGCGGGAGTTTGACCAGGGCCTGCAGGAGCCGGAGGGCGGCGTCGCTGAGCGCGGGGTCGTCGATGAGGTCTTCGGGGGTCTGGAGGAACGGGGCGCGTGCGGGCGCGCTAACCTGGCTGGGCATCGTCAGTGGCTGCTTCCACTTGTCGGTGTAGGCCCTTAGCTGGTGTTGTGAGCACCGTGCTAGGGGCCGCTTTCGTCGCTACGGAGACGAAAAGTGACGTGACCCACGGTACACCCGATTAGCCCTGCTTCGCGGCGAACTCCACGAAAGAAGCCCAGGCCAGAGCTTTGACCGCCACCTGCGGCCCCCGCACGCCCACCTTCGAGTCCCGCACCCGGACACCGCCGGCGTCGGCCGAAACCTCGACGCAGTCGTCACCCGAGCCGCTGCTGTAACTGCTCTTCCGCCAGGCCGGTTCGCGACCGTGACTCACGCGGTCTCGCCGCTCGCCACGGCGAAGTTCACGAACGCAGCCCACGATCCCGGGTCGAAGCCGAGCTCCGGCCCACCTGCGCTCTTCGAGTCCCGCACGTGGACAGCGCCTGGTGCACCGGCAACCTCCACGCAGCTGTCACCCGAGCCGCCGCTGTAACTGCTCTTGAACCAGTGCAGTTCGTCGCTGGTCATGCTGTAGCTCCTCGCATCTGCCGCAACAGACTCACCGAGTCGTCCATCGTCAGAGCCTGTGACCGCATCCTCGCATAGCGCATCTGGAGCGTGC
The DNA here is from genome assembly GCF_031845485.1 of Streptomyces hazeniae. Lineage (NCBI taxonomy): Bacteria > Bacillati > Actinomycetota > Actinomycetes > Kitasatosporales > Streptomycetaceae > Streptomyces > Streptomyces hazeniae. The sequence goes on from NZ_JAVREQ010000015.1 coordinate 1,419, forward strand.
TGACCACTTTTCGGTCGGTGACGAACTGGCCGCTCTCCTGCCCCTCGCAGTAGGCGAGCCAACGGTGGTCCTGCGTTTCCAGCGCCTGAATCGGCCCGTCCAGCCCGGCATGTGCCTCCCGCACCAGGGGCATGATCTGGAGCTCGACGTTCCGTCGGTCGGCCACCTCCAGGACGTGGTCGATGAGGGCGCGCGTGATCTCCACTCCCCCGGTCCGCCGCAGGAACAGATGCTCCTCCAGGATGAAGCTGTACGCCGTGTTGGGCCGTTCGTACAGCAGCCGTTGCCGGTCCAGGCGGGCGGCGAGCTGGGCCTCGATCTGCTCGTCGCCGAGCGGCGGAAGCTGGTTGGTGAACAGTGTCCGCGCATAGGCCTCGGTCTGGAGCAGCCCGGGAATCAAGCGGCACTCGTACGTGTAGAGCGTCACGGCCTCCGCCTCCAGGCGGGCCCACTGCCGGAACCAACTCGCCAGCCCCGGCTGCCGCGACAGGTGCCGTGCCGCGCCCCGCAGTGCGCCGAAGGCGTCCAGCGTCTCCTCAGCCCGGTCGACGAGGTCGGCGGGCGGGAAGCGGCGCCCCTGTTCGACGGAGGCGACCGTCGGCACCGAGTAGTGCACGTGCGGGGCGAACTCCTCCCGGCTCAGCCCCGCCCGCTTGCGGAACGCCTTCAGCACCTCGCCGAACGCCCGCATGCTGTCCGACCCCGCGGGCTCGCCGTTTCCCACGGGCTCAGCGGCGCCGCCTCCCGTCCCACCCGTCATCCCCGGTCACCTTTCGCAGGTCCACGCACGCTTTCTCCGCGTATCGTCCCGTCTGCCCACCCGGATGCGCCACCGACAGCACGCGTACGCTGACGGTGCGTACGCGTTCCGCCGCACCCCAAGACATCGCCGCCTCTTCCGTGTTCGGATGGGGCGGGCCGGGCTGAAAACAACGGGTTTACGTCCGGCGAGGCTGGGCAGAAGCGTCCTTCTGACCCCCCGGGACCCCCACACGGCAGGAGAGGCCATGACGCGCAGCAGAGTGCTCTGGTTCTTGCTTGTCCTCCCCCTCGTCACCCCGCTGCTCCTCGCCGCGTTCGCCGAGGGCGACGGTCTCACCCGTCAGGTCTGGGCCGACAGCATCACCGTCGCCGTCGCGATCGCCGTCGGCAACGCACTCATCTGGGGCAAGCGCGAGTCCGAGCAGTGACCGTGCCGCGCCCCGGCCGTCCGGAGCGCGGCCCCGGAGTCACCGCTTCAACGGCTGGCTGAAGCGCAGCAGGTTGCCGGCCGGGTCCCGGAACCCGCAGTCGCGGACGCCGTACGGCTGGTCCATCGGCTCCTGGAGTACGTCCGCGCCCGCGGCGCTGACGCGCTCGAAGGTGGCGTCCACGTCGTCCGTCGAGAAGATGACGCCGTGCAGCAGACCCTTGGCCATCAGCTCCGCCATGGCCAGCTTGTCGGTCTCGGACGCGTTCGGGTGGGCGACGGGCGGCTCCAGGACGATGTTCACGTCCGGCTGCGAGGGCGACCCGACGGTCACCCAGCGCATCCCCTCGAAGCCCACGTCGTTGCGCACTTCGAGTCCCAGCACGTCGCGGTAGAAGGCGATCGCCGCGTCGTGGTCGTCGACGGCGATGAAGCACTGCGAAAGCTTGATGTCCATGCCGTTCACGCTACGGCTGGGCGGGGCGGCGCGCTTCTCCGTTCCTGACCGGTCGCGTGTGGATCTTCGCCATGCACGCCGGGATCACGGAGCCGTCGTCGTGGCTCCGGGCCCGGTAGGCGCTCGGGCTCTCCCCCACCAGCTCGGTGAAGCGCGTGCTGAACGATCCCAGCGACGTACAGCCGACCTCGAAGCAGACCTCCGTCACCGAGAGGTCGCCGCGCCGCAGCAGCGCCTTGGCCCGCTCGATGCGGCGGGTCATCAGGTAGCTGTACGGCGTCTCGCCGAAGGCCGCGCGGAAGCAGCGCGAGAAGTGGCCGGGAGACATCAGGGCGTCCCGCGCCAGCGACGGGACGTCGAGCGGCTCCGCGTAGTCGCGGTCCATCCGGTCGCGGACCCGGCGCAACCGGACGAGGTCGTCGAGGCCCAGCCGTTTCACCTGCTCAGTGTCCCACAGCGCCCGTGTCCGCGCCGGGGCCGCGGGAGCCGCCCCGAGGCGGCCGGCGGAACCGCTTGCGGCCCGGCGGAGACCGGTCAGGAATCGAGAAGCGGCGGCGGAACGGCCGCCCCTAGCCTGACCGGGCACGGCGAAAGCCCTCTGCACGCCGGGCTGCCGCAGGCGGCTCGACCCGGACATACTGCTCGAAGCAGGCTGGATCGAGGGAGACACGATGAGCAAGGCCACCACGCAGCGGTCGCAGTCGTCCGAGCCGCACGTCGCCGACAGCCACGGCATGATCCGCGTGCACGGAGCGCGCGGGAACAACCTCAAGGACGTCAGCATCGAGATCCCGAAGCGCCGCCTCACGGTGTTCACCGGCGTCTCCGGCTCGGGCAAGAGCTCCCTGGTCTTCGACACCATCGCCGCCGAGTCGCAGCGGCTGATCAACGAGACCTACAGCGCGTTCGTGCAGGGCTTCATGCCGACGCTGGCGCGGCCCGAGGTCGACGTGCTCGACGGGCTGACGACCGCGATCACCGTCGACCAGCAGCGGATGGGCTCCGACCCCCGCTCCACGGTCGGCACCGCCACCGACGCGAACGCCATGCTGCGCATCCTCTTCAGCCGGCTCGGCACGCCCCACATCGGCTCGCCGCAGGCGTTCTCCTTCAACGTCGCCTCGATCAGCGGCGCGGGCGCCGTCACCTTCGAGCGCGGTGGGAAGAAGGTCAAGGAGCGGCGCGACTTCAGCATCACCGGCGGCATGTGCCCGCGCTGCGAGGGCCGGGGCGCGGTCTCCGACATCGACCTCGGCCAGCTCTACGACGACTCCAAGTCGATCGCGGAGGGCGCGTTCACCATCCCCGGCTGGAAGTCGGACAGCTGGTGGACGGTGCGGATCTACGCCGAGTCCGGCTTCCTCGACCCGAACAAGCCCATCCGCCGCTTCACCAAGAAGGAGATGCAGGACTTCCTCTACCACGAGCCGACCAAGGTCAAGGTCGAGGGCGTCAACCTCACCTACGAGGGCCTGATCCCCAAGATCCAGAAGTCGTTCCTGTCCAAGGACCGCGAGTCGATGCAGCCGCACATCCGGGCGTTCGTCGACCGGGCGGTGACCTTCACCGACTGTCCCGAGTGCGGCGGCACCCGGCTGAGCGAGGCGGCCCGGTCGTCGAAGATCGGCAAGGTGAGCATCGCCGACGCCTGCGCGATGCAGATCAACGACCTCGCCGCATGGGTGCGGGGGCTGAAGGAGCCCTCCGTGGCGCCGCTGCTGACCGCGCTGCAGCACACCCTCGACTCGTTCGTGGAGATCGGGCTGGGTTACCTCTCGCTGGAACGCCCCTCCGGGACGCTCTCCGGCGGCGAGGCGCAGCGCGTCAAGATGATCCGGCACCTCGGTTCCTCGCTCACCGACGTCACGTACGTCTTCGACGAACCCACCATCGGCCTGCACCCGCACGACATCCAGCGGATGAACGACCTGCTGCTGCGGCTGCGGGACAAGGGCAACACCGTCCTCGTCGTCGAGCACAAGCCCAGCACCATCGCGATCGCCGACCACGTCGTCGACCTCGGCCCGGGCGCCGGTACGGCCGGCGGCACGGTCTGCTTCGAGGGCACGGTCGACGGGCTGCGCGCCGGCGACACCGTCACCGGCCGCCACCTCGCGGACCGCACCTCGCTCAAGGAGACGGTGCGCGAGCCCTCCGGCGCGCTGGAGATCCGCGGCGCCGATGCACACAACCTGCGCAAGGTCGACGTGGACATCCCGCTCGGCGTGCTCACCGTCGTCACCGGCGTCGCCGGCTCCGGCAAGAGCTCCCTCGTCCACGGCTCGATCCCCGCGGGCGAAGGCGTCGTCTCCGTCGACCAGAGCCCCATCAAGGGCTCCCGCCGCAGCAACCCGGCGACGTACACCGGGCTCCTCGAGCCGATCCGCAAGGCGTTCGCCAAGGCCAACGGGGTCAAGCCGGGCCTGTTCAGCGCCAACTCCGAAGGCGCCTGCCCGAACTGCAACGGCGCGGGCGTCATCTTCACCGACCTGGCGATGATGGCCGGCGTGGCCACCACCTGCGAGGAGTGCGACGGCCGGCGGTTCGCCTCGTCCGTGCTGGACCACCATCTGGGCGGCCGCGACATCAGCGAGGTGCTGGAGATGTCGGTGGCCCGGGCCGAGGAGTTCTTCGGCGACGGCGAGGCCCGCACCCCGGCCGCGCACCGCGTCCTGACGCGGCTCTCCGACGTCGGACTCGGCTACCTGACGCTCGGCCAGCCGCTCACCACCCTCTCCGGCGGCGAACGGCAGCGCCTGAAGCTGGCGACCCACATGGGCGACAAGGGCGGCGTGTACGTCCTCGACGAGCCGACTGCCGGCCTGCACCTCGCGGACGTCGAACAGCTCCTCGGGCTCCTGGACCGGCTGGTCGACTCCGGCAAGTCGGTGATCGTGGTCGAGCACCACCAGGCGGTCATGGCGCACGCCGACTGGATCATCGATCTCGGCCCCGGCGCCGGCCACGACGGCGGCCGGGTCGTCTTCGAGGGCACCCCCGCCGACCTGGTCGCCGCCCGCTCCACCCTCACCGGCGAACACCTCGCCGACTACGTCGGCGCCTGAGGTCGCGGGCCCTGCGGGGTCAGCCCACCAGGCGGCTGGCCTGACGGGTGGTCACCCGCCGGACGAGGAGCAGGAGGAGGACGGCGGCGGCCGCCGCGAAGGGGGCGCTGAGCGGGGAGTTGCCGGGGAACACGTTCACCGAGTGCGACGCGAACGTGCTGCCGCCAATCTCCTTGACCGTGTGGGTGAGACGGAAGCCGGTGAACCAGGAGAGCAGCCAGCAGACCCACCAGGCGACGATCAGCAGCGGCGTACGCCCGCGCCGCTCACGGCGCGGCTCGGCCGTGCCCCACCACACGTCCAGGACGACCTGGAGCGGCAGCCACAGGAAGCCGACGGGAACGAACCACGACCCGATCGCCCACCCCTTCGCCAGCCGCCGGGGACCGGCCCACCGGTACGGGTCCAGGTGCTCGACGTTGACGCGTACCCGGTGCAGCCACACGATGACCAGCACGGCGCAGGGCACCAGCCACAGCGACGTCAGACCGAGCACGACGGCCGCGGCCGGTCCGGCGTCCAGCAGCATCAGCAGGCCGCCGACCACGTGCAGGCCGGCGGCTCCGGCCAGGAGCCCGGCGGTCCAGTTGCCCAGCCCCGTGACCGGCTGGGGCGGCGCCGGCGGAGCGGCGGGCGGAACCGTCCACGGCCCGTGCTGTGCCGTCGGCCCGTGCGGTGCAGTCGGCCCGCCCGGATACCCGGGGAGCCGCTGCGCGGGATACGGCTGCGACTGCCCCGGCTGCACCTTCCCGCCGTCCCCCTGTACCGCCATCGCCCGCTCCTCCCGCGCCCGGCCCCACGCGACCACCTGGGCGCTTCACGTTTTCTTCACGTCGGCGCCGCATGATGATCACTACTCACCCCGCGAAGTCAAGCGACCCGACCCCGCCCCCGCCCGCCGTTGCGGGATCGCAACCCGGCGACTCCCCATCAGAAGCGACCCCGGATACGGGTGGACCTGCGGCGAGCGTGACATGACGCCGCGTCACGATTCTGTGTAGAGCCGTTCCAGGTCGACGAGAACGACCTCCCCGCGGGCCTCGGCGGCGTGAAGGTCGGAGGTGAACCCGGCGCCGCTGTAGCAGGCGGGACGCGCCCGGGCGGTGTCGATTCCTCTGGCTTCGAGCAGCCGGAGCACGCGCCGCAGGCGTGCGAGGTGTTCCACACCCATCCGTTTGTGCCACTTGGCCTCGCCTACGGACAGCAGGATTCCCTGGTCCTGGCCGACGGCACCGTGCACGACGACGTCCAGTTCGTGACGCGTACGCGCCTCCGGGTCCGCGACGGTACCGGCCGCGACCTGGATCGGCATGCCACCGAATGTCGCAGGCTCGGCGTGCCACTCGACCCACTCGCGGCACAAGCGCTCGAAGTGCGGGCCGACGACCTTGCTCAGAAAGGTGGCGCGGCTCCTCTCCCAGACCTGCGCGGCACCCCGCCGTCGGCTGAGCTGCGCCGACTCCGGGCGGACGACGGCGTGGTGAAAGGTGATCAGCGGTTCGGCGATCCGGTAGGCGGTGCGGTTTCGGCGGAACGCGTCCGGTTCGGCGGTCAACAGACCGCAGTTCCGCAGCACCGTCAGCGACTGCGAGAGGTCGGTTCCGTCCTCTTAGGTGCGTACTTCTTAGAACTACACCTCTAAGAACGCGCGGCGCAGAGGGGAGGACACGGGTGCGACGCAGGAGCGGGCACGTCGAGCCCAGCCAAGGGCCGGGAGGTCGGGGGGGCCAGGGTCAGGGGCGGGTGGCGACGCGGTCGACGAGAGAGGTGAACTGCTGCCAGGTGAGGTCGGGGCGGGTGGGGTTCCAGAGCTTCTGGGCGGTGGCGGCGAGGGGGAGGCGGATGCCGTCCGCGACCTGGGCGGTGGTCTGGGCGTCGGCGATGTCGCCCCAGACCGCGAAGCGGCCGCCGAGGATGCGGTCCGGCCCGGAGAGGGCGTCCGGCAGCGGCTCCGTGCCGCGCACCACGGCCGGCGTCCACTCCTCGTAGATGCGCTCGCCGGTCGGGTAGGTGAACTCGTTGGGCTCGCCGAGCACGTAGTAGAGGTACTCGTCGTTCATGTTGACGACCTCCCAGTCCTCGCGGAGGTAGTCCGCCGGCGGACGGGCGCCGATCTCCTTGCCCGTCCAGTACGTGACCTCGCGCGGGCGGGACGGCTGGACGGCGCCGCCCTCGTGCATGCCGTCGTTCCACACCTGCGGCGTCTTGTCGTGGGCGCGGACGGTCTTGGCGCGCGCGTTGAGCCAGGCGGTGGCCAGGTCCTCCACGTCGGCGCCGGAGCCGAAGCGGGAGCGGGCGGCGGCGGCGAGCCCGGGGAAGGCGGCTTCCGGGTCCGCCTCGAAGAGGGCCGAGTACTCGTCGCCGCCCAGGTGGAACCAGGGCCCGGGGAAGAGGTCGGCGTACTCGTCGAGGAGGTCGTCGACGTACCGGCCGGCGGCACGGTCGGAGATGTCGATCGCGCCCGGGACGGGCTCACCGGCGGCGTCACGGAGCTGGAACCCCGGCTCCGCCTCCAGCACCGCGCCCAGGTGGCCGGGCGAGTCGATCTCCGGGATGACGGTGATGTGGCGGGACGCGGCCAGGTCGATGATCTCGCGCACCTGGGCCTTGGTCAGATGCGGGTCGGAGACGATCTCCGGGTGCCGGTCGGACTCGATGCGGAACGCCTGGTCGTCGGAGAGGTGCAACTGGAGCTGGTTGAGCTTGAGATCGCCCATCTCCCGGACGCGGTCCTTGATCCACTCGGCGCTGTAGTGCTTGCGGGCGATGTCGAGCATGAAGCCCCGCTGGGCGCGGGCGGGCTCGTCGCGGATGGTGCCGTCGGCCATGCGGCCCTCGCCGCGGACCGCCTGGAGCAGGGTGCGGGTGCCGTAGAAGACACCGGCGTCCGTGGAGCCCGTGATGCGCACGAGGCCGTCGCGGCTGCGCAGCTCGTAGCCCTCGCGGGGGATGCCGCCGTCCGGGTCGAGGGCGAGGAGGACGTCGGAGGGGCCGGCCGTGCCGGAGGCGTAGCCGAGGTCGAGTTCGCGGGCGAGCAGCCGGGCCTCGTCGGCCAGCGGGGAGCCCTCGGGGGCGACCACGCGGCTGTCGTCGGTCGGCTGCCATCCGGGGCCGCGCACGGGGTCCCACTCCCGCACGGAGGGGACGGACGCGGGCGCGGGCCCCAGCCGGTCCGGCGGCGCGGTGGTCGGCTGCCGCGTGGCGGGGCGGGTCTCCTCGGAGCCCTCACCCCCGTCACCCCCGTCGTCGCCGGTCACGGCCAGGATGATGAGGGCTGCGACGGCGCACGCGCCGAGCGCCACGGCGCAGATCAGCAGGATTTTCGGCCACGTACGTCCCATACGCCTACGGTATTGACCCTTTCCCATCGAATCGCGTCAGCTGTAGGAACGCGACCTCTCCCGTACGGGTGAAATTCGCGCACGCGTCGGAGGACAGCGCTCACCCACCGTTACGGTGAGGACGTCCCCCACCGGGCTGCACCCGGTGCCCGGTCTGCACCGCACGACTGCGCGCCACCGCTCCGTCCCCGCTGTCGCACGCCTGCCGTCCCTGCCCCTGTCCCCCGTCCACCGAGGAGTCATGCGCCTCCCCTTCCCCCGCAGCGGCGCCGACCACGGCCGCCCCGCCACGCCGCACACCGGCCCGGCGCGCGGCGCCTCGTCGCCGCTGCACCGCTTCAACGCGGCCGCCCCGGCGGCCGCGCGAAACATGCTGCTCGCCTGCTGCGGCAGCCGCCGGTGGGCGCACCGGCTGGCCGTCCACCGTCCGTACCCGGACACCGACGCGCTGCTGGCCGCCGCGGACGAGGCGGGCTATGACATGACTCACGCCGACCTGACCGAAGCGCTGACGGCCGAGTCCGCCTACCACCCGCCGACCGACGGCCCCGGCGCGCTGGCGGCGACCACCGCGCTGCGCGCCGGGCACGCCGCGTACGCGGACCGTTTCGGCCACGCGTTCATCGTCCACCTCGACGACTTCCGGCCGGAAGAGCGTCTTGACCAGGCACTCGCCGGCATCCGGGCGCGTCTGACGAACGACGCCGACGAGGAGCGGGCGGTCGCCGCGGAGGAGTTGCGGCAGCTCGCGCGGGCCCGGCTGGCCCGCCTCCTGACCGCCCCACGGGCCGGCGCCACCCGCCCCTGACCGGCCCACCCGGGTGCGTTGCGGCAGGTGAGCCACGTCTCACCGGGGTGTCGGATACCGCACACCCGGCAGCCCCCGTACCGGTGTAGAAACCAACCGTCGCTACGATGGCCGATGGCCGGTGGACCGTATCCGGCCGGGCCCGACCGACACACAAGGCCGGCAGGCCCCGATCCCGCTCCCGGAGGGTAATTTTCCGTGCCGGCTGGAACGCTGTACCGCGGCCGGGAAGGAATGTGGTCGTGGGTGGCTCACCGAGTCACCGGTGTCCTCATCTTCTTCTTCCTGTTCGTGCACGTCCTGGACACCGCGCTCGTGCGCGTCTCCCCCGAGGCGTACGACTCGACGATCGAGCTGTACAAGAACCCGATCGTCAACGTGATGGAGTACGGCCTCGTCGCCGCCGTCCTCTTCCACGCGCTGAACGGCCTGCGGGTCATCGCCGTGGACTTCTGGTCCAAGGGCGCGAAGTACCAGAAGCAGATGCTGTGGACCGTGATGGTGGTCTGGGCCGTGGTGATGGCCGGGGCCTTCTACCCGGTACTGGAGCACACGCTGCGCGAGCTGTTCGGGAGCTGATCGTCCATGGCCACTGACATCGAGATGACCGGCAGCAGCGCCGCCGGCTCCGGCGAGCCCTACGGCCCGGACAACCCCGCGCCCGTGATCGAGGCGCCGCGCGCCCGCACGGCGCGCACCCCGAAGTCGACCCGCACGAACTTCGAGCTGTACGGCTGGATCTTCATGCGGCTGTCCGGCATCCTCCTCACCGTCCTGGTACTCGGCCACCTGGTCATCCAGCTGGTGGTGGACGGCGGCGTGTCGCGCATCAGCTTCGCCTTCGTCGCCGGCCGCTGGGCCTCCCCGTTCTGGCAGGCGTGGGACCTGATCATGCTGTGGCTGGCGATGCTGCACGGCGGCAACGGCCTGCGCACGGTGATCAACGACTACGCCGAGCGGGAGAACACCCGGTTCTGGCTGAAGATGCTGCTGTACACCGCGACGGTGTTCACCGTCCTGCTGGGCACGCTGGTGATCTTCACCTTCGACCCGAACATCCGCTGAAGACCGGGCTGAGGCTGAGGTAACAGGTATCGCCATGAAGATCCACAAGTACGACACCGTCATCGTCGGCGCCGGCGGCGCGGGCATGCGCGCCGCCATCGAGTCGACGAAGCGCAGCCGCACCGCGGTGCTCACCAAGCTGTACCCGACCCGCTCCCACACCGGCGCCGCCCAGGGCGGCATGGCCGCCGCCCTCGCGAACGTCGAGGAGGACAACTGGGAGTGGCACACCTTCGACACGATCAAGGGCGGCGACTACCTGGTCGACCAGGACGCCGCCGAGATCCTGGCGAAGGAGGCCATCGACTCCGTCCTCGACCTGGAGAAGATGGGCCTGCCGTTCAACCGCACCCCGAACGGCACCATCGACCAGCGCCGCTTCGGCGGCCACAGCCGCAACCACGGCGAGGCGCCGGTCCGCCGGTCCTGCTACGCCGCGGACCGCACCGGTCACATGATCCTCCAGACGCTGTACCAGAACTGCGTCAAGGAGGGTGTGGAGTTCTTCAACGAGTTCTACGTCCTGGACCTGCTGCTGCGCGAGACCGACGGCGTGCAGCGGACCGCCGGCGTCGTGGCGTACGAGCTGGCCACCGGCGAGATCCACGTCTTCCAGGCGAAGGCCGTGGTCTTCGCCTCCGGCGGCAACGGCAAGTTCTTCAAGGTCTCCTCCAACGCCCACACCCTCACCGGCGACGGCCAGGCGGCCGCATACCGGCGCGGGCTGCCGCTGGAGGACATGGAGTTCTTCCAGTTCCACCCGACCGGCATCTGGAAGATGGGCATCCTGCTGACGGAGGGCGCCCGCGGTGAGGGCGGCATCCTCCGCAACTCCGGCGGCGAGCGCTTCATGGAGAAGTACGCGCCCGTCATGAAGGACCTGGCCTCCCGCGACGTCGTCTCCCGCGCGATCTACACCGAGATCCGCGAGGGCCGCGGCTGCGGCGCCGACAAGGACCACGTCTTCCTGGACCTCACCCACCTGCCGCCGGAGCAGCTGGACGCCAAGCTGCCGGACATCACCGAGTTCGCGCGGACCTACCTGGGCATCGAGCCGTACACCGACCCGATCCCGATCCAGCCGACCGCGCACTACGCGATGGGCGGCATCCCGACGAACGTCCGCGGCCAGGTGCTCGCCGACAACGACACCCCGGTCCCGGGCCTGTACGCGGCCGGCGAGGTCGCCTGCGTGTCCGTGCACGGTGCGAACCGGCTGGGCACCAACTCGCTGCTGGACATCAACGTGTTCGGCCGCCGGGCCGGCATCGCCGCGGCCGAGTACGCGTCCACCGCCGACTTCGTCGAGCTGCCGGAGGCGCCGGAGGCCAAGGTCGTCGGCATGGTCGAGGAGCTGCGGGACTCGACCGGCACCGAGCGGGTCACCGAGATCCGCAAGGCGCTCCAGGACACCATGGACCGCAACGTCATGGTGTTCCGCACCGAGCAGACGCTCAAGGAGGCCGTCGAGACCATCGGCGCGCTGCGCGAGCGCTACCGGCACGTCAGCGTCCAGGACAAGGGCAAGCGGTTCAACACCGACCTGCTGGAGGCCATCGAGCTGGGCAACCTGCTCGACCTGGCCGAGGTCATGGCGGTCTCCGCGCTGGCCCGCAAGGAGTCCCGCGGCGGCCACTACCGCGAGGACTACCCGAACCGCGACGACGTCAACTTCATGCGCCACACGATGGCGTACCGCGAGGTGGGCGACGACGGCACCGAGTCGATCCGGCTGGACTACAAGCCGGTCGTCCAGACCCGCTACCAGCCGATGGAGCGTAAGTACTGATGAGCACTCCCGTGATGGAGAAGACGGAGGGCGAGGAGGCGACCGCCTCACACCTGATCACGGCGACCTTCCGCATCCGACGGTTCAACCCCGAGGTGTCGGCCGAGGCGGTGTGGGAGGACTTCACCGTCGAGATCGACCCCAAGGAGCGCGTCCTGGACGCCCTCCACAAGATCAAGTGGGAGATGGACGGGACCCTGACGTTCCGCCGTTCCTGCGCGCACGGCATCTGCGGCTCCGACGCGATGCGGATCAACGGCCGCAACCGGCTGGCGTGCAAGACCCTGATCAAGGACCTCAACCCGGCCAAGCCGATCACCGTCGAGGCGATAAAGGGCCTCACCGTCCTCAAGGACCTGGTGGTCGACATGGAGCCGTTCTTCCAGGCCTACCGCGACGTCATGCCGTTCCTGGTGACCGAGGGGAACGAGCCGACCCGCGAGCGTCTGCAGACGGCGGAGGACCGCGAGCGGTTCGACGACACCACCAAGTGCATCCTGTGCGCCGCCTGCACGTCCTCGTGCCCGGTGTTCTGGAACGACGGCCAGTACTTCGGCCCGGCGGCGATCGTCAACGCGCACCGGTTCATCTTCGACAGCCGTGACGACGCGGGCGAGCAGCGCCTGGAGATTCTCAACGACAAGGACGGCGTGTGGCGTTGCCGCACCACGTTCAACTGCACGGACGCCTGCCCGCGTGGCATCCAGGTCACCAAGGCGATCCAGGAGGTGAAGCGGGCGCTCATCACGCGCCGCTTCTGAGCCTCGAGCCGGCTCCACCGAGCCGACCTTGCTGCGTCCGCTGCCCGCCCCTCGCGAGGGGCGGGCAGCGGACGTTTTCCGGCCAACTTCGACCCAGGCCATTGTCGCGCTCATGACGTTTGTCATGATCAGTGGCACGCTACTTCTCAGTACGTGGACGTCCAGCCGCACCACTCGTCTGCCCGGAGGCCCGACCGCCTCCGAAGTCCCCCCATCGCAGAAGGAGTACGCGTGAGACGCACCCGAACCAGCCTGCGCGGCACGGCCGGAGCCCTGCTCGCCGCGGCCGCCCTCCTCACCACCGCCTTCACCGCCACGGCCGCGCCCGCGGACGGGCCGTCGGCCACCGTGCACGACGCCCGGCACACCGCCGAGGGATTCTGGACCGCCGAAAGGATGCGGAACGCACAACCGCTCGACCTGCTCGACGTCGCTCCCGGCGACGTGTCCGGCCAGGCCGTACCGCGCGGCGAGAAGCGCACCGTCGCCCCGACGGCCGCCCCGGACGGCGGGCCGATCGGCACCCGGGCGTTCCCCGAGGGCGGCGGCCCGTGGACCGGCGGCGGCGACGTCGTCACCACCGCCGGCCGGGTGTTCTTCACCTACGGCGGCCGCACCGCCTCCTGCTCCGGCAACGCCGTCACCAGCGACAACAAGTCCACCGTGATGACGGCCGGCCACTGCGTGAAGCTCGAAGGCTCCTGGCACACCGACTGGGTGTTCGTCCCGGCCTACCACGACGGGCAGTCGCCGTACGGCCGCTGGTCCGCGTCCGAACTGCTGGCCACACCGCAGTGGGTGGCGAGCGAGGACATCAACTACGACATCGGCGCGGCGGTCGTGGAGCCGCTGGGCGGGCAGCTGCTCACCGACGTCGTCGGCGGCCAGGGCCTGGCGTTCAACACCGGCTACGACCTCGACATGTACGCCTTCGGGTTCCCGGCCGCCGACCCGTACGACGGCGAGACGTTCGTCCACTGCAGCGGGACGACGATCCGCGACTTCCTGCTCTCCAGCGACCACGGCATGAACTGCGACATGACCGGCGGCTCCAGCGGTGGCCCCTGGTTCACACAGTTCGACGAGGCGACGGGGACCGGCCTGCAGTCGTCCGTGAACAGCTTCACGTACACCTTCCTGCCGAACTACATGTTCGGCCCGTACTTCGGAGCCGACGCGGAGAACCTCTACGAGACCGCCCAGGCGAGCTGACCTCCCCGGCGGCCGTGGTCCGGCCTCCACGGGTGGCGGGACCACCGCCTGAGTTCCCTCATCCGCACCGGCTGCGGGTCGTCCGCGCGATCACCTCGACGTCGCGGTCGTGGTGCGGCGGCACCAGCCCCGCCTCCTCGGCGGGCCCGTGATCTCGCGGAGCGTCGTGTCCCCCGGCACACTGAGTCCATGGTCGGCTCCATGGAGATCGGTACGGCGAGCGCCGAGGAGACCGCGGTGTTCCGGGAGTGGGCGCACGCCGAGGGGTGGAACCCGGGGCACTCGGACGCCCTGGCCTTGCGCGCGGCCGACCCGCGCGGCTTCCTTGTGGGGCGGCTCGACGGGCGGCCGGTGTCTCTCGTCTCCGCCGTCCGGTACGGCACCGGCCACGGCTTCCTCGGCTTCTACCTCACCCGCCCCGACCAGCGCGGCCGGGGCCACGGCAGCCGGCTGTGGCAGGCCGCGGTGCACCGTCTCGCCGGGCGGAACGTGGGGCTGGACGGCGTCGTCGCGCAGCAGGAGAACTACCGGCGCTCCGGCTTCCGCCGGGCCTGGACCCACCTGCGGTACGAGGGCGCGCCGCCCGCGGACGCGCCCGCGGGCGTCACCCTCGTGGACGGCCGCACCGTCCCGTTCGGACGCCTCGCCGACCTGGACCGCCGCTTCTTCCCCGCGCCGCGCGACGCGTTCCTCGCGCTGTGGACGAGCCTGCCGGGGCACCGCGCGCTCGCCACCGTCCGCGACGGACGCCTCGACGGTTTCGCCGTCGCCCGGCCCGCCGAACACGGCACCCGCATCGGCCCGCTCTATGCGGACTCCCCCGAGACGGCACTGGCCCTGCTGGTCGGCGTCACCGCCGGCGCGCCTCCGGGCGATCCGGTCGTCCTCGACGTCCCGGACGTGAACCCACGCGCCGTCCGCCTCGCCGAAGACCTCGGCCTGCGCCCCACGTTCGCCTGCGCCCGCATGTACACCGGGCCGGTCCCGGAGCTGGACACCGACTGCCTCTACGCCACCACCACCCTCGAACTGGGCTGAACGCGCCCGACGAACGGGTCAGCCGGGCTCGTCGGCGGGCTGCTCGGCGCGGAGCATCACCCGCCGCAGCATGCCGGACAGTGCCCGGCGCTCCTGTGCGGTGAGCGTGCCCAGCAGGCGGTACTCCTCGTGCCCCACGACGTCCAGTGCGCCGAGCCATGTGGCGTGGCCGTCGTCCGTCAGTTCCACGTCCACGCGCCGCCGGTCCTCCGGGCTGGGCGTACGCCGGACGAATCCGCGCTTCTCCAGCGCGTCCAGACGCCCGGTCACGGATGCCGGGGAGATGCCCAGGTCGACGGCGAGCGCCGACGGCGAGGCGTGCCGGGCCCGTCCGGCGAGCGCGTGCAGGGTCTCGTATTCGTGCCGCTGGAGGTCGAAGTCGGCCAGGGACTGCTCCCAGACGCGCTTGAGGTGGCGCACGAGGGACTGCATCCGGGTGACCGCACCCTCGATGTCCGGGTCCAGAGTAGGCAGCACGCCGCTCCAGCGCGCGACATGGGCATCCGTCCGGTCCCGGCCCGCTTCCTGCTCGTCTTCTGCCTCCATGGCGTGATCGTACGATCCCGAGCGATATTTCGTTGCCGAATAGTTCGACGCCGAAGTAGTTTGCGAACATGCTCTCCCTGCTGCGCCGGCCGGCGTTCCGGCTGCTCTTCCTCGGCCGCTCCCTCACCCTGGTCGGCGACGCCGTGATTCCGGCGGCCCTCGCTCTGGCCGTGCTCCGCGCCACCGGATCGGCCTCCGCGCTCGCACTCGTCCTGGGCTGCGCGATGGTGCCCCGGCTCCTGCTACTGCCCGTGGGCGGCGTCCTGGCAGACCGGTTCAGTGCACGGACCGTCGTTCTCACCACCGACCTCATCCGAGCGGCCGCTCAACTCCTTGTTGGCATGCAGCTGTTGAGCGGCGAACCGTCCCTCGCACTCATCGCCGCCGCCCAGGTGGCGGGGGGCGCGGCCTCCGCGTTCGCGATGCCCGCGATGGCCCCGCTGGTCACCGGAACGGTGGAGGAGGCCGAGCGGCAGCGGGCCAACGCCCTCCTGGGAACCGTCGAGAGCACGACTCGCCTGGGCGGCCCGGCGCTCGCCGGACTGCTGATCTGGCTCGCGGGCCCCGGCTGGGCCTTCGTCCTCGACGCGGCGACCTTCGCGTTGAGCGCCGCCTGCCTCGCGCGGCTCAGAGTCCCCCACGTGCCGCTACCGAGGCGGTCGCTCCGCGCCGACCTCGTCGAGGGCTGGTCGGAGGTGCGCAGCCGCGACTGGTACTGGACCGCCCTCGTCGCGCACGCCGTCTGGAACTTCGCCGCGAGCGTCCTGGTGGTGCTGGGCCCGGCACTCGCCGTTCGCGAGCAGGGCGGCGAGGGCATGTGGATCGCCTTCCTCCAGGCCGGGTCGGTGGGCGTGCTGCTCGGGTCGCTGCTGGCGGGCCGCATACGGCTGCGGCGCCCGGTGATGGTGGCGAACGCCGGCCTCACCACGTACGCGCTGCCGCTCACCCTGCTCGCCCTCGCGGCGCCCGCGCCCGTGACGATCGCCGCCTACGGGGTGGCGATGGCGGGCCTGGGCTTCCTCAACCCGGTCTGGCAGACGGCCGTGCAGAACGCGGTGCCCGCGCGGGCGCTGGCCAGGGTCACCTCCTACGACTGGCTGGTCTCGCTGGGCGCCATGCCGCTGGGCTACCTCCTCGCGCCGCTCGCCGCCGCCGCATGGGGTCCGGACACACCGCTGCTGGCGTGTGCCGCGCTGGTCGCCGTGGTCTGCGCCGGTACGGCCGCCGTGCCGGGCGTGCGGAGGTTCGGCGCGGACGCGGACGCGGAGCGGGACGCCTCGCCGGTGACAGGTCGGCAGGCCGGACGCGAGGACGTTGCCCGCATCCGGCGATGACGCAGGGAATCCCGGCGGGCACGCTGTGCGCATGAGATCTGGCAGCAGACGAGGAGGGGCGGCCGTCGCCGGCGCGGTCACGGTGCTGGCGCTGGTCGGCGGGTGCGTGAGCGAGCCCGCGTTCCCGGAGCACACCGCGATCGAGGTGGACCGGCCCCGCGCGCTGTACGACGAGGCGATACGGACGAGGATCACCGGCCTGCCGCCGGGGACGACGGTCACCGTCACGGCGACGACGAAGGATCCGCAGGCCGGATGGCGCAGCGAGGGACGTTCCGGGCCGACGGCGGCGGAGTCGTCGACCTGACGGAGGACCAGCCGCTGGACGGGTCGTACGAGAAGGCCGACGGGATGGGCCTCTTCTGGTCGATGAAGCCGGGAAAGAAGGGGGTGCGGTGGTTCGCGCCGCCCGGCAGTTCCGACCGGCCGGCCTACGACGTGCGGCTCGTGGTGAAGGCCGAGGGGAAGCCGTCGGCCCGGCGCACGGTGACGCGTGTCGGCATGGGGAAGGGCGTACGGCACCGCCGTCTGCGGGTGGAGAAGGACGACCTGCACGGCGAGCTCTATCTGCCGCCTCCCGGCGCGCAGGCGGCCGCGCCCGTGCTGCTGTTCGGAGGCTCGGAGGGCGGTGACACCCAGTGGAGCAGGGCGGCGCTGCTCGCCTCGCGCGGGCACCCGGCGCTCTCCCTGTGCTACTTCCGGTGCCCCGGCCGGCCGGGGCACCTGGAGGGGATCGAGCTGGAGTACTTCGCGCGCGCCGCCGAGTTCCTGCTCGGGCAGGAAGGCGTGGAGGACCGGAAACTGGTGGTGGCCGGCTCGTCGCGCGGCAGCGAGGCCGCGCAGCTGCTCGCTCAGCACCGCCCCGGGCTGGTGGAGGACGCCGTCGCCTTCGCTTCGTCCAACCACGTGGCACCGGCGCTCCCCGACGCCGGCGCGGACGCGTGGACACGGGACGGCGAACCCGTGCCTCAGGACTGGATTCCGCTCGACGACGTCCGGGGGACGGTGCTGGGCGTCGCGGGCGGGGACGACCGGTTGTGGGATGCCACCTACCTCTCCGAACCTCTCGCGAAGAGGCACCGGCTGCTGACGTACGAGAAGGCGGGACACTTCGTGTCGGGGCCGCCGTACCTGCCGGAGGCGAAGGCCGGATGGCGGTACGGCGGCACGCGTGCCGCGAACGCGGCGGCGAAGGCGGACGCCTGGCCCGAGGTGCTGAAGCTGGTGCGGGAGTGACGACGGTACGGCGGAGAGGCGGCGGGGTTCAGGCGTCGGGTGAGGAGAGGGTGACGACGGTGATGTCGGACTCGGCGCCGACCCGGACGGGCGGGCCCCAGGTCCCCGCGCCGCGGGTGACGTACAGCTGCGTGTCGCCGTAGCGCTCCAGCCCGGCGACCGTGGGGTTGGCGAGCTCGGCCAGATACGGGCCGGGCCAGAGCTGGCCGCCGTGGGTGTGGCCGGAGAGCTGGAGGCCGACGTCCCACTCCACCGCGTCGTGGATCTGCACCGGCTGGTGCGCCAGCAGCACGGAGGCGCGGGCCGGGTCCCGGTCGCCGAGGGCGGCCCGGAAGTCGGGCCCTTCGCCGACCCGCTCCCCCTCGACGTCGTTGACCCCGGCGAGGTCGAAGCCGGGCAGCTCGCGCCGCTGGTTCTCCAGCGGGTGGATGCCGAGGTCGCGCAGGTGGTCGATCCAGGACCGGGCGTCGCCGAAGTACTCGTGGTTGCCGGTGACGAAGAAGGAGCCGTGCCGGGAGCGGAGCTGCGTCAGCGGTTCCGCCGCCGGGCCGAGGTCCGCCACGGTGCCGTCGACCAGGTCGCCGACGATGGCGACCAGGTCCGGCTGGGTGGCGTTGATCGCCTCCACGATGCGCCGGGTGTGGGCGCGCCCCAGGATCGGGCCGAGATGCACGTCGCTGACGACGGCGATGCGGTAGCCGTGGGCGCGGCGCGGCAGCCTGGGCAGGGTGACGGTGACGCGCCGGGTGGTCGGTCCGTTGAGGACGCCGACGGCGCCGGCGGTGACGGTGCCGGCGGCGAGGGTGGCGGCGCCGATCGCGACGGACCGGGCGACGAACAGGCGGCGGGAGGCGTCCCGGGGCCGGTCCGTCCGGGCCGCTTCGGGGGCGGCGGCACCAGGAGCCTCCGGTGCGCCGTCGGGGGCTTCGCCCCCGGTCCCGCGCGCCGGGCTTCGCTCGGCGCCCTGGAGCGCAGGGGCTTCGACGGGAGCCGGCCGGCGGGGCAGGGCGCGGAGGAGCAGCGGGCGGACGAGTTCGCCGAGGAGCAGGGCGAGGGTGAGGTAGAGGAGGAGGGCGAGCCACAGGTAGCCGGGCCACGCGAGGACGCGTTCGACCGCGAACGGCGCCCCGGAACGGCCGACGATCATCGTGGCGACGGTGGTGGCGGGGAGCAGCCACACCAGCACGGTGCCGGTGCGGCGCCACGGGCCGCCCTTGCGGGAGACGTCCTTGACCAGCCGTCTCCACAGGTACCAGTGGACGGCGACCAGGACGGTGAGGACGGAGACGCCGATCAGCAGAGCGAGGGCCATGTCAGCGCTCCGCTCCGGTGCCGGTGCCCGCGTCCGGCTCCCGCCGCCCGCGCGGCCCTCGCAGGCCGAGCAGGCCCCGCAGGCCGAGCGCGCCGATCGCCGTGCCCAGCAGGAAGGAGACGACGGCGAGCGTCAGGTGCACCCAGAAGTACGCCGTCGGGTCGCCGTCCTCGAATGCCAGGCCGCTCGCGTCCTGCACGAGATTGCGGACGAAGGTGATCCAGATGAACCAGGACCAGACGCCGAAGGCGAGCAGGAACCAGGAGACGCGGCGGGTCATGACGCGGGGCTGGTACATGGTTCAAGTATGGCTATCGGCCTAATACCGTCGCCGTTCGGGGCGACAGTGCCGGGTTGCGGGCCCCGCAAGGTCCCCAGGGGATGAATGTGCCTGTACGTTCATGTGTGTGCCGACGACCTCAACTGCTTCGCGCCCGCGCGGTCTCCGCCGCGCGCGCCTCCTCGCGCTCGCCGCTGCCACGCTCCTGACGGCCAGTTTGCCCGTCCCGACAGCATATGCGGCCCCCACCGAGGAGGAAAAGGACAAAAAGAAGCCTCCGGCTCAGATGTCGACCATCGGCGGGGCACGCCTCGGCGAGCCGGGAACCCAGGTCGATCCCCGGCCGGGGGCCGACGCCCCCAAGGTGCCGAAGAAGCTGACGGCCCGCTCCTGGATCGTGGCCGACGCCGAGACCGGGCACGTGCTCGGCGCACACAACGCGCACTGGAAGCTCGCACCGGCCAGCACCCTGAAGATGCTCTTCGCCGACACGCTGCTGCCGAAGTTCCCCAAGGAGATGGAGTACGAGGTCACCCCCGCCGACCTCGCGCACGTCGGCGAGGGCAGCAGCCGGGTCGGGGTCAAGGAGGACCACCCCTACACGGTGGAGGACCTGTGGCTCGGCGTGTTCCTGCGCTCGGGCAACGACGCGGTGCACGTGCTCTCGGCCATGAACGGCGGGATCGGCCGGACCGTGAAGGAGATGAACGCGCACGCGAAGGAGCTGCGCGCGCTGGACACCCACGCGGTCAGCCCGGACGGCTACGACATGCCCGGGCAGGTCTCCTCCGCCTACGACCTCACCCTCATCGCGCGGTCGGGCATGCAGAAGGCCGATTTCCGCGAGTACGTCTCCACGGTCCGCGCCCAGTTCCCCGGCGAGTGGAAGAAGAAGGGCAAGGACGGGGAGAAGAAGCGGAAGCACTTCGAGATCCAGAACACCAACCGGCTGCTGACCGGCAACGGCATCGAGGCCTACCCCGGCATCGCCGGCGTGAAGAACGGCTACACCTCGAACGCCGGCAACACCCTGACCGCCGTCGCGGAGCAGGACGGTCGCGTGCTCCTGGTCACGGTGATGCACCCGGAGGACGGCCACCTGAAGGTCTACGAGGAGACCACCAAGCTGTTCGACTGGGGCTTCGCCGCCGCTGACGCGGTGCGGCCGGTCGGAGAACTGGCGCCGCCGGCGACGCCCGAGACGGACGCCAAACCCGGCGCGGACGGCGAGGCCGGCGGCAACGAGGGCAACCCGGGCGGCAGTCAGGACCCGGACGAGGCGTCCCTGGTCGAAGCCGGCGACGAGCAGGCGGGTTCCGGCGGGGGCATGAAGATCGCCCTGGGCCTCACGGGCGGGAGCCTGGTGCTTCTGGCGCTGGTCGCGTACGTGGTGCACCGCCGCTGGCCGATGGCGCTTCCCGACGTGTCCCGGCTGCGGCGCGGTCCGGGGAACTCGGAGCGGGAGGGCTGATCCTCCCGCCGGGCCTCCCGTGCTTCTTCGAGGCGTCCGCCCCGCCCGGGGCGGGCGCCTCGTCGTCGTCGGCACCCGGCCCGTCCACGTCCGGCCCGTCCCCGCCAGTCCCGTCCGCCTCTGCGTCCGCCGGCACGGTGTCGGCGCCCTCCTTGCCGCGGATCGGGCGGGACGCGGTGGCCGTCCAGCCGGCGCAGAGGAACAGCAGCTTCGCCATCAGGCTGATCCACAGCAGCAGGGCGATGGGCACGCCGAAGGCGCCGTACATGCTCTTCGCCGCCACACCCTGGAGGTAGCCGCCGAGCAGTGCCTTGAGCAGTTCGAAGCCCACCGCGCCCATGAGACAGGCGGCGATCAGGGAGCCGCGCGGCGGCTCGACGCGCGGCAGCCACTTCAGCACGTACCAGAGCAGCAGGAAGTCCGTGGCGATCGCCGCCCCGTAGCCGCACGCCCGGAGCAGCACGGTGCCGACTCCGCCCTCGACAAGACCGGCACGTTCGGCGACCCAGCCCACCGCGGCCACCGCGAACGCCGAGCCGGCGACCGACAGCAGTCCGACCAGACCCAGGCCGGCCAGCACCCCGAGGTCCTTGACCTTGAGGAGCACCGGGTTGCCCGGGTCCTCCTCCAGGTCCCACACCGCCCGCAGCGTCTCCCGCAGGGTGCTCGCCCAGCCGACACCGGTGACCAGCAGCAGCGCGCCGCCGACGACGCCGACGGTGCCCGCGTTGTCGACCAGGGTGCGGAGGTCGAGCTGATCGGCGATGCCGGGGATCTGCGCGGCCGTCCAGTCCTGGAGACCGCTCATCCGGTCCGGTGAGAGGAACGCGGCGCCGACGGCGGCGGCCACCGCCAGCATCGGGAACAGCGCCAGGAAGCTGGTGAAGGTGACGGCGGCGGCCAGCCGCGTCCAGTGCCGGGCGTCCAGGTGCTCGTAGGTGTGCCAGAGGCGGGTGCGGAACAGCCAGGCGGCCGCCGGTCCGACCACGGGGAGTCGGGTCAGCCAGTCCATGGTCACCGCCTGTTCGCTACGGAACGCTCCTCGGGGCGCGACGCGTGCGCCTCCTCCCGCCCTGTCGCGTCTGCCCCGGGCGGGCGGGCGTCACACACCGTAGGTGCGGTCAGCCGCGCCGCAGCGCACCGGCGGCCGGCGGCGTGCCGGGACCGAGCGGGGGCGCGGCCAGCGGCGGGCCCGGCACCTCGACGGCCGGGGAGCCCGTCAGCCCGGCGACCGGCGGCGTGTCGAGCGACGAGACGGTCGGCGGCAGCGGCGCGGGCGCGGCCGGGGCGTGCTCGTGGCCCTGCTGGGGCAGCGGCGTGCGGGGGCGCTGGTCGGCGAAGAGGAAGTGGCGCTGGAGCCGCCAGACGCCGTCCTCGCCCTGCTCGTAGAGGGCGAAGCCGGTGACCGTCCAGGACGCCTCGAAGTCCGCGAGCTCCTCGTACGCCCGGTCCATCGCCTCCTCGTCGATGCCGTGCGCGACGGTGACGTGCGGGTGGTACGGGAAGGTCAGCTCGCGGGCGCCGAGCGGGCCGTCCGCGTCCCGCACCCGCTCCTGGAGCCAGCCGCAGGCGGAGCCGCCCTCGACGACCTGCACGAACACCACCGGAGACAGCGGCCGGAAGGTGTCGGTGCCGGACAGCCGCATCGGGAAGGCCCGACCGGACGTCGCCACCGAGGCCAGGTGCTCCTCGATGGCGGGGCGGGCGTCCGCGTCGACCTGCGTCGGCGGGAGCAGGGTCACGTGCGTGGGGATGCCGTGTGCGGCGGTGTCGCCGAAGCCCGTACGGCAGTCCTGCAGCAGGCTGCCGTACGGCTCCGGGACGGCGATCGATACGCCCAGCGTGACGGTCCCCACGTCGCTCTCCCTTCTCACTCCTGCGGTGCTGCGGTCGGTCTCCCGGGCCGGTTCGGCCGGTGTCAGTGCTTGGCGGGCACGAAGCCCACCTTGTCGTACGCCTCCGCCAGGGTCTCCGCGGCGACGGTACGTGCCTTGTCCGCTCCTTCGGCGAGGAGGGAGTCCAGCGTCTCCGGGTCCTCCATGTACTCCCGGGTGCGGGCGCGGAACGGCTCCGCCCAGCCCGCGACGACCTCGGCGAGGTCGGTCTTGAGCGCACCGTAGCCCTTTCCGGCGTACCGGTTCTCCAGTTCCGGCACGGAGGCACCGGTAAGAGTGGAGAGGATGGTCAGCAGGTTGCTCACGCCCGGCTTGTCGACCACGTCGAAACGGATCTCCGTCTCGGTGTCGGTGACCGCGCTCTTGATCTTCTTCGCGGAGACCTTCGGCTCGTCGAGCAGGTTGATGATGCCCTTCGGCGAGGAGGCCGACTTGCTCATCTTGATCGACGGTTCCTGGAGGTCGTAGATCTTCGCCGTCTCCTTGAGGATGTACGGCTGCGGGATGGTGAAGGTCCGGCCGTAGCGACTGTTGAAGCGCTCGGCGACGTCCCGGGTGATCTCGACGTGCTGCCGCTGGTCCTCGCCGACCGGGACGCGGTCGGCCTGGTACAGCAGGATGTCGGCGATCTGGAGGATCGGGTAGGTGAACAGGCCGACCGTCGTGCCCTCGGCGCCCTGCTTGGCGGACTTGTCCTTGAACTGGGTCATGCGCGACGCCTCACCGAAGCCGGTCAGGCAGTTCATGACCCACGCGAGCTGCGCGTGCTCGGGGACGTGGCTCTGCACGAAGAGCGTGCAGCGCTGCGGGTCCAGACCGGCGGCGAGCAGCTGGGCGGCCGCGAGGCGGGTGCTCTTGCGCAGTTCGGCCGGGTCCTGCGGGACGGTGATGGCGTGCAGATCGACGACCATGTAGAACGCGTCGTGGCCCTCCTGGAGGTCCACCCACTGACGCACGGCACCGAGGTAGTTACCGAGGTGGAACGAGCCCGAGGTGGGCTGGATGCCGGACAGCACGCGAGGACGACGATCATTGGCCATACCGGCATTCTCTCAGAGCGGGCGGCCCCGGCGGGCCCACGGGGCGCGACTCGGACGGGAATCACACCCCCGGTACGCCGTCCGGCGGTGCGGGCGCGGGAGTCGGTCCGGTGGCGGCGCGGTTTCGCAGGGTGACGACCTGCCAAGGATCACCTCCCCGGGTTCACGGAGCGGCTCCGGGGACCGACGATAGAGAGGGCCGGTGCCACACCCGGCGCAGCCGGCCGCCTGCCCTACCAGGTACGAAGACGAAGATCGAGAGGACCCACCCATGGTCGCTTCTTCCGAGCTGATCGCCGCCTCGGACGCGTACAGCGCGCACAACTACCACCCGCTCCCCGTCGTCGTCGCCTCCGCCGACGGCGCGTGGATGACGGATGTCGAGGGGCGGCGCTACCTGGACATGCTCGCCGGGTACTCCGCGCTGAACTTCGGTCACGGCCACCGCCGCCTGATCGACGCCGCCAAGGCCCAGCTCGACCGCGTCACGCTGACCTCGCGCGCCTTCCACCACGACCGGTTCGCCGAGTTCTGCCAGGAGCTGGCGCGGCTGTGCGGCAAGGACGCGGTGCTGCCGATGAACACCGGCGCCGAGGCGGTCGAGACCGCGGTGAAGACCGCCCGCAAGTGGGGCTACCAGGTCAAGGGCGTCCCGCAGGGCAAGGCGAAGATCGTCGTCGCGGAGAACAACTTCCACGGCCGTACGACGACCATCGTGTCCTTCTCCACCGACGAGGAGGCGCGAGCCGACTACGGGCCCTACACGCCGGGCTTCGAGGTGGTGCCGTACGGCGACCTCGCGGCACTGGAGGCCGCGGTCGACGAGAACACCGTCGCCGTGATGCTGGAGCCGATCCAGGGCGAGGCCGGCGTGCTGGTGCCGCCGGCGGGCTACCTGCCGGGGGTGCGCGAGCTGACCCGTGCGCGGAACGTGCTGTTCATCGCGGACGAGATCCAGTCCGGCCTCGGCCGGACGGGCGCCACCTTCGCGTGCGAGCACGAGGGCGTGGTACCCGACGCGTACCTGCTGGGCAAGGCGCTCGGCGGCGGCGTGGTGCCGGTCTCCGCGGTGGTCGCGAACCGCGACGTGCTGGGCGTGTTCAAGCCCGGCGAGCACGGCTCGACGTTCGGCGGCAACCCGCTGGCCTGCGCGGTGGGCCTGGAGGTCGTACGGATGCTGGAGACGGGCGAGTACCAGCAGCGCGCGAAGGAGCTGGGCGAGCACCTGCACCACGAACTGGGCGTGCTGGCCGGCGACGGCGCGGTGCGCGAGGTGCGCGGACGCGGCCTGTGGGCCGGTGTGGACATCGACCCGGCGCACGGCACCGGACGGCAGATCTCCGAACAGCTGATGGCTCAGGGCGTGCTGGTGAAGGACACCCACGGCTCGACCATCCGGATCGCGCCGCCGCTGGTCATCACCAAGGAGGACCTGGACTGGGGCCTGGACCAGCTCCGCTCGGTCCTCGCGGGCTGAACCCCGCCCGCCCCGGCGACCCGCGGGTCGCCGGGGCGGCGCACGGCGACCGCGCCGGGCGCGTGCGCCGCGCCGGCGCGCGCGTGTCAGGCACGCACGGCGCGCACCATGGAGTACCGGTCCGCCGCCTCGGTCATCGGCGCCTGCTGCGCGTCGACCTCGAAGCCCGCCTCCCGCAGGATCCCGCAGATGGCGTCCAGGCGGCCGTCCATGTCGACGACTTCGGCGACGACCCGCTTCACCCGCGGCCACTGACTCTCGTCGACGCCGCGCAGGACGTCCGCCTCGGCACCCTCCACGTCGATCTTGAGGAGATCGACGGTGCGGCCCTCGGGAATGAACGCGGCGAGACGTTCGACGTCCGCGGTGACCTCCTCGGCGTGGTAGTACTGCTCGACCGTTTCGCGGTCCACCTTCTCCGCCATCTGGTCCTTGGGCAGTTCCTTGATCTCCGGGTGCCGGGTCGAATTCGCCGGGAGAAGCGGGTAGAAGGAGAATTTCACGTCCCGCTCCGCTCTGCTTCCGAGCGCGCACGGGTGCAGTGTCACGCCGTCGATGCCGTGCAGTGCCATGTTCTTCTCGAAGAGTTCCCGCGATGCCGGCATCGGCTCGAAGGAGACGACTTCCGCGTCCGGATGGTGCGCCTTGAGGTACAGAACGAACATGCCGACGTTTCCGCCGGCGTCGAGCACGAAGGGGCGTTCCGGCAGGTCCAGGCCGCCGTAGCATTCCTGCCGGAATATCTCGTTGTAGATGTATTCCATTTCCACGGCGCTCTGCGTGTAGACCTTCAGAGCACCGTCCCCCAGCTCCACCAGCTCAGCCATCGTCACATCCTCGCGTCAAGCGGCCGAGTCCCGGATGACACACAGAGAATTCCGGCCGAAAAGGGCAATGTCAGGAGATCGACGAAGCCTACTCGTCGGCGCTCACCGAACGGGCCGATCGGCCGACCACCCATACATGCCCTACGCACGACACCTCCCGGCCGTGCCGCTCCCCGGCGCGCGACGCGTCCCGGGACGGCACTGCGCCCCGCCGTCCGGGTCCGGTCGGCGGGGCGCAGCGGCACGGTGACGGCCCCTCAGGGCCGCGCGCGGTGCGTCACTTCTTGGGGATCCACTGCTCCCAGGTGGACTTGTTGCTCTTGATCCACTTGGCTGCCGCGTCCTCCTGGTCCATGCCCTCACCGGCGATCATCTGGGCGACCTTGTTCTGGTCCTCGGTCTCCCACGCGAAGTTCTTGAGGAACTGCGCCGCCTCGCCGCCGTCCTTCTCGAAGTCGGCGTTGAAGTACTTCTGCAGCATGAGGGTGTCGTAACCGCACTTGATCGGCTTCTCCTCGAGGCAGCCGTCCTCGTAGGGCGGAAGCTCGACCTCGACCATGTCGATCTCGGCGTTCATCCACTGCGGCTGCCACCAGTAGCCGACGAACGGCTTCTTGGCGTCGTAGAGCCGCTTGATCTCCTTGAGTTCGGCGGCCTCGCTGCCCGTCGGAACGATCTTGAAGTTGAGGTCGAGGCTGTCGATCAGTTCCTTGTCGTGCGTGGTGTACGACGGGGCGGCGCCCAGGAACTGGCCCTTGCCGCCGCTCTCGGAGGTCTTGAAGTCCTGCCAGAGCTTCTTCAGGCCCTTCCAGTTCTTCACCTCGGGGTGCTTGTCGGCGTAGTACTTGGGCACGAACCAGCCGATGTGACCCTCGACGCCGAGGTCGCCGCCGTTGACGACGGTCTTCTTCTCCTCGACGTACAGCTTCTCCTTCTTCGGAACGCCGCCCCAGTCCTCCAGGAGGGCGTCGGCGTTGCCGCTGTGCAGCGCGTCGAAGGCGGCCGGCTCGTCGAGCTGCTTGACCTCGACGTCGTAGCCCATCTCCTCCTCGAGCAGCTTGGCCGCGACGGCGACGTTGGCCTGCGCGCCGACCCAGGAGGGCTGTGCGAGCGTGACGCTCTCGCCTCCACCTCCGCCCGTGTCGGTCTTCGCCGCGCAGGCGCTCATGCCGAGCATGCCGACCACGGCGGTGCCGGCCAGGACGGTGGTGCGTATCCGCTTGCTGTGCTTCATGGAGTTCCTTCTTCTCTGTTGTGTACGGGAAACGATCCGGGGGTCCAGGCCCTAGCGCCGCCCGCGGGCGCGTTCGACGGGCTGGGTGACGCGGTCCAGCAGGACGCCCAGGCAGACGATGGCGATGCCCGCCGACATGCCGAGCGCCAGGTTGCTCTTCGCGAGGCCGGTGACGACGTCGATGCCCAGCGCACCGCCGCCGACCATGCCGCCGATGACGACCATCGACAGCACCAGCACCACGCCCTGGTTCGTGGCGACGAGCAACGCCCGGCGCGCCAGCGGGAGCTGGACGCCGAAGAGCTGCTGCCGTCCGGTCGCGCCCAGCGAACGGGCGGCCTCCAGGGCGGCGGGGTCGACCTTCGCGACGCCCTGCGCGGTGATGCGGACGACGGCGGGGAGCGCGTAGACCACGGCGGCGGCGATGCCGGCCGTGCGGCCGAGACCGAAGAGGGCGAGGACCGGGATGAGGTAGACGAACTGCGGCATGGTCTGCATGGTGTCGAGGACGGGTCGCAGCATGCGTTCCACCCGGCCCACACGCGCGGCGAGGACGCCGAGCAGGAAACCGAACAGCAGCGTGATCGCCAGACCGGCGAGCACCTGCGACAGCGTGTCCAGGGAACGGTTCCACAGCCCCATCACCCCGATGAGACCGAGTGCGAGGACGCCGCTCAGCGCGGCGCGCCAGGAGGCCACCGCCCAGCCGAGGGCCGCCGCGAGCAGCAGCACGGCCCACCACGGGGTCGCCAGCAGCCCGTCGCGCAGCGGGTTGAGCACGACGTTGGTGAAGGCGTCGGACCAGGTGAGGGTGCCGCCGATGAGGGGAACGCCGGAACCGGCGTGCGCGGTGAACCACTCGGTCGCCGCCTGCAGCGGATCGGCGATGTCGACCGTCCACGCCTCCGGCCACTCGCGCTCCCAGAGCCGGGCGCCGACCGCGGCCAGCACGGCGGTGAGGACGGCGAGCGCGGCCCACAGCGGGCCGCCGCGCAGGCGGGCCGCCCAGCCGGTGCCGGGGGCGGCGTCCTCGTCGATCCGCTCACCGGCCGCCGCGGTGGTGCGGTCCAGCAGGACGGCCAGCAGGACGACGGCGATGCCGGCGACGAGCGCGTCGCCCATGGCCAGGCTCGCCAGCGCCTGGTAGATCTCGTTGCCGAGCCCGCCGGACCCGATGAGCGAGGCCAGCACGACCATCGACAGACACATCATGATCGCCTGGTTCAGCCCCAGCATCATCTCCTTGCGCGCGAGCGGCAGCCGCGCGGTGCGCAGCCGCTGCCAGGGGCTCGCACCGAGCGAGGCGGAGGCCTCCATCGCCGCGGGGTCGGCGCCGCGCAGGCCCAGGGACGTCAGCCGGGCCATCGGCGGGGCCGCGTAGATCACGGTGGCGACGGCGGCGGACGGCACGCCGATACCGAAGATCAGCAGGAACGGGATCAGGTAGGCGAACGCCGGCATCACCTGCATGGTGTCGAACACCGGGCGCAGCATCCGCTCGCAGCGGTCGGAGAGGCCCGCCGCGAGGCCGAGGAACACGCCGAGGACGGCGGCGGCGAAGACGCAGACCGTCATCAGGGCCAGCGTCTCCATGGTGGGTTCCCACATGTCCAGCACGCCGCAGACCGCGAAGACGCCGAGGGCGGTGCCCGCGGTCTTCAGGGCCCGGCGGCCGAGGTCCGCCCCGCCGGCGGCCCAGGCGACCAGGGTGCCGACACCGGTGACCCCGATCCAGCCGAGGGAGAGCAGCAGCGACTCGATCGCATCCACCGCGGCGGTGGCGTTGTTGCTGATGTGCAGCAGGAAGTAGACGAAGACCCAGTGCGAGTCGCGGTTGTCGACGAGCCAGCTGTCGACGTCCCGCAGCGGCGCCTCGACGTCGAACGTCCACGTCTTCGGCCAGGTGCCCTCGCCGAGAACCAGCGCGCTGAGGACGGCGACCAGCAGTGCGACGGCGACGGCGGTGAGCCGGGGGTTGCCGAGGAGTCTCGCGGCGCCGCCCGGCGGGCTGCCGTTCTCGTCGTGGCCGGTCGGCGGCTTCGGTGTGGGAGCGGTCTTCGGGGGGTCCGGCCGCTCCACGGCGGGGGCGCTCATGCCGGGGCCACCTCCCGGGCGTCGTTCCGGCCCTCCCCGGCGTCGTCCAGCCGGGCGACGACGGAGAGCAGTTCCTCGTGGCCGACGACGCCGAGCAGCTTCGTGCCGTCCATCACCCGGACCGGTTCGCCGGTGCGGGCGACGGCCTCGATGGCGTCGGAGACCAGGGTGTCGGGGCCGACGGCCGCGCCGGAGCCGGCGGAGTCCGCGCCGTCCGCGGGACGCATCGCGCTGCGCACGGTGACGACCTGCTCGCGCGGCACGTCGCGGACGAAGTCGCGCACGTAGGCGTCGGCGGGCCGGGTGACGATCTCCTCCGGGGTGCCGAGCTGCACGATCTCGCCGTCCCGCATCAGGGCGATGCGGTCTCCCAGGCGCAGCGCCTCGGAGAGGTCGTGGGTGATGAAGACCATCGTGCGGCCCTCCTCGCGGTGCAGCCGGACGACCTCCTCCTGCATGTCGCGGCGGATCAGCGGGTCCAGCGCGCTGAACGGCTCGTCGAACAGCAGCACCTCGGGGTCGACGGCCAGGGCGCGGGCCAGGCCGACGCGCTGCTGCTGGCCGCCGGAGAGCTGGCCGGGGCGGCGCTCGCCGAGGCCGTCCAGGCCGACCTTGGACACCATCTCGGCCGCCTTGGCGCGGCGTTCGGCCTTGCCCATGCCCTGGATCTCCAGGCCGTAGGCGACGTTGTCGATCACGCTGCGGTGCGGGAGCAGGCCGAAGTGCTGGAAGACCATGGAGGCGCGGTGCCGGCGCAGTTCGCGCAACCGGGTGCGGTCCATGGCGCGGACGTCCTCGCCGTCCATGACGAGTTCACCGGCGGTCGGCTCGATCAGCCGGGTCAGGCAGCGCACCAGGGTGGACTTGCCGGAGCCGGACAGTCCCATGACGACGAAGACCTCGCCCTGCTGGACGTCGAAGGAGACGTCGCGGACGGCGGCGGTGCAGCCGGTGCGGGCGCGCAGTTCGCCGGCGCTCAGGCCGGCCAGGTCCGTGTTGCCGGGGACCTTGTCGGCCCGTGGGCCGAAGACCTTCCACAGGTTGCGTACGGAGAAGACCGGGCCGGTCTTGGTCGTGGCCTCAGCGGTTTCGGACATCACGCAACACCTCCCGGTGCGTTGTCGGTCGCGGTTTCGTGCGCGGCGGTTCCGTGCGCGGCGGATGCGTCGGTCGCCTCTTCGTGGGCGGCACGGATCAGGTCGGCGGCCTTCTCACCGACCATGAGGACGCCGATCATCGGGTTGACCGCCGGCATGGTCGGGAAGACCGAGGCGTCGGCGATGCGGACGCCGTGCAGCCCGCGGACGCGCAGTTCGGGGTCGACGACGGCCAGGGAGTCGCCGGCCGCGCCCATGCGGCAGGTGCCGGCCGGGTGGTAGACGGTGTGCGCGACGCTGCGGGCGTACGCGCTGAGCTCCTCGTCCGAGACGACCTCGGGGCCGGGGCACACCTCGCGCGTGAGCCAGTTCGCCAGCGGCGCGGTCTTCGCCACCTCGCGGGCCAGCTTGACGCCGTCGACGAGGGTGCGGGCGTCGTAGTCGTCCTCGTCGGTGAAGTAGCGGAAGTCCAGGGCCGGTTTGACCTCGGGGTCGGCGGAGGTCAGGTAGAGCCGGCCGCGACTGCGCGGCTTGGGGATGTTCGGGGTCATCGACACCCCGTGCTCCGGCTTGGCGTAGCCGATGCGCTCGGGATTGTCGGTGAACGGGATCTGGTAGAAGTGGAACATCAGGTCCGGGCCGGTGGATTCCGGGTCACGTCTGACGAACAGGCCCGCGTCCGAGTCCATCGCGGAGTTCTCCGGGATGGGCCCGTCGGTCTCCCAGACGACCACCGACTCCGGGTGGTCGAGCAGGTTCTCCCCGACGCCCGGCAGGTCGTGCCGCGCCCCGATGCCCAGCGCCTCGAGGTCCTTCGCGGGCCCGATGCCCGAGTGCAGCAGCAGTCGCGGCGTGTCCACGGCGCCGGCGCACACCAGCACCTCGCGGGAAGCGCTCACGAGCTGCTCCCCACCGTCCCGGCCGCGGACGTGCACGCCGGTGACGCGGTCGCCGTCGAGCTCCAGCCGGTACGCCCAGGTCTCCAGGAGGATGTCCAGGTTGGGGCGGTCGCCGGACCGGATGTGCGGGTGGAGGTAGGCCACGGAGGCGGAGGAGCGCTTGTTGTCCTCCGGGTGGTAGGCCAGGTCGAAGAAACCGGCGCCCTCGTGGAACGGGCCCTTGTTGAAGCCCTCGACGCGCGGCACGTCCAGCGCGGCGGTGGCCGACTCGACGAAGTCCCGGGCGATGGCGTTCCGGTCGCGCTCGTCGACGGCGACGATGTTGTTCTTCAGCTTCCCGAAGTACGGGTCCATGGCGGCGGCGTTCCAGCCGGCCGCGCCGGCCTGCTCCCACTCGTCCCAGTCGGCAGGCAGCGGCTTGAAGGAGATCAGCGTGTTGTGGGAGGAGCAGCCGCCGAGGACGCGGGCGCGGCTGTGCCGGATGTGCGAGTTGCCGCGAGGCTGTTCGGTCGTCGGGTAGTCGTAGTCGAGTTCGCCGCCGAGCAGACCGAGCCAGCGGCGCAGGGTGAGCACCTCTGGCCGGTCGATGTCGGACGGTCCGCCCTCGATCACGGCGACCCGGACCGCCGGGTCCTCGGTGAGCCGGGAGGCGATCACGGAACCGGCCGTACCGCCGCCGACTATGACGTAGTCATAGGTGGGCATGTGGGGTTGTGCTCCTCGGGGGTGAGTCCTGTGCTCGGGCCTGACGGGTCACGGGCTCGGGGTCAGCCCGCGAACCAGCGCACCGGTTCCGGCCGCAGGTTCTCGTAGACGTGCTTGGTCTCCTGGTACTCGGCGAGTCCGTGCGGGCCGAGTTCGCGGCCCGTCCCGGACTTGCCGAAGCCGCCCCATTCCGCCTGTGGGAGGTAGGGGTGGAAGTCGTTGATCCAGACGGTGCCGTGCCGCAGCCGGGAGGCCACCCGGCGGGCGCGTGCGGTGTCGGCCGAGAACACCGCGCCGGCCAGGCCGTACTCGGTGTCGTTGGCGAGCGCCACGGCCTCGTCCTCGTCGGCGAAGGTCTCCACGGTGAGGATCGGCCCGAAGGTCTCCTCGCGGACGACCTTCATGCCGCGGTGGCAGTGGTCCAGCACCGTCGGGGCGTAGAAGTACCCGTCGGCGGGACGGACGCCGGACGGCTCGGGCCGTTCGCCGCCGCAGCGCAGCACGGCGCCCTCGTCCAGCGCGGAGGCCACGTACGCCTCGGTCTTGGCGAGCTGCTGGGCGGAGACCAGCGGGCCGCACTCGACGTCCTTCTCGGTCCCCCGGCCGAGCCGGATCCGCTGTGCGCGGGCGGCGAGTTCGGCGACGAAACGGTCGCGGACGGACTCCTCGACGATCAGCCGGGCACCGGCCGAGCAGACCTGGCCGCTGTGGATGAACGCGGCGTTGAGGGCCTGGTCGACGGCCGTGTCGAAGCCCTGCTCGGTGGCGCAGGCGTCGGCGAAGACCACGTTCGGGTTCTTGCCGCCGAGTTCGAGCGCGACCTTCTTCACGGTGGGGGCGGCGGCCTGGGCGACCTTGACGCCCGAGACCAGCCCGCCGGTGAAGGACACCAGGTCGACGTCGGGGTGCGCGGAGAGCCGGGCGCCGACCGGGTCGCCGGGGCCGGTCACGAGGTTGGCGACGCCGGGCGGCAGCCCGGCCTCGACGAGCAGCTTCACCATGTGGAGGGTGCTCAGGGGGGTGATCTCGCTGGGCTTGAGCACGAAGGTGTTGCCCGCGGCCAGCGCCGGGGCGACCTTCCAGCTCGCCTGGAGCAGCGGGAAGTTCCAGGGGGTGATCATCGCGCAGACGCCGACCGGTTCGTGCACGACGACGCTGTGCACGTCGGGGCTACCCGCGTCGACCACGCGGCCGGCGGAGTTCGACACCAGGTCCGCGAAGTAGCGGAAGGCGGAGGTGACGTCGTCGACGTCGACCCGGCCCTCCTCCAGGGTCTTGCCGGCGTCGCGGGACTCCAGGAGCGCGATCTCCTCCCGGTCGCGCTGGAGCAGCTCGGCGACCCGGCGCAGCAGCTCCGCCCGCTCGGCGACCGGGGTGAGCGGCCAGGGGCCGGCGTCGAAGGCGCGGCGGGCGGCCGCGACGGCGGCGTCCGTGTCGGCCGCGTCACCTTCGGCGACGACGGCGAGGACGGTGGCGTCCGCGGGGTCGAGGATCTCCCTCGTGCCTCCGGCTGCGGCGCTGCGCCACTCGCCGTCGACATGGATGCTGTCGGTTACGGACACCGTGTGTACTGCCTTCCCCTGTGCGAGATGTGCCTGGCCACCCGCCGGACGTGTGCGCGCACGGAGGCGTGCGCCGGGGGCGTGCGGCCAACCTCGAACCCTGCCCCGTTCCTCCGTTCTCATGTCTGCGGGCCTGCGAGAAGTGGGGTTCCTCACCCGTAACCGGGGGTTACGGGTGCACGGGGCCCTGCGGCCGGTCTCGACGGGTACGCCGACGGCCCCCGGCGGGGGACGCCGGGGGCCGTCGGTTCAGAACAGGCCGGGCTCAGAGCAGGCCGAGGCCGCGGACGGCCTCGCGCTCGTCCGCCAGCTCCTGGACGGAGGCGTCGATCCGGGCCCGCGAGAAGTCGTTGACCTCCAGGCCCTGCACGATCTCGTAGGTCCCGCCGGAGCAGGTGACCGGGAAGGACGAGATGAGGCCCTCGGGCACCCCGTAGGAGCCGTCGGACGGGATGCCCATGGAGGTCCAGTCGCCGTCCGGGGTGCCGTTGACCCAGGTGTGGACGTGGTCGATGGCCGCGTTGGCGGCCGAGGCGGCGGAGGAGGCGCCGCGGGCGTCGATGATGGCGGCGCCGCGCTTGGCGACCGTCGGGATGAAGTCGTCGGCCAGCCACTTCTCGTCGCCCACGGTCTCGGCGGCGTTCTTGCCCGCGACCTCGGCGTGGAAGATGTCCGGGTACTGGGTCGCGGAGTGGTTGCCCCAGATGGTGAGCTTCCGGATCTCCGAGACCGGCGCGCCGGTCTTCTTCGCCAGCTGCGAGAGGGCGCGGTTGTGGTCCAGGCGCGTCATGGCGGTGAAACGCTCGGCCGGCACGTCCGGCGCGGCGGCCTGCGCGATGAGCGCGTTGGTGTTGGCCGGGTTGCCCACGACGAGCACCTTGACGTCGTCCGCCGCGTGGTCGTTGATGGCCTTGCCCTGCGGCTTGAAGATGCCGCCGTTGGCCTCCAGCAGGTCGCCGCGCTCCATGCCCTTCGTGCGCGGGCGGGCGCCGACGAGCAGGGCCACGTTCGCGCCGTCGAAGGCGACGTTCGCGTCGTCGGTGATGTCGATGCCGTCCAGCAGCGGGAAGGCGCAGTCGTCCAGCTCCATCGCGGTGCCCTCGGCCGCCTTCACGGCCGGCGGGATCTCCAGGAGGCGCAGCCTGACCGGCACGTTGGGGCCGAGGAGGTGGCCGGAGGCGATGCGGAAGAGCAGCGCGTAACCGATCTGCCCGGCAGCGCCGGTGACGGTGACATTGACGGGAGTGCGGGTCATGTGGCGGTCTCCGTAGTACTGACGGTGGCGTCGGGTCTCCCCTTCAGCGCAGCACTTGGAGGAGGCTCCCTGCCCTTACTGGCGGGTCTCTCGACGTAGAGAGATCCGGCGTCAGGCTATCCGACGCCCTCCCTGCACACGAGGCAGCCGCCCGCTCAGGAGGGGGAACGGCGGGCGGCTGCCGGGTGTGGCACACCCGTGGGGGGTTGCATGTTCGCCTGCCCTGACTCCGGCGGACCATGCGTACGACTTCGCGGAAACGTCGCACAGGGTGACGAACGTCACTTCCGGGCGCGTCGGGGTTCGTGCGACGACGGGAGACCTCAGTCGATGACGAAGTGGACGATGTCGTCCAGGATCGGGATGTTCAGCCACGGGTCGGGCTGAGACATCATCGCCAGCAGCGTGATACCGGCTCCCAGCACGCCGTACGTGGCCACGTCGGTGAACCGGGACCGCACCGCCAGCATGCCGACCGACGGCAGCCACCAGCGCAGCAGCCCCGCGCCGAGCACGGTCAGGCCGATGGTGAGGGCGCCCCCGCGGAACGAGCCGAGGGAGACCAGCAGGCCGACCAGCACGCCCGTCGCGACGACCAGCATCGGCCACTGCCGGGCCGGCGCCGGGGCGTCGCCCGGCGCCGCGCGCCCGCCTCCCTCGGGGCGCGCAGTGTCCCGGGTGAAGACCGGGAACCGGCGCGACTGCTGCGGCTCCGGCCCCGTCGCGGGGGGCGCCTCGCCGGCCGGCTCCGACGCGGGCGTCCTGTCGTCGGTCCCCATGTGCCTCGTCACCTCTTCTCCTCGTTCCTCTCGCGCCGCGGGGAGTGCTCACGCCGCGACGGCGGCCTGCCGCTCCGCGGCCTCGACGACGTTCTGGAGCAGCAGCGCCCGTGTCATCGGGCCGACGCCACCGGGGTTCGGCGACAGCCAGCCCGCGACCTCGGCCACCCCGGGGTGCACGTCTCCGACGATCTTGCCGTTCTCGTCCCGGCTCACGCCGACGTCCAGCACGGCCGCGCCCGGCTTGACGTCCTCGGGCTTGATCAGGTGCGGCACGCCGGCCGCGGCCACCACGATGTCGGCGCGGCGGAGCTGCGCAGGCATGTCACGGGTGCCGGTGTGGCACTGCGTCACCGTCGCGTTCTCCGAGCGGCGGGTGAGCAGCAGCGGCAGCGAACGGCCGACGGTGATGCCGCGGCCGACGACGACCACGTCGGCGCCGTCGATCTGCACCTCGTGCCGCCGCAGCAGCGACAGGATGCCGTTGGGCGTGCAGGGCAGCGGCGCCGGCTCGTTCAGCACCAGGCGGCCGAGGTTGGTGGGGTGCAGGCCGTCGGCGTCCTTGGCCGGGTCCATGAGCGCCAGGACGCGGTTCACGTCGATGCCGCGGGGCAGCGGCAGCTGCACGATGTACCCGGTGCAGGCCGGGTCCTCGTTCAGCTCGCGCACCACCGCCTCGATCTCCTGCTGGGTGGCGGTGGCGGGCAGGGTGCGCTGGATGGAGGCGATGCCCACCTGCCCGCAGTCGCGGTGCTTGCCCGCGACGTACTTCTGGCTGCCGACGTCCTCCCCGACGAGCAGCGTGCCCAGACCGGGCGTCACGCCGCGGGACCTGAGGGTGTCGACCCGGGTGGCGAGTTCGGACTTGATCGCGGACGCGGTGGCCTTGCCATCGAGAATCTGGGCGCTCATGACGTCCATTCTCCCGGATCGTCGACGGTCGGCTCCACTCGCGCCGCGCCGCGGAACGCGCCGGCGCGAGTGGAGCCGACCGAAAGGGGACAACGCAGGCGGGGCGCGTCTCAGATTCGCCACATTTGCCGATCTTGACTGGACAGCCTCTTGCGCGCCCACCACGATGGAGGATCGGCGCCGCCGTCCCCACGGTCGGGCGCCGGTCGTATCGGGGGAGATCGTCGTGCGCAGCGCGCACCACTCGCACCGCTCACGCCTCACGCAGTCCGCTGCGGGGCGGGACGCGTGCCGGTGGCTCCCCGGAGCCCTCGGCACCGCCGCGCCGTCTGCACCTTCGGAGGACACCGCACGTGAGCTACCCACCCCAGCCGGGTCACGACCCGAACAACCCCTACGCCCAGCAGCCCCAGGGGCAGCCCGGCTACGGCTACCCCCAGCAGCAGGCGCCGGGCTACGGCTACCCGCAGGAACCGCAGCCGGCCGCGTACGGCTACCCGCAGCAGGGCGGCCTGTCGGCGTACGGCGGCCCGGCCGAGCAGGGCTACCCGATGGGCGCGGGCTACGGCGTCCCGACCCAGATGCCGAGCCCGGTGAAGACGGTCCGCATCATCAACTTCGTCCTCGGCAGCCTGGCCGTCGTCGGCACCCTCGGGCTGATCCTCGTGGCCGCGCTCTTCAACGACGCCATGAACGACCCGAGTGTGGCGGCCGACCCCGACGCGGGCATGGTGGCCGACCTGGGCACCGGCGTCTTCGTCTTCCTGGCGTTCCTCGCCGCGGCCAACGCCGTCTACTCGTTCCTCTGCGCCGTCAAGGCCAAGACGGGCGGCCCCGGTTGGCGCATCGCCACCATCGTGCTGGGCTCCCTCTCCATCCTCGGCGGAGTCTTCAGCCTGCCGACCGGTGTGGTGAACATCGCGCTGGGCATCCTCATCATCGTCTTCATGTGCAAGGCCGAAGCGAAGGCCTGGTACGACCGCCCCCGGTACTGACCGCCGGGACGACCGGGAATCCCCTCAAAAAAGGAACTGCCACCATGAGTTACCCCTCCCAGCCGGGCCAGGACCCGAACAACCCGTACGCCCAGCAGCCCCAGGGCCAGCCCGGCTACGGCTCCCCCCAGCAGGACGCCGGCCTGCCCTCGTACGGCGGCGGCGCGGACCCGGCCTACGGTGCCGTCGGCGTCCCCACGACGATGCCCAGCCCGGTCAAGACCTCCCGGATCATGCTGTACGTGACGGGCGGCCTCAGCGTCGTCGGCGCGGTCCTGATGTTCATCGCCGCGGCGGCCATCGGCAGCATCGCCGACGACCCGGAGCTGCAGGGCGACGCCAACCTCGAGATGCTCAACGACCTGGGCACCGGCCTGCTCGCCGGAATGGGCGTCCTCTACCTCGCCTTCGCCGTCGCGGGCATCCTGCTGGCCGCGAAGTTCGCCAAGGGCGGCAACGGCGTGCGCATCGGCGCCATCGTCTACAGCGCGCTGGTCGCCCTGGTCGGGCTCCTGAACATCGCCTCCATCGTCAGCCTGGTCTTCGTGGTCATGGCGATCCTGGTCATCGTGTTCGTCTCGAAGGCCGACGGCAAGGCCTGGTTCGACCGCCCGCGCCACTGAGCCCACCTGACGCCCACCGCAGGCGTCCCACGGAGGTAAAGTCTCGGTCATGAGCTATCCGCCCGATCCCAACAACCCGTACGGGGCCGCCCCTTCGGGCGACTATTACGGTCAGAAGCAGCAGCCGGCACCGGGCTACGGCTACCCGCAGCAGCAGCCGGCACCGGGGTACGGCTACCCCCAGCAGCAGCCGTACCCGGCGGCGCCCGGCATGCCGGGCGGGGGTCCCCAGCAGGGCATGCCCGCGCAAGCGGTCACCGCCCGTGTGCTGCTCTTCGTCGCGGGATCGCTGTGGGCGCTGATGGGTCTGCTGATGCTGATCGGCTCGCTCGCCGCGCAGTCGATGCTGGAGGAGATGGACGTCGCAGACAGCGGTGAGGCGGTCGGCGTCGGCCTGCTGCTCTTCCTGCTGTTCGGCGGCCTGGCGGCGCTGCACATCGTGCCGGCCTCGATGTTCGGCAAGGGCGGCACCGGCGCGCGGGTCACCGGCATCATCGCGTCGTCGCTGAACTCCCTTGTCGCGCTGCTCGCGCTGCTGGGCGGGGCGTCGGACGGCAACGCCGCGGGCGTGGTCATCTCCATCCTCTGGACGGCCACCGCCGTGGTGACCGTGATCTTCCTGGCCATGGGCCCGACCGGGGCCTGGTTCAACCGCCCCCGGTACTGACCCGCGCGTGGCCGCGTGAAGAGGGCCGCCCCGGACCGTACGGTCCGGGGCGGCCCTCTTCACGTGCGGCACCGTCACCGCGCCCGGCGGCCGGCGGTGGCGGCCGTCAGTGGAAGAAGTGGCGGGTGCCGGTGAGGTACATGGTGACGCCGGCCGCCTCCGCGGCCTCGGTCACCGCGTCGTCGCGGACCGAACCGCCGGGCTGCACGACGGCGCGGACACCGGCCGCCGTCAGCACCTGGAGGCCGTCCGGGAACGGGAAGAACGCGTCGGACGCCGCGTATGCGCCGGTGGCCCGCTCCTCCCCCGCCCGCTGCACGGCGAGCTTCGCCGAGTCGACGCGGTTGACCTGCCCCATGCCGACGCCGACCGTGGCGCGGTCCTTGGCGAGCAGGATGGCGTTGGACTTCACCGCGCGGCAGGCCCGCCAGGCGAAGGCGAGTTCGGCCAGCTCGTCCTCCGGCAGCGCCTCGCCGGTGGCCAGCGTCCAGCGGGCCGGGTCGTCGCCGGACGCCTGGAGCCGGTCCGCGGCCTGGAGCAGCACGCCGCCGTCGATCGGCTTCATCTCGACCGGGTCGGAGGGTGCCTCCACACAGCGCAGCACCCGGATGTTCTTCTTCCGCGTCAGCGCCTCGAGGGCGCCCTCCTCGTAGCCGGGGGCGACGACGACCTCGGTGAAGATCCCGGCGACCTGCTCCGCCATCTCCTTCGACACCGGCCGGTTGACGGCGATGACCCCGCCGTACGCGGACAGCGGGTCGCAGGCGTGGGCCTTGCGGTGCGCCTCGGCGACGTCCGAACCGGTCGCGATGCCGCAGGGATTGGCGTGCTTGATGATCGCGACGCACGGCTCGGCGTGG
Source organism: Streptomyces hazeniae (assembly GCF_031845485.1). NCBI lineage: Bacteria > Bacillati > Actinomycetota > Actinomycetes > Kitasatosporales > Streptomycetaceae > Streptomyces > Streptomyces hazeniae. The sequence continues at coordinate 41,244 of NZ_JAVREQ010000015.1, forward strand.
TCGTGGGCGGCGCGGCGGGCGGCCTCGGTGTCCACGTAGTTGTTGTAGGACATCTCCTTGCCGTGCAGCTGCTCGGCCTGTGCCAGACCACCGTTGCCGGTGGCGTAGAGCGCGGCCGGCTGGTGCGGGTTCTCGCCGTAGCGGAGCACGGAGGTGCGCTCGTAGGTGGCGCCGAAGAACTCGGGGAACGCGGTCGGTTCGCCGGGCTCGTTCTCGCTGGAGCCGCCCGCCGCGTAGCCGGCGGCGAACCAGGTGGCGACGGCCACGTCGTACGCGGCCGTGTGCTGGAACGCCTCGGCCGCCAGCCGCTTGCGCTGATGCAGAGTGAAGCCGCCGTCCCCCACGGCCGCGAGCACGGCCCCGTAGCGGCCCGGGTTGACGACCACGGACACCGACGGGTGGTTCTTGGCGGCGGCGCGGACCATCGACGGGCCGCCGATGTCGATCTGCTCGACGCACTCGTCCGGGGTGGCGCCGGAGGCGACCGTCTCGCGGAACGGGTAGAGGTTCACGACGACCAGCTCGAACGGCTCCACGCCCAGCTCGGCGAGCTGGCTGCGGTGGTCCTCCAGGCGCTGGTCGGCCAGGATGCCGGCGTGGACGCGGGGGTGCAGCGTCTTGACGCGGCCGTCCAGGCACTCGGGGAAGCCGGTCAGCTCCTCGACGCCGGTGACCGGGACCCCCGCGTCGGCGATGCGGCGGGCGGTGGAGCCGGTGGAGACGATCTGGACGCCGGCCCCGTGCAGGCCGCGGGCCAGCTCCTCCAGGCCGGTCTTGTCGTAGACGCTGACCAGAGCGCGGCGGATCGGCCGCCGGGTGCTGTCTTCGGCGGCACCGGAGGCGTTGTCAGTGGCGGTGGCGGTCACGGGATCAGTACCTTTCGTCCCTTGATGCGGTAGCCGTCACGGGCCAGACGCCCGACGACCTCGACGAGCAGCCGTCGCTCGACTTCCTTGATCCGTTCGTGCAGTGCGGCTCCCCCGTCGGCGTGGTCCTCCTCGGTGACCTCGACCACGCCCTGGGCGATGATCGGGCCGGTGTCGACGCCGTCGTCGACGAAGTGGACGGTGCAGCCGGTGACCTTGACGCCGTACTCCAGGGCGTCGCGCACGCCGTGCGCACCGGGGAAGCTGGGGAGCAGCGCGGGGTGCGTGTTGACGAACAGTCCGCCGAACCGCGCCAGGAAGGCCGGTCCCACGATCTTCATGAAGCCCGCCGAGACCACCAGGTCCGGGTCGTGGGCGGCGGTCTCCTCGGCCAGCGCCCGGTCCCAGGCGTCGCGGTCGGCGTGGTCGCGGACGCGGCAGACGAAGGACGGCAGGCCGGCACGCTCGGCGCGGTCCAGGGCGGCGATCCCGCCGCGGTCGGCTCCCACCGCCACCACCTCGGCGCCGTACGCGTCGACGCCGTGCGCCGCGATCTCGTCCAGCAGCGCCTGGAGGTTTGTGCCGGAACCGGAGACGAGCACGACGAGACGGGCGGGACGGTTCCGGTGCGCTGCCACGGCGGTGCACTTTCTGGCGAGGCGGAAAGGGAGGTTCGAGTCGGCGAGAGGCTTCGTAGGGACCCACAAGTACGTGGAGCACCGGTTTCCGGGGAACTCTACGAACCGGTCGACCGTCGGCAACGATACCGGCACCCTTCCGGCCCCTCGCGGGACGGGGGCGCGTGGGGCAGGTAGCGTCGGGCGGGTACGGGCCCGCCGGCACGGAGAGAAGCAGGGGAAGACACACACCACATGACCGACCGACGCCGCCGCACGGCCCACGCCGACACCGACCCCTCGCGCGAGGACAATCCCTTCGCCGCTCCGCCCGAGGGCCGCCCCGACCGGCCCTGGCAGCCGCGCCGCCCCGAGGGCGGCGACGACCGGGGAGGCCGGGGGGACGGCGGGCCGGGCGGAGACGGCACCGGCGGCGGACCCGGCGAAGGGCCCGGCGAAGGGCCCGGGTCTTCTTCGGGACCGCACGGGTCGCAGGGCTCGCAGGGCTCGCCGTGGGGCGGGCGCTGGAGCACGCAGCAGCCCGGTCGCCAGGACGGCGGCTTCGGCGGCCCGCGCCGCCCGGACCAGGGCGGCGACGGCGGCCGGAAGACTCCCGGCATGCGCTGGGACCCCACCGACCCCAAGCAGCGGCACGCGCGCTATGCCCTGCACGGCGGCATCTGGGGCCTGTTCTTCGCGGTGCTCGGCCAGTTCGAGATCGGACTGCTGCTCGGTGCCCTGTCGGTGTACTGGGGCGTGAGCGCGCTCCGCGGCCCGTCGAGCGTGCGGTCCGCAGCGTCGGCTCACGCCACCGCGGAGGACGTGGCGGGCACGGACCGCGCGGGCAGCGGGAGCGGCGCTTCCCGCCCGGCGGGCACGGAGCTCACCGTCACCCCCGCGCAGGCCGCGAAGGCCCGGCGGGCGGCGGCGATCAGCGGCCTGGTCGCGGGTGGGCTGGCGTTGCTGAGCGTCGTCGGCGGGTTCACCCAGCGGATGGTGTACGAGGAGTACTACACCTGCCGGCAGGACGCGCTGACGCAGGCGGCGCGTGAGCAGTGCGAGGACCTGCCGGACGACCAGGTGCCGTTCTGGCTGGGCGAGCAGCCCTCCGGGCAGTAGCCGCCCGGGGCGGCTCAGTCGCCCCGGTCCCGACCCGGGTATCGGTCCCGGTCTCCGTACCGTCCACGGGGCGAGAAGTCGTTCATCAGGCCGCCGGACGCGGCTTTCAGCGCCGCCCACCGCGACCGGCGCGCGCCCGTGTCGTGCCAGGCCGGGTCGTCGGGCCCGGGCACGTCGCCGCGGCGCAGCCGCATCCGCCAGCGGACGTTCTCGGCGAACGCGCCGCGTGCGCGCAGGCGCCAGGCCCGCAGGCCCAGCGCCGTCGGCACGCCGAGCACCGCCGTCCACGCCGCCGCCGCGGCACCGGTCGCCCACCAGGTCGGCCCGACGTGAGCCAGCGCCCCCGTGCCGAGAGCGCCCGAGGCGAGAGCGGCCAGCGCCGCCAGCGCCGCCCCGCAGAGCCCTGCGGCCGCGCACACCGTGAGCGCCGTCTCGCGCGCGTCGAGGGTGTCCTCGACCCCGTGGCCCCGGGGCAGCGGAGCGGCCACCGGGGCGGCGTCCCGGCCCGTGCTCACCCCGGCCCCGAGCCCGGCGGCCACCGGAAGCGCCACGGTGGCCCAGGTCAGCGGCGTCCCGGGGACGCCCGCCGGCAGCGCCGCGAACAGCGGGAAGGAAACCGGCAGCACACCGCCCTCGGCTGACGCCGCGAACGGGCCCGCCATGCCCGCCGTGCCGAGCGCGAATCCGGGACCGAGCCCGTACGACGCGGCCCAGATCACGGCGTTCGGCAGCAGGGCGAGGGCCAGCAGCACCACCGCCGTCCGGCCCGGCCCGTTCCCGCTGAGGCGTTCCACGGCCGCCCACGCCTCCTCGCCGTGCAGACCGAGGGCCAGCAGCGTCAGCACCAGGCCGCCGCCGAGAAGCAGCGCGACGCCCAGTCCGGCCGCGCGCAGCGCCGGACCGGCGCAGGCCTCCGCCGCGCCGCGGAGGGCCGGGCCGGGGCGCCCCAGGGACATCCAGACCACGACCGCCGCGACCGCGGACGCGGTGCCCGCCGGCCATGCCGCAGCGCCGAGCGGATCGGCCCGGAGCGGTCCGTCGTGGGCGTAGAGGGCGACGGCCGTCCCGGCGAGCAGGTAGCCGGCGACGACCGTGGCGGCGACCCGCACGGCCCCGGCGCGGTCGGGGGAGGCGTCCGCCCGGTCGGAGGACGGGTCCGCGAGGGCGGGGAAGGCTTCCGCGAGGGCGTTGCGCACGGCACGGCTGATCAGCCAGAGCGGCAGCGCCGCCGCCAGCAGCGGTGTCAGGTCCACCGGAACGGCTTCTCCGGTGACGGTGCTGGTCCGGACGAGGCCGGCGCCGTGGGCCGTCAGCCACAGGCCGGCGGCGACGTGCAGGGCCCCCTCCGGCCCGCCCTGCGGTGCGGGCGAGGCGATCCAGAGCAGCAGGACGGCGACGGCCAGCAACCCGAGGCCGAGCGCGGCAGCGATCAGCCCGCCCAGCAGCCGTGCGGCATGCGGCCGCCAGCCCCGCCGCGCGCCCTCCGGAGGGGCCGCCCGGCGCGGCGCACGCGCGCGGGGTGCCGCGTGGGGGGCTGTGCCGTCCGCTGGTCCGTCCGGGTGGGGCGGGGAGGGCCGCTGGATCTGGTGACTCACGGCGCCATGCTGCCAAGACGTGCCGTTTTCGCAGCGGATGGCATGCTTCGTCGTGGTGTCGCATCTCATGCGGAGAACACACTTTTCACACAGTATGTCTGGTGATCCCGGAGGTGGGACCCCAGGGCGACCAACCGCTGTGTGAAGAGGTACCTATGACGGTGCGACAGGCGTGGAGGACCGACCGGAGGAGTCCCTGCCGCACGCGCCGCGCCGGGCAGGCACAGGCCGCCTTCGACCTGCTCCACCTGCGCCACGCCACGCCGTTCACCCGCCAGGCCTACCTGCTGTGCGGCCATCCCGGGATCGCCGAGCGGGCCGTCACGCACGCCTTCCGCACTGCCTGGGAGCACTGGCCGGAGGTCGCCGGGGACCGCGACCCGGCCGGCTGGGTGCGGCTCGTGGCCTACGACTACGCGCTGTCCCCCTGGCACGGGCTCGTACCCGGACGCCGCACCCTCCCGGCGTATCCCGGCCCGCCCGCGGACCGCGCCCTGCTGGCCGGGCTGCTCACCCTGCCCCGCCCGTACCGGCGGTGCCTGCTGCTGCACGACGGTCTGGGGCTGGACCTGGCCGCCACCGCCGCCGAGACGGAGGCGAGCACCGCGGCGACCCGTGCGCGCCTCACCCATGCGCGGGAGATGCTCACGGCGCGCGTGCCGGAACTGGATGACGCCCGCGCCGAGCGCCGCGTGCCCCTGCTCGCCCACCGGCTGGGGCTGCTGCTGACCACCCCGCACGTCCGCACCCCGCTCCCAGCGGCTCACGTGCGCGAGGACTGCGAACGGACCAGCCGGCAGCGCACCGGAGCAGCATGGGGGCTGACCGCCCTGGTGGCCGCCGCCGTGACGGTGGCGCTGGCCGCGCCGGAGCAGGGAGGCGCCGGTCCGGGGCCGGCGGGGGACGCCCGCAACGGCGGGGGCGCGCCCACGGCGTCACCCTCCCCCACCATGTCGGCCCAGGGGCCCGCGCCGGGCGTCGTGCCCGGGACGGCGTATCTGCCGGAGGTGCGGTCGGGGAACTACCGGGTGCACCTGGTCGAGCGGGACGGGCGGGCGACCGTCCAGCCGCAGGCGAGCCCCACCGGCCCGGCGAAGAAGGCCAGCCCGGCGGAGAAGGCCGGTTCGGCGGAGAAGGCGGGTCCGGCGGAACGCTGACGGGCCCGCACCCCGAGGGTGCGGGCCCGTTCACGCGTGCGACGGCCGGTGGTCAGCCGTTCAGCAGCTCGCGCGCCAGGCGCGCGGTCTCGGACGGGGTCTTGCCGACCTTCACGCCCGCGGCCTCCAGGGCCTCCTTCTTCGCCTGAGCGGTGCCGGAGGAACCGGACACGATCGCACCGGCGTGGCCCATCGTCTTGCCCTCGGGAGCGGTGAAGCCCGCGACGTAGCCGACGACCGGCTTGGAGACGTTCTCCTTGATGAAGTCCGCCGCGCGCTCCTCGGCGTCGCCGCCGATCTCACCGATCATGACGATCAGGTCGGTGTCCGCGTCGGCCTCGAACGCCTCCAGGGCGTCGATGTGGGTGGTGCCGATGACCGGGTCGCCACCGATGCCGACGCAGGTGGAGAAGCCGATGTCCCGCAGCTCGTACATCATCTGGTACGTCAGCGTGCCGGACTTCGAGACCAGCCCGATGCGGCCCGGCTTGGTGATGTCGGCCGGGATGATGCCGGCGTTCGACTGACCGGGGGTGATCAGACCCGGGCAGTTCGGGCCGACGATGCGGGTCTTGTTGCCCTTCTGCGTCGCGTAGGCCCAGAAGGTCGCGGAGTCGTGCACCGCGATGCCCTCGGTGATCACCACGGCGAGCGGGATCTCGGCGTCGATGGCCTCGACGACCGCGCTCTTGGTGAACTTCTCCGGCACGAAGATGACGGTGACGTCCGCGCCGGTGGCCTCCATGGCCTCCTTGACGCCGCCGAACACCGGGATCTCGGTGCCGTCGAAGTCGACGGTGGTGCCCGCCTTGCGCGGGTTGACGCCGCCGACGATGTGGGTGCCCGACGCCAGCATGCGCTTGGTGTGCTTCTGGCCTTCGGAGCCGGTCATCCCCTGGACGATGACCTTGCTTTCCTTGGTGAGGAAGATAGCCATGTTCTTGTGCGTCCTCGTCCCTTACTTGGCGGCCAGCTCGGCGGCCTTGTCGGCCGCTCCGTCCATCGTGTCGACCTGCTGCACCAGCGGGTGGGCGGCGTCGGTCAGGATCTTGCGGCCCAGCTCGGCGTTGTTGCCGTCCAGACGCACGACCAGCGGCTTGTTGACGTCCTCGCCCTTGGACTTGAGGAGTTCCAGGGCCTGGACGATGCCGTTGGCGACCGCGTCGCAGGCGGTGATGCCGCCGAAGACGTTGACGAACACGGACCGGACGTCCGGGTCGCCGAGGATGATCTCCAGGCCGTTCGCCATGACCTCGGCGGAGGCGCCGCCGCCGATGTCCAGGAAGTTGGCCGGCTTCACGTTGCCGTGGGCCTCGCCCGCGTACGCGACGACGTCGAGGGTGGACATGACCAGGCCCGCGCCGTTGCCGATGATGCCGACCTGGCCCTCGAGCTTGACGTAGTTCAGGCCCTTGGCCTTGGCGGCGGCCTCGAGCGGGTTGGCCGCGGCCTTGTCCTCGAGCGCGGCGTGGTCGGGCTGCCGGAACTCGGCGTTCTCGTCCAGCGACACCTTGCCGTCCAGCGCGATGACCTTGCCGTCACCGGTCTTGACCAGCGGGTTCACCTCCACCAGGAGGGCGTCCTCCTTGATGAAGACGTCCCACAGCTTCCGCAGGACGTTCACCACCTGGTCGTGCAGCTCGGCCGGGAACTTCGCGGCCTCAACGATCTCGCGGGCCTTGGCCTCGGTCACGCCCTCGATCGCGTCCACCGGGATCTTGGCGAGGGCCTCGGGCTTGGTCGCCGCGACCTCCTCGATCTCGACACCGCCCTCGACGGAGGCCATGGCCAGGAAGGTGCGGTTGGTGCGGTCGAGGAGGAAGGAGACGTAGTACTCCTCGGCGATGTCGGCGGTCTGCGCCAGCATCACCTTGTGGACCGTGTGGCCCTTGATGTCCATCCCCAGGATGGCCCGGGCCTTCTCGACCGCGTCGTCGGCGTCGGAGGCCAGCTTCACGCCGCCCGCCTTGCCGCGGCCGCCGGTCTTCACCTGCGCCTTGACGACCGCGCGACCGCCGAGTCGCTCAGTCACCTCGCGCGCCGCTTCGGGCGTGTCGATGACTTCACCGGCCAGCACCGGTACGTCATGCTTGGCGAAGATGTCCCTCGCCTGGTACTCGAACAGGTCCACGCGCGTACGTCCCCTTAATCAGTGGTATCGCGGTCGTTGTCAGCGTGGGCGTGCCGCGTGGCCGCGGCGTCACCGATGGCGCGCGGCATGTCCGCCTTGCAGGGTAGCTCTGTCGGTGAGTGCTCCATGAATTCCAGCTCACACCGGCGCGGTGACACCTGTCACAGCTTGTGCGCGTCTCCTCCGGCCCGCCGGCCGCCTCCCGTGGGGCCCGGACCTCAGTCGTCGTGCGGCACGGGCAGCGGCCGCTTCTCGATCGCGGCGGCCATGACCTCGGGGAACAGGTCCGGGGTGCAGGCGAACGCGGGCGCCCCCAGGGCGGCCAGCGCGGCGGCGTGCGCCCGGTCGTACGCCGGTGCGCCCTCGTCGGACAGCGCGAGCAGTGTGACGAACTGGACTCCCGCGGCCTTCATCGCGGCGACCCGTTTGAGCATCTCGTCCCGTATGCCGCCCTCGTACAGGTCGCTGATCAGCACCACCACGGTCTCGGCGGGGCGGGTGATCCGTGACTGGCAGTAGGCGAGCGCCCGGTTGATGTCCGTACCGCCGCCGAGCTGGGTGCCGAACAGCACGTCCACCGGGTCGTCCAGCTCGTCGGTCAGGTCGACGACGTTGGTGTCGAAGACGACCAGACGGGTGTCGAGCGACCGCATGGACGCCAGCACCGCGCCGAAAACGGACGCGTACACGACGGACGACGCCATCGACCCCGACTGGTCGATGCACAGCACGACGTCCTTCTTGACCGCCTGCGCGGCGCGCGCGTAACCGACCAGCCGCTCGGGGACGACGGTGCCGTGGGACGGCAGGTAGTTCTTCAGGTTCGCGCGGATGGTGCGGTCCCAGTCGATGTCCCGGTGACGCGGGCGCGCGACGCGCGCGGACCGGTCCAGGGCCCCGGTGAGCGTCGCACGGGTACGGGTCGCCAGCTTCCGCTCCAGCTGCTCCACCACGGCGCGGACCACGGCACGGGCCGTCTCGCGGCTCGACTCGGGCATCGCCCTGTGCAGGGAGAGCAACGTGCCGACCAGGTGCACGTCCGGCTCCACGGCCTCCAGCATCTCCGGCTCGAGGAGCAGCGAGGACAGGCCCAGCCGGTCGACGGCGTCCCGCTGCATCACCTGGACGACCGAGGCCGGGAAGTACGTACGGATGTCACCGAGCCAGCGCGCCACGCGCGGAGCCGAGGCCCCCAGACCGCCGGGACGGTCGGCGGGGCGGTTCCCCTGCCCGGGGCCGTCGGCGGCGCCGCCGTAGAGGGCCGCGAGAGTGCGGTCCATCGCGGCGTCCGCACCGCCGAGCGCGTAACCGGTCCCGTCGGTTTCCGGGCCGTCGCCACCCCCCAGCACCAGCCGCCACCGCCGCATCCGCTCCTCGCCCCCGGCGCGGAACTGCCCGTCTGCCACGTCCTCCCCCACTGCCCCGCTCCCTGTCCGCGTCATCGCTCGCTCCCCTCGTCCCGAACCCTGCCGCTCAGTCCCCGCCCTGGTGTCCCCTCGCCGGCGGCGCAGCGGGCGACCCGCACGGGGCCAGCAGCCCGCCTCCCCGTCGGCCCCTTCACGGCGCGGCCAGCAGCAGCCGCAGCGTGGGCAGCACCGCATCGGCGCGCTCCGCGTCGGCACCGGGGCCGAACCCGGGGAGCCCCCCGGGCCCCGCGCCCCGGGCGCCGCCCGCCGCCGCGGGACCGCGGCGCAGCAACTCCCCCAACGTCCGCCGTACACCCGCCTCGTACTCTGCGAACGTCCGGCGCAGCAGCGGCAGCACCTCCGTGAAGGCGTGCGGGGCGACCGAGGTCAGCCAGCGGTCCACGAGACCGAGCAGCCGTTCGTCGTGCGCGAGGAGCATGCCCCCACCGGCGAGGAAGCCCTCGATCCACGCCGCCGCCTCCAGCGGGGGCGCCCCCGGAGACAGGGCGAGCCCCAGCAGCCGGGCCGCCTCGCCGTCGGCGAGCCTCCCGTCGTCGAGGAGCAGCCGCACGCACCGGCCGCGCAGCAGCCCCGGGACGCGCTCCCGGTCGGCCAGGGCGCGGAGCACGCGCCGCCAGCGGTCCGGGAGTTCCGCGGCGCCGGGCACCCCTTCCTGCTGCGCGAGCAGTGCGATCGCGTGGTGCGCGGTGTCGAGGTGTTCCCTCATCTGCGCGGCCCCGTCCGCGTCGAGTCCCGCGCAGGCGGGCGGCAGGCCGACGCCGACCCGTTCGGCCAGGCCCACGGCGACCTGCGCGGGGGCCGCGGCGTCCGTGCCGCGCACGTCCCCGTACCGGACGGTCCGCACCAGGGCGGGCAGCGCCTGCACCAGGTGGCCGATGTCGGCGTCCAGCGCCGCCCGGTCGGCGAGGGTCCGCATCACGACCGGCAGCGCGTCCGGCAGATCCGCCAGCAGGCACTGTTCCGCGAGGGTGGTGACGTCGGCCAGGGCACGCGCGGCGACGGCCGCCGAGCGCGCCTTGGCCGTCGCCGCGGCCAGGACGGTCGTACCCCAGACGCCCGCCTCCGCCGTGCGGACGGCGAGTTCGGGCTCCCAGCGCAGCCGCCAGCTCTCCCGGAAGGTGCCGGTGTGGGCGGAGCGCGGGACCGCGGGGCTGCCCCAGTGCACCCCGAGCAGCCGCAGGCGGTGCAGCAGGCGGCTGCGGGCGGCGTCGGTGTCCTTCCGCAGGTCGAGGTCGAGTTCGCGGTCGGACGCCTCGGGCCGCAGGCGCAGCGACTTCTGCTGCCGCGCCAGGTCGCGGTGCAGCGGGACCGCCGGGGCGTCGTCGGGCACCTCGCCGAGTACGTCGCCGACGACGAGTCGGTCGCGGACGAGGTGCAGCGGGACTTCGGAGCCCTCGCACAGCACGGCGCGCGCCGCGTCCATCGTCTCGGTGAGTCCGGCCAGCGGGCGGCCGCGGAGCGCGGCGAGGGTGTCGGCGAGGCGGACGGCCTCGATCACGTGAGCCGAGGAGACGAGGAGGTCCTCGTCACGCAGCAGCCCGGCGATCCGGGTCATCCAGCGTTCCACGGGCCGGTCGGGCGCGGTGAAGAGGTGGCCGTACCAGCCGGGCGAGTCGATGCCGGCGCCGTAGCCGCTCTGCCGGGCGAGGCGGCGGTGGGTCCAGGGCACCCACGTCACCTCGACGCGCGCCTTGGGGAGTCCGCGCAGCAGCGCCCGGTCGTCCGCGACCTTCACGGACCGGGCCAGCGCCGGGACGTGCCAGGCGCCGCAGACGACGGCGACGTGCTCGTCCCCGTAGGCCCGGCGGGCCTCGCGCAGCCGCAGGCGCATGTGCGCCTCGCGGACGAGATCCCGCTCGTGCCCGTCCTCGCCGTGCGCCGCGCGGAGCGCGGCCATCGCCTCGCCGAGCGCCGCGAAGGGCGCGAACGGGTCCGGGTCTCCGGTCCCGTCGCCGCGGGGCCGGCCGCGGTGCTCGACGACGTCCTCCCACCACCGCTCGGGGTCGTCATGACCGGCCGTCCCGGCGAGGGCCGCGACCGGGTCGAGACGGGCGGCACCGGATGCCGCTCCGGGCGCGCGGGGTGTCGCGCCCTTCTCGTCGCCCGGCGGTGCGGGCTCCGGCTCTGCCTCCGGGTCCGGTTCCGGTTCGTCGTCACCGTCGTCGCCGTGGTCGCCGCCGAGAGCGAGGGTGTGGGCGGCGGGCAGGTCGATGAACCTCACGGGGACCCCGCGGGCCAGCGCCCACCGGACGGCGACCCACTCCGGCGAGAAGTCGGCCAGCGGCCAGAACGCCGCCCGGCCCGGCTCGGCCGGGACGTGCGCCAGCAGCGCGACCGGCGGCCGCATGCCCGGGTCGGCGGCGAGCGGCAGGAGGTCGTCCGCCTCCGGCGGCCCTTCGACGAGGAGGATCTTCGGCGCCCGGGCGTCGAGGGCCGCCCGTACCGCGCGGGCGGAGCCCGGCCCGTGGTGGCGGACGCCCAGCAGCAGCGGCCCGTTCACTCGGACACCTCGCGGCAGGCACGGTAGAAGTCCTTCCACCCCTCCCGCTCGCGCACCACGGCCTCCAGGTACTCCTGCCACACCACACGGTCGGACGCCGGGTCGCGGACGACCGCGCCGAGGATGCCCGCGGCGACGTCGCCGGCGCGCAGCACGCCGTCGCCGAAGTGCGCGGCCAGCGCGAGCCCGCCGGTGACCACCGAGATCGCCTCGGCCGTCGAGAGCGTGCCGGACGGCGACTTGACCTTCGTGCGGCCGTCGGAGGTGACGCCGTCCCGCAGTTCGCGGAAGACGGTGACGACGCGGCGGATCTCGTCGACGCCGTCGGGCAGCGCCGGCAGGTCCAGGGACCGGCCGAGCTGGTCGACGCGGCGGGAGACGATGTCCACCTCCGCCTCGGCGGTGGCCGGGAGCGGGAGCACCACGGTGTTGAACCGTCGGCGCAGGGCGCTGGACAGCTCGTTGACGCCGCGGTCGCGGTCGTTGGCCGTGGCGATGAGGTTGAAGCCGCGCACCGCCTGCACCTCCTCGCCGAGTTCCGGTATCGGGAGGGTCTTCTCCGACAGGATGGTGATCAACGTGTCCTGCACGTCGGCCGGCATGCGGGTCAGCTCCTCGACGCGGGCGGTCATGCCGTCCGCCATCGCCCGCATCACGGGGCTGGGCACCAGGGCGTCCCGGCTCGGCCCGTGCGCGAGGAGCTGGGCGTAGTTCCACCCGTACCGGACGGCCTCCTCCGGGGTGCCGGCCGTGCCCTGCACCAGCAGGGTGGAGTCGCCGCTGACGGCGGCGGCCAGGTGCTCGGACACCCAGGTCTTCGCGGTGCCCGGCACACCGAGGAGCAGCAGCGCCCGGTCGGTGGCCAGGGTGGTGACGGCGACCTCGACGATGCGGCGCGGGCCCACGTACTTGGGGGTGATGACCGTGCCGTCGGCCAGGGTGCCGCCGAGCAGGTAGGTCGCCACGGCCCACGGTGACAGCCGCCAGCGCTCGGGGCGCGGCCGGTCGTCGGCGGCCGCGAGCGCCTTCAGCTCGTCGGCGAAGGCGTCCTCGGCGTGCGGTCGCAGGGCATGCGTCTCGGTCACAACTCCCCCTCGGCGTGCAACGGATCGATGTGGTCCCACCTTGCACGGCAGCACTGACAGTGGTCGCCTGAAAGAGCGTCACCGCAGGTCGGAGAGGGGTCCCGACGGATTGTCAGTGGCGGGTCCTACCGTCGGTGACATGAGTGGTCAGGGGGTCCGCTGGACAGCGGAACAGGTGCTCGCGCTGGCGCCCGACGCGTCGTCGCGGAAGAGCGGCAGCCGGCTCGCGGCGCCCGGCCCGTGGTCGGAGGCGGGCAGCGGGGACGACGCGGTGTGGGGGCTGTGCAAGGGCAGCGGCAGGACGCCGTACCAGGCGGTCGTGGACCTCGCGGGAGGCGACGGACCGGGATACCGGTGCAGTTGCCCCAGCCGCAAGTTCCCCTGCAAGCACGCGCTGGGCCTGCTCCTGCTGTGGGCCGGCGCGGAGCCGTGCGTGGGGGAGGACGCCGAGCCGCCCCCGTGGGCGGCGGAGTGGCTGAACGGGCGGCGCGCGCGGGCCTCCGCCCGTGCCGCGGGCGCGGGGGCGACCGGGGGGAACGGCTCGTCCGACGGCGACGGAGCTGCGGCCGGGCGAGGGGCAGGAGACCCGCAGGCGGCCCGGCGACGCGCCGAACGGCGCACCGCGGCGATCACCGCCGGGGCGACGGAGCTGGAGCAACGCCTGGCGGACCTGCTGGGCCGCGGCCTGGCGGGAGCGGACGGCGCGGGCTACGGCGAGTGGGAGCAGACGGCCGCCCGCATGGTCGACGCTCAGGCCCCCGGCCTGGCCGGGCGGGTGCGGGAGTTGGGCGCCGTCGCCGCCTCCGGGCCCGGCTGGCCGGACCGGCTGCTCGCGGAGTGCGCGCTGCTGCACCTGCTCGCCCGGGGCTGGCGCGCGGCGCACGACGGCCGGCTGCCCGAGCCGCTCGCCGCGACGGTACGGGCCCGGACGGGCCTGAACGTCGACGCGGCGACGGTGCTCGCCGAAGCGGCAGGCGCAGACGGGAGCCTGCGGCGTGACGCGTGGCTCGTCCTCGCCCAACGGGACACCGAGGAGGGCAGGCTGACCGCCCGCCGGATATGGCTGCACGGGCGCGCCTCGGGACGGCCCGCCCTGCTGCTCGCCTTCGGGGCCGCCGGACGCGCACCGCAGATCACGCTGCCCGTCGGCACCGTGCTCGACGCGGATCTGGCCTACTACCCGGGCGCCGCACCGCTGCGGGCCGCCCTGGGCGAACGGCGGTCGGCGCCGTCCGCGGGCTTCGTCCCGCCCGGCGGCAGCACGGACGACGCGCTCGCCGCCTATGGCGCCGCGCTGGCCGAGGACCCGTGGCTCGACGGGTGGCCGGTCGTGCTGCGGGACGTGGTGCCGGTACGCCCGGCGGAGCACGGCGGGTGGCAGCTGGCGGACGCGGACGGCGACACGGCGCTCCCGGTCGCGCCCGCAGTTCCGGAGTCCCGGCTGTGGCGGCTCGTCGCCCTCTCCGGGGGCGGTCCCGTCACGGTGTTCGGGGAGTGCGGGCACCGCGGCTTCGCCCCGCACACGGCATGGGCGCCCGGCGCCGGCGAGACCACGGCGGTGCCGCTGTGACCGCGCCCGCCCGCGAGACGCGGGCGCCGCAGCCGGAAGCCACCGGACGGAGGGACGAGAGCGTGGACGCACCGACGACCCCCTGGAGCGAACTGCTGGGCGCCGCCCTGCTCGGCGCCGAGCGGAGGCCCCCACCAGGCGGCAGCACCGTCGCGCTGCTGGACGCCGCCGCCGTGGCGACCGTCCGGCGCCGCGCCGGCGCGCGGCCCGCGCAGGCCGGGCCGCGCCTCGACCCCGCGCCGCCGGACGCGCGGCCACCGCTCCCCGCGGCAGCGGCCGACCGGCTGACCCTGCTGCTCGCCCACCGCGTCGCCGGGCCGGGCGGCGGTCGTCGCGGCACCGCACCGGACCTCGCCGAACTGCTGCCGCAGTGGCTGGCCGTGGCCAACCGGCACGGCTACCGCGCGCCGTACGCCCTGCTGCCCGCGCTGCTGGACGCCGCCCGTGCCCGCACGGACCTGCGCGCCCAGACCCTCGCCTTCGGCGGCCCGCGGGCGCGCTGGCTGGCGAGGCTGAACCAGGACTGGAAGTTCGCCCTCCGCAACGCGGGCGGCGTCGCGGAGGACGCCCAGCCCGACCGGCGGCTCTGGGAGGAGGGGCTCTTCGCGGAGCGCGTCGCCCTGCTCGGCTCCCTGCGCCGCTGTGACGCCGCGGCCGGGCTCGCCCTGCTGGAGAGCACGTGGACGACGGAGCGGGCCGAGGACCGGCTGATGTTCCTCGACACGCTCCGGGACGGCCTGTCGCCCGAGGACGAGCCGTTCCTCGAGCGTGCCCTCACCGACCGGAGCCGGACGGTGCGGGCGACGGCGGCCGAACTGCTCTCCGGGCTGCCCGGCTCCGCGCTCGCCACCCGGATGGCCGAGCGAGCCCGCTCGTGCGTCGCCCCCGACGGCACGCGGGCGCGGGACGCGGACGGCCGGTCGGCGCCCGACGGCGCCGGGATCGCCGTCGAGGCGCCGCACGAATGCGACACGGCGATGCAGCGGGACGGCGTCGTGCCGAGACCGCCGTCCGGGCGGGGCGAGCGGTCCTGGTGGCTCGGCCAGGTCGTGGAGGCCACCCCGCTGGGCACCTGGACGGACCGCTTCGGCGGCCGTTCGGCGACGGAGATCGTCGCCCTGCCGGTGGCCGACGGCTGGCGTGAGGACCTGCACGCCGCCTGGTGCCGTGCGGCGGTGCGACAGCGGGACGTCGCGTGGGCCCGGGCCCTCGTCGGCGCGCCCGCCGCGCCGCCCGCACAGGGGCCGGGCGATCCGGCGAAGCTGCTCACCGTGCTGCCGGCCGACGAGCGGGCGGCCTGGGCGGCCGGCTTCATCGCGGCGCACGGACTCTCCGACGCCTTCCGGATACTCGGCGTGTGCGCGGTGCCGTGGTCGGGCGGTCTGGGCAGAGCGGTGATGGACGCCCTGGAGATCGCCCGCGACGCGGGCAGCTACCCGTGGAGCTTCAGCGGTGTGCTGGGGCTGGCGGAACGGTGCCTGGACCCGGCCGACGCGGAGCGGCTGGCTCCGCTTGCGGCGATACCGGACGAGCCGCGGGACGGCTCCCCGGGCGCCTGCGGCTACTGGGCGGAGGCGTTCCAGCGGCTCGTGGCGACCTTGCGGATGCGCGCGACGATGCTCGCCGAACTCAGCCCGGTGGAATCCCGCCCCGCGCCCTGATCCCGGGCCCCTCACGCCACGGGCAGGCCGGACTCCAGCCGTCCGGCTCACCGCCGGGCGGCGGCCAGCCGACGCGGCGCGACCGAGGGGGAAGCGCCACGGGCCACCGGAGGCGGGAGCCACCTGCGGGCGGGGCTGGCCTCCCGGGGCGAAGCGTCGGCGAGCAGGGGGCGGTGCTCGTCTCCGCGTGGCGAGCGGTGCGGCCGGAAGGGGCGCCCGGCTTCCGGGAAGCGCTACGCCGCGAGGTCGCGGACGTTGCCGCGGACCCAGGCGACGACGTCACCCGTGGGGGCGCCGGGCGTGAAGATCTCCGCGACGCCCTGCTCCTTCAGCGGCGCGATGTCGTCCTCGGGGATGATCCCGCCGCCGAACACCTTGATGTCCAGCGCGTCGCGCTCCCGCAGCAGCTCGAGGACCTTGGCGAAGAGCGTGTTGTGCGCGCCGGAGAGGATGGAGAGACCGATCGCGTCGGCGTCCTCCTGGATCGCCGTGTCGACGATCTGCTCGGGCGTCTGGTGCAGGCCCGTGTAGATGACCTCCATGCCCGCGTCGCGCAGCGCCCGCGCGATGACCTTCGCGCCGCGGTCATGGCCGTCGAGACCCGGCTTGGCGACCACCACGCGGATCGGACCCGACACACCCATCACTGCCTCCATACTCGCGACGCGCCCCGGGACGGCATCCGGCCCACCCAGGTGAACGAACGTTATCGCCCCTCTCACCCATCCTGGCAGTTTCGCGGCACGGAGGGAGGGGGAAATCACACCAAGGACCGCACAAGATCGCGTATCCGGGGCACTCGTCGTCTCCAGACGGCGCCGAGCCCGAGGGCGCGGATCGGGAGGTGGTTGGCCATGTCGGGAATGCCGTTCCTGCGCGCGGCGACACGCGAGGCGCTGGCACTGACCGGGCACCTGCTGCTCTACCCGACCGGCATATGCCCCGAGCGGGACCCCGACCTCGAGGAAGCACAACCCACCGCGACCCTCTCCACGCGGGGCGTGTCCGCCCCGCCCGTGCTGCTGCTGCACGGCTTCTGCGACAACCGTTCCACGTTCGTGATGCTTCGCCGGTCGCTCCTGGGGAACGGCTGGCCGCACGTGTACTGCCTGAACCACTCCCCGCTCACCTGGGACATCCACGAGGCCGTCGAGACCCTGGACGCACGGGTGAGGGAGATCTGCCGCCGCACCGGTCATGAGCGCGTGGACGTCGTGGGCCACAGCCTGGGCGGCCTCATCGGCCGCTGCTACGTGCAACTCCACGGCGGCGACGCCCACGTCCGCACCCTGGTCACCCTCGGCACGCCGCACACGGGCACCTACACCGCGGCGGCGCTCACCCCGCACCCGGTGGCGCGCCAGATGGTGCCGGGTTCGGGGCTGCTGGAGGAGCTGGCCGCGCCGGTGCCGGGCGGCAGTCGCACCCGTTTCGTGAGCGTGTGGGGCGACCACGACCTGTTCGTGGTGCCGGTGCGAAGCGGCAGGCTGGAGCACCCCGATCTCGCGGTGACCAACGTGCGGGTGCGGGGCGTCGGACACCTCATGCTCCCGGTGGACCGCACGGTCGCCGCCTGGATCCGGGACGAACTCGCCGACGGCCACGGGGCGGAGGCGGGCACCGCCCAGGGGGACGGCGCCGCGGCGGGCGCCGCCGAACCGGGTGGCACCGAACGGGGTGGCACGCACCTCGACACGCCCGCCACCGGAGCCGCCTGACGCCGAGCCCGCCGGGACGCCGCACACACACCGTGACGACCTGCCGGTCGCCGGACTTCGGCCCGTCTGATCCGCCGGGCGACCCCCTGAACTTGCGAGATTCGCGGCACGGGTGGGGCACAACGCCCCGGAACCCCTCCGTACGCTGGCCGAACGCTTCTCGAACGCCCCGCCGAGTACGGACTCCCAGCGCGGCGAAAGGCGAGCGAATGCCCGTTTCACGCCCGCCCGAAACCCGAGGAAGATTGTCGCCGCCGCATACCGCCGGGTACAGTCACCGCACTTGCTCCGCCCCTTGCTGTCGAGGCGAAAGAGAAGTTGGTGGTGAACGACCGTCACCCGGCGGGAGATTCCTTCCCGGCCGACCCCGGTGCCGATTACTCGTCCGCGGGCTACGACTCCGCGCACTACGAGCAGTCGGCATACGGCACCTACGGGACCGCGGCCTACGCCACCGCCACCCAGCACGATGCCTGGTCCACCGGCGCGTACGACACCCACGGCACCGGCTACGCGCCGGGCGCTGGTTACTACGGGGACCCCCTCTACGGGCCCGTCCCCGGCACGGACGACCCCCACGCGGGCGGCTATCCGGCCCCGTCCTACGACGGGACCGGCAACGCGTTCCACGGCGTGGACGGTTACGGCACCGCGTACGACACCTACGGCACCGCCGGCCACGGTCACACCACCGGCGGGTACGACACGCCCGCCTGGACCGACGGCTCCGGAACGGACTACTCCGGCGCGGGTTTCATCCCGCACCAGCCGGGGCCGGACCAGGCCGAATACGGCTGGTCGGTCCCCGCCGAGGGCTCGGTCCAGTGGGACGTCAGCGCGTTCGAGTCGACCGCCCCGGCCACCACCGGGCTCGACAACGCCGTGCTGGACCCCACCGCCTACGGCGCCGCCACCGGTTGGGACGGCAGCGCCTACGGCCACCAGGCCACCGACGCCTCGGGGTTCGAGGCCGGCTACGGCGCGGCCGGGTACGACCAGAACGGCTACCCCGGCGCGTACGACCAGAACACCCAGGCCGCGTACGACGCGACCGCGAACGACCCGACCGCCTACGGCACGGGTGCCTACGACGCCGTCGGGTGGACCGACGGCGCGGCCTACGGCACTCCCGTCGACGGCCACCGGGGCGAGGAGACCGGGCCCCACGCGGCGGAAGGCGCCGACGCGCAGGGCGCCACGGTGGTGGACTTCCACGAGCAGCCCACCGCCACCTTCGACGCGCACCAGACGGGCGAGGAGGCCCCGGCCGGTCACCCGGATCCGGCCGGCGAGCGCGCCCACGCCCCGGCGGACGCGTACGACCCCGTGGACCCGTACGACCCGGCCGACCCGTACGGCGAGCCCGTCGTCACCGTCGGCTCGGAGGCGGAGCCCGAACCCGGGGCGGTGATCGCCGGACCCCAGGGCCGCGGCCGCCGCCGTTCCCCGAAGCCGCGCCGCTCCGCGCTGCTCACCGTCGCCGCCCCGTCGGTCGCGGTGCTCGGCGTGGCGGGCATCGCCGCGGCCTCCGTGATTCCCGCCGGTGACGAGGAGACGGCGCAGGCCGCCCCGGACACCACCGAGGTGAAGGTCTCACCGGCGAACACCAAGCTCGACACGCAGCTCGCCGGACTCCGTGAGGCCGGCGACGACTTCGCCGACCGCGCGAGCCGTACCCAGGAGCGCATCGACCTCAAGAAGCGCCAGGAAGCGGAGCGCAAGCGGAAGGCCGCCGAGGCCGCGCGGCGCGAGGCGCTGCGGCCCAAGTTCGCCCTCCCGGTGGAGGGGTTCGGCGTCAGCGCCTACTTCGGCCAGGCGGGCATCAACTGGATGTCCGTGCACACCGGACTGGACTTCCCCGCCTCGTACGGCACGCCGGTCAAGGCGGCGACGGACGGCACGGTCAGCACCCAGTGGAACCCGGCCTACGGCAACATGATGATCGTCACGGCCGCCGACGGCACCGAGACCTGGTACTGCCACCTCAGCAGCACCCGCATCCGGTCCGGAGCGGTGCAGGCCGGGGACGTCATCGGCTACACGGGCAACTCCGGCAACTCCACCGGCCCGCACCTGCACTTCGAGGTGCGGCCGGGCGGCGGTTCCGCCGTCGACCCGCTCTCCTGGTTCCGCTCGCACGGCCTCGAGCCCAACTGACGCGCGGACACCGGCGCACACGCGCACACGCCGACGAGGTGGGGGCGCGCGGGATGAACCCGCGCGCCCCCACGCGTCGTTCCGGCGGCGCCGGGTCCCGGGCGTCCGGCGGCGCCTCAGAGCTTCTCGACCGGCGCGTACCGCAGCAGCAGCCGCTTCGGCTTCTCGTCGCCGAAGTCGATGGTGGCCTCCGCGTTGTCCCCGCCGCCGCGCACGGCCGTGACGGTGCCCAGCCCGAACGTGTCGTGGGTGACGCGGTCGCCCACGGACAGCGCCACCACCTGCCGTTCCTTCGCCCTACGCGTCGCGAACCCGGTCGGCGCCGCACGGCGGGCCGCCCCGAGAGCCGAGGTGATGCCGGACGTCGGCGACATCCGGCCGCCGCCCGCACCCGCACCGCTCGAGCCGTAGCCGCTCCCGGGCGCCGCCGCGGGTCCGGTGCGCTGCCACTCGACGAACGCCGGCGGGATCTCCTCCAGGAAGCGCGACGGCGGGTTGTACTGCGGCTGGCCCCAGGCGCTGCGCAGGGTGGCCCGCGTGAGGTAGAGCCGTTCACGGGCGCGCGTGATCCCCACGTACGCCAGGCGTCGCTCCTCCTCCAGTTCCTTGGTCTGGCCGAGTGCCCGCATGTGCGGGAAGACGCCGTCCTCCATGCCCGTGAGGAAGACGGTGGGGAACTCCAGGCCCTTTGCGGTGTGCAGCGTCATCAGGGTGATGACGCCGGGTGCGTCCTCGCCCTCCTCCGCGTCGGGGATCTGGTCGGAGTCGGCGACCAGCGCGACCTGCTCCAGGAACTCCGCCAGCGTCCCCGGGTCGTCCTCGTCCCGCTCCTGCTCGAACTCCAGCGCCACCGCGGCGAGCTCCTGGAGGTTCTCGATCCGCGTCTCGTCCTGCGGGTCCGTGGAGGCCTGGAGCTCGGCGAGGTAGCCGGTCTGTTCCAGCACGGCCTCCAGAACGGTGGCCGGGCCCGCGCCGGACTCGGCGACCGTGCGCAGCTCCTCCATCAGCGCGTTGAACCGGCGCACCGCGTTGGCCGACCGCGCCGCCATGCCGTACGCCTCGTCGACCCGGGCCATGGCCTGCGGGAAGGTGATCCTCTCGCGGGCGGCGAGCGCGTCCAGCATCGCCTCCGCACGGTCGCCGATCCCCCGCTTGGGCACGTTCATGATGCGGCGCAGCGGGACGGCGTCCTCCGGGTTCGCGAGCACGCGCAGGTAGGCCAGGATGTCCCGGACCTCCCGGCGCTCGTAGAACCGGACACCGCCGACGACCTTGTACGGCAGGCCGACGCGGATGAAGATCTCCTCGAAGACGCGGGACTGGGCGTTGGTGCGGTAGAAGACCGCGACCTCGCCCGCCTTCGCCTTCCCGGCGTCGGTCAGCCGGTCGATCTCCTCGGCGACGAACTGCGCCTCGTCGTGCTCGGTGTCGGCGACGTACCCGGTGATGGGGGTGCCGCTGCCGGCCTGCGTCCACAGGTTCTTCGGGCGGCGGTTCTCGTTCCGCTCGATGACGGCGTTCGCCGCGGACAGGATCGTCTGTGTGGAGCGGTAGTTCTGCTCGAGCAGAACGGTGGTCGCGTCCGGGTAGTCCTCCTCGAACTGGAGGATGTTGCGGATCGTCGCGCCCCGGAAGGCGTAGATGGACTGGTCGGCGTCGCCGACGACGCACAGCTCGGCCTTCGGGTGCGCGCCGTCGTCGGTCTCGTGGCCCGGCTCCGGATCCGTGCCGACCAGCTCCCGCACCAGGGTGTACTGCGCGTGGTTGGTGTCCTGGTACTCGTCGACCAGCACGTGCCGGAAGCGGCGGCGGTAGTGCTCGGCGACGTCCCCGAACGCCTGCAGCAGGTGCACGGTGGTCATGATGATGTCGTCGAAGTCCAGGGCGTTGGCCTCGCGGAGCCGCGCCTGGTACATCGTGTACGCCTCGGCGAGGGTCTTCTCGTAGCCCTCGCTCGCCCTGGCCGCGAAGTCCTCCTCGTCGACCAGTTCGTTCTTCAGGTTCGAGACCTTGGCGCTGAACGCCTTCGGCGGGTACCGCTTCGGATCCAGGTCGAGGTCCTTGCAGCACAGCGCCATCAGCCGCTTGGAGTCGGCCGCGTCGTAGATGGAGAAGCTGGAGGTGAAGCCGAGCTTCTTGCTCTCCCGGCGCAGGATGCGCACGCACGCGCTGTGGAACGTGGACACCCACATCCGCTCGGCGCGCGGCCCGACCAACTGCTCGACGCGCTCCTTCATCTCGCCCGCCGCCTTGTTGGTGAAGGTGATGGCGAGGATCTGCCCGGGGTGCACGTGCCGCGCAGCCAGCAGGTGCGCTATCCGGTGCGTCAGCACCCGGGTCTTGCCGGAGCCGGCGCCGGCGACGATGAGCAGCGGCGAACCGTGGTGCAGCACGGCGGCGCGCTGCTGTGCGTTCATCCCCTCCAGCAGCTGCTCCGGGTCGATCACCGGACGGTGCGCGCCGTCCCCGTAGTACGCGTCGCCGCCGCGCCCCTGGAACGATCCGGTGAAGAGGCCCTCGGGGACCTCCTCCGGCTCTGCGGGCCCACCGGACTCGGGCGGGGGCGGCGGCGCGTCGTCCGGGGCTCCGGCCGCCGGGTCCGTCGGCTCGAGGTCGGCCAGGAAGCTGTCGTCGAAGAGGCTGCTCATCGTCTACGGAGTCTAGAGCGCCCCACCGACACGTCGGATCCGCCTCCGTGAGGTCACGAAAAGATATCGGACGTTTCGGTCACCGCCTTCACACCGGTCCCACAACTTCGCTACCGTGCCGTGCCAAGCAGGCACCCCCACCCCGCCGGACGGGCCCCTCCGCCGGTGACCGGAAGGAGCCGTGGCCTTGGCGTCCCACCGCAAGCCGCGCACCCGCATCCTCCAGACCGCCGCGTCCCGCAACGGCGCGGTCTCCGTCACCACGGCGGCCCTGGCCTCCGTCACGCTGCTCTCCACGCAGAGCGCCGTCGCCGACCCCCGGGACGACGAACCGACGCTGGAGGAGGTGCGGCAGCGCGTCGACACCCTCTACCGGCAGGCGGGCGCCGAGACGCAGCGCTACAACGCGGCCAAGGAGAAGGCGGACGCGCAGCGCGACAAGGTCGACGGCCTCCTCGACCAGGTCGCCCGCCGGGCCGGCGAGGTCAACGACGCCCGTCGCGCGCTCGGGCAGTACGCGGCCGCGCAGTACCGCACCGGCGGCCTCTCGGGAACCGCGACACTGCTGCTCTCCGAGGACCCCCAGGGGTACTTCACGCAGAGGCACGTGATGAAGCGGATGACCGCGCGGCAGCAGCAGGCCGTGGAGACCTTCGCGGAGCGCAAGCAGGAGGCCGCGCGCAAGCGCGGCGAGGCGCAGCGGGAACTCTCCACGCTCACCACGTCGCAGGACAGGTTGCGGGAGAGCAAGAAGGACGTCCAGGGCAAGCTCTCCGACGCGCGCGACCTGCTGTCGGAACTGACCGCCGAGGAGAAGGCGCGGCTCGCCGCCGCCGAAAGGCGGCGGGAGGCCGAGGCGCGCCGCAAGGCCGAGGAGGCGGAACGGCGCCGCGAGGAGCAGCGGGAACGCGAGGAGGAGGCCGGGGACCCGGGCGGCGGCACCGACACCCCCGCGACGGGTACGGCGAAGGTGATCGCCTTCGCCGAGGCCCAGCTCGGCAAGCCGTACGTGTGGGGTGCCACCGGGCCCAACTCGTACGACTGCTCCGGACTCACCCAGGACGCCTGGGCCGCCGCCGGGGTGAGCCTGCCGCGCACCACCTACGACCAGGTCGAGGTCGGCACGACCGTGCCCCGGTCGCAGATGCAGCCCGGCGACCTCGTCTTCTTCTACGCGGACGTGACCCACGTCGGCATCTACGTGGGGAACGGCCAGATGATCCACGCCCCGAAGCCGGGCGACGTGATCAAGTACGAGTCGATCGACTACATGCCCTTCCACAGCGCGGTCCGCCCGGCCTGAACGGGCGTCCGTCCCGGAGCCGGGCTCCCACGGCCCGGGGCGGCGCGCGCGGCCTGCTACGTCCAGAGCACGGCGATGAACACGTTCGCCGTGGTCAGGGCACCGACGGCGCCGAAGAGCGGTCCCGGGAGCCGCTCCTCGTCCCGCTTGACGTAGACGAGCCCGAGGATCACCACCAGCAGCGCCAGCTTGAGGGCGATCTTCGGATTGTTGACGGTCATGTCGTCCCACTGCTTGAGGCCGATCATCACCATGCCGGTGACCAGCATCAGCAGGGCGCCGTGCAGCATGGCGGGCACCACCCGGGCCTCGCCCGCGGCCATCGCCTTCATCTGGACGAGGAACCCGCCGAGCAGCGCGGCGATCCCCAGAATGTGCAGCCCGACGCATACGTTGATCAGGGTCTCCATGGCCCCGGAGCCTAACGACGCCCCGCCGAGGCGCAGTCGGCGCCCTGTCGAGGGCCCGGGCGGCGCCCGGGCGGCCGGGGGTCCGGCACCCGCGTCTGAACGCCTCCCCTTCCCCTCACGTACTCCGCGGTGGTAGTCCGACGGCAGCAGCGGGCATGACCACAACAGCCGTACCCGGCACCGGCCGGAAGGCGGCGCGGCGGGAAGGCGGGATCGCGATGCCGATGACGACGGACCTGGAACGGGCCGAGGGCCCGACCGGTATACGCGGCGCCCTCGCGCGCTCCGCACTGCTGCCGCTGCGCCTCTTCCTCGGTGGCACGTTCGTCTACGCCGGCCTCGACAAGCTCACCGACCCCGGCTTCCTCTCCGGCACCGGACCCGGCTCGCTGACCGCCATGCTCGAGGGCGTCCGCGAGACGGCCGGCGCGGAGTGGATGGTCGACCTCGCGCTGAAGAGCCCGGAGGGCTTCGGCTACGCGATCGCCTTCGGCGAGATCGCCGTGGGCGCCGGAGCCCTGGTCGGCCTCCTCACCCGCCTCGCGGCGCTCGGCGGCGCGCTGATCTCCCTCTCCTTCTGGCTGACCGTGACCTGGTCGACGGAGCCGTACTACTACGGCAACGACCTGGCATACCTGAT
The DNA here is from genome assembly GCF_031845485.1 of Streptomyces hazeniae. NCBI lineage: Bacteria > Bacillati > Actinomycetota > Actinomycetes > Kitasatosporales > Streptomycetaceae > Streptomyces > Streptomyces hazeniae. The sequence goes on from NZ_JAVREQ010000015.1 coordinate 65,848, forward strand.
GGCCTGGACGCCGCTGCTGCTGGCGGGCGCGGGGCGGCTGTCCCTCGACTCGGCGCTCGCCGGCCGGCGCCGACGCCGGGGCCGCGCCCTCTACGGCTGACGCCCGCCTCGTCGGCCGGGCCCGCGCACCCCGCTGCACGCCCGCGACGGACGTGATCAGTCGGGGGCGGGCGCCCCGGCGCGGCGACGGCGGCGGGTCCGGGCGTGGCGGAGAAGGACGGTGGTCACCGCCAGCACGGCGCCGAGCATCAGCGTGGCGGGCACCATGAGGGCGAGCGGCGCGGGGTGGACGTCGATCACGCCGAGCCCGTCCAGCAGGTACACGACGGCCGCTCCGCACAGCAGAAGCCCCATGGCCAGCCGTGCCGGCTCGAAACGGTGCCGGGTCATCGCGCGCCCTCCTCGCCGGTCCGTGGTCGCTCCGTCCGTTCGACGACGACCTCGCCGACGCCGACGTCCAGGTCGAGTGTCAGCGTGCCCTGCGGCTCCGCGCCGTCCGGCGGCGGCAGCGTACGTGTGGCCGTCACGCCGAGGCCGCCGCCCGTCGCGTCGGCCGGCCCACCGGGGCGGCCGGGCTCCGGCGCGCCGTCCGCGCCGTCGGGGTCGTCGGGGTCGTCGGGGTCGGGGACGGGCGGGGCGGGGGCGGCGGACGCCGGCTCCAGCCGGTAGCCGCCGACCCCGACCTCGATGTCCGCCCGCACCACGACGTCGTCGGGCACCAGCACCCGCAGTTCGCCCGCGCCGAGCCGGGCCCGCGTCCGCAGGCCGTCGCCCTCGCCGGGACGCACCCGGCTCAGGTCGAGCGTCGCGCGACCGGTGCCCTGCTCGTAGTACGGGGCGACGGCGGCCGCCGAGACGGGCACCCAGCGGCGTTCCTCCCATTCGGCGGCGATGTCCTGCGGCAGCAGGGAGGCCGCCGCGAGGGCGAGCCCGGTGACCAGGACCATGAAGAGCGTGCCGCCGCCGACGCGCCCGGTGAAAGCGGTGACGGCCAGCGCGAGGCCGTACACCAGAAGCGCGCAGGAGAGGCCGATGACCAGGCTGTCCGCGAGGAGCCAGCGGCTGCCCAGGGCGATACCGAAGGCCGCCAGGCCGACGACCGAGGCCAGGGCGAAGACCGGCCCGCCGGACGACCGCCGTTCCCGCTGCCGTCGCCGGAAGGCCGCCTTGTCGGCGGCGGTGTACGCGCTCTCGGTGTCCGGTCCCCACAGGTAGCCGCTCTCCCTGGCAGGGGTGCCGTCCTTCGTGAGCGGCTCGCGCCACCACGAGGGCGTGGACGGCACCGGGGGCGCCTGCGTCTCCGGGGGCGCGTCCGCCACGGCATGCGCCGTGGCCGTATCCACGGGTGCCCCCTCCGCGCCCGCCGCCTCCGCCCGGCGCCGCCGCTGCGACCAGTACGCGGCACCACCCACCGCGCCTGCCACCAGCAGGGAGAACGAGGTGTAGCCGGCCCGCAGGGAGGCAAGGAACAGGCCGCAGCCCACCAGGGCGACGAGGATCGCCGACAGCGACGCCCCGTCCACCCGGGCGGACAGCAGGCGACGCAGCTCGTTCTCCCGCTCGCCCTCGGCGGGCACGATGAGCCAGGCGAAGCCGTAGAAGACCAGACCGAGGCCGCCGATCAGCGACAGCACGGCGACCGGCACCCGGAAGACGACCGGGTCGAGGTCGAAGTACCGGCCGAGGCCGCCGCAGACACCGCCGACCACCTTGTGGCGGCTGCTGCGCAGCAGCCGCCCCGGCCGCTCGGGTGCATCGGGCCGGTCCGGCCGCCGCGGAGCGCCCAGTCCGTCCGGGGCCGCCGTGCCGTCCGTCGCCGGCGCCTCCTTGCGCAGGCTCGGGCCCGGCGGGGAGGGCGGCTGCGGATCGTCGTTCATGCGCCCCATGCTCCCCCGCCGCCGCGCCCCGCGGCATCGGGGCCCGACCCGGAGGCGACCCTGAGATCGGCCGGTGCACCGGGGCCGGGCCGGCGCAGGGCCGGGCCCGAACCTCCGGGTCGCCTCAGGGCCGACCCTGATGTCCGGGCGGCCCCCGCGTGTGACCATCGAGGCATGACCTCCGCCGCCCCCTCCGCCCCGGCGCCGCCGCGTCCCGCCCCCGGCGACGACGACGAGCCGCCGCTGCGGAAGCTCTACCGGTCCGCGGAGGGACGGATGCTGGGCGGCGTCGCGCGCGGCCTGGCCGGCCACCTGGCCCTGCCGGTGTCGTGGGTCCGCATCGCGTTCGTCGTGCTCTGCTCGGTGAACGGCCTGGGCGTCGTGCTCTACGCGGCGTTCTGGGTGGTGGTGCCGCTGGGCACGGGAGGCGTCCAGGAGGCGTCCCGCAAGGCGGCCCGCCCGCGCCTGGTCCGGAAGATCGACAAGGGTCCCGTCCTCGCGCTGTGCGTGCTGCTCGCCGCCGTGGTGGTGGTGGGCGATCCGCTGCCGTTCGGCCCGGTGAACGCCTATCTGTGGCCGCTGATCCTCATCACGGTCGGCGTGGTGGTGGTGTGGCGGCAGGCGGACAACGCCCGCCGCTCCCACTGGGCCGAGGTCAGCCGCCGTACCCGCCTGATGCCGTTCGCGCGCAGCGCCGCCGGGGTGCTGCTGGTGCTGGCGGGCGTCACCGGCATCGTCGTGGTCCAGGGCTCGGTCGAGCATCTGGGCCAGGTGCTCCAGGCGTCGCTGGCCGTGGTGGTGGGCATCGCGCTGCTCGCGGGCCCGTACCTGGTGCGGATGATGCAGGACCTCTCCGAAGAGCGGCTGATGCGCATCCGCGCCCAGGAACGGGCCGAAGTCGCCGCGCACGTCCACGACTCGGTGCTCCACACCCTCACCCTCATCCAGCGGAACGCCGACGACCCGCGCGAGGTCGCCCGCCTGGCGCGCGCGCAGGAGCGCGAGTTGCGGGTGTGGCTCTACAAGCCGCAGGGCAACGGCAAGGACGAGTCCGACGAGCCGGACACCGTCGCCGAGGCGGTGAAGGCCACGGCCGCCGAGGTGGAGGACGACCACGGGGTGCCGGTCGAGGTGGTCTGCGTCGGCGACTGCGCCCTGGACGAGCGGCTGGGCGCCCAGGTCCAGGCGGCGCGGGAGGCCATGGTCAACGCCGCCAAGTACGGTGGCGAGGGCGGCGCCGTCCAGGTCTTCGCGGAGGTCGAGGGCCGTACGGTCTTCGTGTCCGTACGCGACCGCGGCCCGGGCTTCGACCTGGACGCGGTGCCGGCCGACCGGATGGGCGTCCGCGAGTCGATCATCGGCCGGATGGAACGCAACGGCGGCACGGCCCGCATCCGCCCCGCCGCGGGCGGCGGCACGGAGGTGGAGCTGGAGATGGAGAGGGCGGAAGCGTGAGCGAGCAGCAGACCACGGCACCCACGACGGAGGGCCGTCGCGCGCGCGTCGTGCTCGTCGACGACCACCGGATGTTCCGGGCGGGCGTGCAGGCGGAGATCGGCCGCACCGAGGCGACCGGGGTGGAGGTCGTCGGCGAGGCCGGCGACGTCGACCAGGCGATGACGGTCATCCAGGCCACCCGGCCGGACGTCGTCCTGCTGGACGTGCACCTGCCGGGCGGCGGCGGGGTGGAGGTGCTGCGGCGCAGCACCTCGCTGATGGGCGCGGCCGAGCAGCCCGTGCGGTTCCTCGCGCTGTCCGTCTCCGACGCCGCCGAGGACGTCATCGGCGTCATCCGAGGCGGCGCGCGCGGCTACGTCACCAAGACCATCACCGGCGCCGACCTGGTCGACGCGGTGTTCCGGGTCGCCGACGGCGACGCCGTCTTCTCCCCGCGCCTGGCGGGTTTCGTGCTGGACGCCTTCGCCTCCACCGACGCGCCGCCGGTCGACGAGGACCTGGACCGGCTCACCCAGCGCGAGCGCGAGGTGCTGCGGCTGATCGCGCGCGGCTACGCGTACAAGGAGATCGCCAAGCAGCTCTTCATCTCCGTCAAGACCGTCGAGTCGCACGTCTCCGCGGTGCTGCGCAAGCTCCAGCTCTCCAACCGCCACGAACTCACCCGCTGGGCCACCGCCCGCCGCCTGGTCTGACGCCCCCGTCCTCTCCGCCGGCCGGCGCGGGCGAGCGGCCTGCCGTCCGCCGAACGGGTCAGGCCGGGGAGCGGCCCGGGAGGGCCCGGCCTAGCGTGGAGGGGTGAGCGGGTCACGGGAGTCTGCGCGGGAGGGCCGGCGGGACGTGCTCGCGGTGAGCCCGATGTTCGCCGCCGAGCCGCCGGTGGTGCCGCGGGACGCGCTGCCCGCCGGGGAGATGGACCCGGAGCTGGCGTACCGGATCGTGCGGGACGAGCTGATGCTGGACGGGAACGCCCGGCTCAACCTCGCCACGTTCGTGACGACGTGGATGGAGCCGCAGGCCGACCGGCTGATGGCGGACTGCTTCGACAAGAACATGATCGACAAGGACGAGTACCCGCGCACCGCCGCCCTGGAGGAGCGGTGCGTGCGGATGCTCGCCGAACTGTGGCACGCACCGGAGCCGGGGGACGCGCCCGGCTGTTCGACGACCGGGTCGAGCGAGGCGTGCATGCTGGCCGGGCTCGCGCTGAAGCGCCGCTGGCAGCAGGCCCGTCGCGCCGCGGGGCTGCCCGCGGACCGCCCCAACCTGGTGATGGGCTCGAACGTCCAGGTGTGCTGGGAGAAGTTCGCGGCCTACTGGGACGTGGAGGCGCGTCTGGTGCCGATGGAGGGCGACGTCTACCACCTCACGCCCGACCGGGCCGTGGAGCGGTGCGACGAGAACACCATCGGCGTGGTGGCCGTGCTCGGATCGACGTACGACGGCTCGTACGAGCCCGTCGCGGACATCTGCACCGCGCTGGACGCGCTCCGGGACCGGGACGGTCTCGACATCCCCGTGCACGTGGACGGCGCCTCCGGCGCGATGATCGCGCCGTTCTGCGACCCGGACCTGCGGTGGGACTTCCGGCTGCCGCGCGTCGCGTCCGTCAACACCTCCGGTCACAAGTACGGGCTGGTCTATCCGGGCGTGGGCTGGGTCGTCTGGCGGGACCGGGACGGGCTCCCCGAGGACCTGGTGTTCCGGGTGAATTACCTGGGCGGCGACATGCCGACGTTCGCGCTCAACTTCTCCCGGCCGGGGGCCCAGGTCGCCGCGCAGTACTACACGTTCCTGCGGCTGGGCTTCGACGGGTACCGGCGGGTCCAGGGCTACTGCCGCGAGGTCGCCCGGGGGCTGGCCGACCGGATCGCCGCGCTGGGCCCCTTCGAACTGATCACGCACGGAGACCAACTACCCGTCTTCGCCTGCACGCTGCGGCCGGAAGCCACCGGCTACTCGGTCTTCGACGTCGCCGCCCACCTGCGGGAACGCGGCTGGCTGGTGCCCGCGTACACGTTCCCGGAGAACCGTGAGGACATCCAGGCGCTGCGGTTCGTGGTCCGGAACGGCATGACGCACGACCTGGCGGACCTGCTGGCCGGCGACCTGGACCGGTCGCTGCACGAACTCCGCCGTCAGGCCACGCCGTTGCGCGGCGCGGACTCCGCCTCGTTCGACCACGGCGCCCGCAGGCCGCACCGCCGCTGACGCCCCGCGGCCGGACAGGGGGCGAGGGGCGTCGAGCCCGGAGCCGGCCCGGGGAGTCCGGCGTCGTGCGACGCATCGTCCAGAGAATGCAGCGCCCCTCGCCGTCGTGAACTGCGCCGACGATGCGCACGACCCGCGTGCCGGGAAATTCCCGAACGGGGACCAATCCGCCCCCTGGGTCGTGGCGAATGAGGGGCACAGGTCGCCCTTCCACGGCCCGGTGGGACGTCGTGAGGGACCCGCCGGCTGCGAGCCGAGGAAGGGCGGCCGCCACACACGGCCCGACGGAAGGTGATCACCCGTGATACTCAGCCGCACCACCCGCATCGCCGTACTCGCCGCACTCCCAGCGGCCCTGACGCTCGGCGTCGCGGGCCCGGCCTCCGCCGCAGACGGCGACGCCCACCAGATCGACCTGAAGCAGCTCAGCGACTCCGGCGCCACCGGCACCGCGTTCCTCAGCGTCGAGGGCAACGAGCTGACCGTGAAGGTCGAGGCCGAGGGCATGACCCCGAACGCGCCGCACGCGCAGCACCTGCACGGCTCCACCGAGGGCAAGGACTTCGCCTGCCCCACTCCGGACGCCGACAAGAACGGCGACGGCATCGTCTCCACCCCGGAGGGCATCCCCTCCTACGGCGACATCATGATCTCGCTGACCACCAAGGGCGACACGTCCATGGACAGCGGTCTGGCCGTGGACCGGATGCCGAAGGCCGACGGCGACGGCAACCTGTCCTACGAGCGCACCATCGAGGTGTCGGACGACGTCGCCGAGCACATCAAGGACCTGCACCTCGTGCAGCACGGCATCGACGTCAACGACAACGGCAAGTACGACGCCGACGCCGGCAAGAGCGAACTCGACCCCAAGCTGCCGCTCGAGGCCACGGCCCCGGCGAACTGCGGCATGGTCAAGGGCGCCGCAATCGGCTCCATGCCGGTCGGCGGCGTGGAGACCGGCGGTGAGGGCACCGGTGGCATCGAGTCCCCCGGCCTGATCGCAGCCGGTGGCGTCGGCCTGGTGGGCGCGGCCGGTGCGCTGGTGATGATGCGCCGTCGGACACGCCTCGACGGCTGAGCCGATGACCGGCACGACGCGTACGCGCGGCTTCGTCGTGGCCGCGGTGGTCTTCGCCGCCGTGGCCGCGACGCTGCTCGTCCTGGGACTGTCCCGGCAGGAGCCGGAGCCGCCTCCGCCGCCCTCCCGGTCCCAGTCCGAACGTGACGTCCCCGCGCCCTCGGACGCGCCGTCCGGCGGTGGGAAGGAAGAGGGCGAGGACGGTGGCGAGGAGGCCCGCGGGCCGGTGCTGCCGGAGTCCGAGCCGGTCCGGATCTCGATCCCGTCGATCGACGTCTCCTCCCCGCTGGTCGACCTGGGACGGCAGAGCAACGGCGCGATGGAGACCCCGCAGGACCACGAGAAGGCCGGCTGGTACACGCCCGGTCCGACGCCCGGCGAACGGGGACCGGCGGTGATCGCCGGACATGTGACGTGGGACGGCGAGCAGTCGGTGTTCTTCGCACTCGGCAAGCTGGGCGCGGGCGACCGGGTGGACGTGCTCCGCGAGGACGGACGAAAGGCGACGTTCGAGGTCGAGCGCGTGGAGCGGTACCCGAAGAACGACTTCCCGACCCTCGAGGTGTACCGGAATCTCGACCACGCCGGCCTCCGTCTGATCACCTGCGGCGGAGCGTACGACGAGGAGGAGCGCTCCTACAGCGACAACGTGGTGGTCTTCGCCTCCCTGGCCGACGGCGCCGCGTAGCCACCCCGCACGGCATCCTGCCCGCGCGCCGCAGCAGGCGGTGCGCGGGCAGGCGGCGTTCAGGGGACGCCGAGCAGGCGCAGGCCCGCCGCCGTGGCCGCGGCCGCGAGGACCACGACCAGGAACGGCGCCCGGCGCCAGGCCAGCACGCCGCCGACGGCCACCCCCGCGGGCCGTGCCCACCCCGCGAACTCGTGTCCCTCCAGCAGGGCCGCCGTCGCGACCAGCGCGGCCAGCAGCACCACCGCCGAGGTGCCCATCAGCCGCTCCACCCGCGGCGAGAGTTCGACCCGCGCGCGCAGCACGGGCCCGGCGAGGCGGAACGCGAACGTGCCCGCGCCGAGTACGAACGCGGCGACCACCAGGGTCATGGACGTGTCGCTCATCGCACCGTCTCCTTCGAGGTCCGTGCCGTCCCGGCCGCGTCGTCGTCCTCGTCGTCCTGGTCGTCCTGGTCGTCCTCGTCACCCTCGTCACTCGGGTCACCGCCGCCCCGAGCACCGCCGCGCAGGGACACGAGCACCCCGAGCAGCGCCAGCAGCACCGGCAGTCCGGCCTGCAGGAACGGCGCCGTGGCCAGCGCGATCGCCACGCCCACCAGGACCGCCCGCAGGGTCGGCCGGTCCTTCAGCGAGGGCAGCACCAGCGCGAGCAGCACCGCGGGGAACGCGGCGTCGAGCCCGAAGGCGTCGGTGTCCGTGACCACCGTGCCGCCGAACGCCCCCGCCAGCACGCCCACGTTCCAGCAGACGAACAGTCCGACGCCGCACGTCCAGTACGCGGCCCGCCGCCGCTCGGGCTCCTTCTGCCCCAGCGCGAACGCCACCGTCTCGTCGATCATCAGGTGACTGCCGACCAGGCGCCGCAGCCACCCGTCGCCCAGCACGTCGCCGACCGCGAAGCCGAACGGCACGTGGCGGGCGTTGACGAGCAGACCGGCGACCACGGCGGCGATCGGGTTGCCGCCCGAGGCCACCAGCCCCACGAACAGGAACTGGGCCGCGCCCGCGAACACCACCAGGGACAGCAGCATCGGCAGCCACACGGGAAGCCCCGCGCTCACCGTGATGGCACCGAAGGACAGGCCGACGAAGCCGTCGGCGACACAGATCAACCCGATGTCGCGCGCCAGCCGCCGGTCGAGCTCGGAGAGAGAGTTCCGCCATATCGAACGCACGACGTCTAGAATGAACACACGAACGGCGGTACGTCAAACCGAACGATCGACCCCTGGAGCGAACGACCCATGTCCCGGAACGACCAGCAGCCCACCGGCGGTGCGCCGCTCGCCGTCATCGCCGGCTCCCTGCAGCGGGAACGCCGCCGCGCCGGGCTCTCCCTCGCCGAGACCGCCCGCCGCGCCGGCATCGCCAAGTCCACGCTCTCCCAACTGGAGTCCGCCACCGGCAATCCCAGCATCGAGACACTGTGGGCACTGAGCGTCACCCTGAACGTGCCGTTCGCCCGCCTGGTCGACCCGCCGCGCCCGAACGTCCAGCTCATCCGCGCCGGCGAGGGGCCCGCGCTCTCCTCCGAGCAGGCCGACTACGTCGCCACGCTGCTGTCCTCCTGCCCCCCGCACGCCCGCCGCGACGTCTACCGCATCTGCCACCAGCCCGGCGCGCCGCGCGCCTCCGACCCGCACATGCCCGGCACGGTCGAGCACGTCGTCCTCAGCACAGGACGCGCCCTCGTCGGCATCGCCGACGAGCCCCACGAACTCGCACCCGGCGACTACACCGCCTACCCGGGCGACGTCCCCCACCTCTTCGAGGCCCTCGAACCCGACACCACCGCGGTCCTCATCTCCGAACACGTCTAGAGCGCCACGTCTAGAGCGCCACGCCGGCCCCCGCGACCAGCGGCGGGTCGAGGCGGGCGAAGCCCTCCTGCCGCCGGTAGGGGAAGTACGGGTACGGCGCCTCCTTCTCGCTCGCCGCGTCCAGGAGCGCGGCGTGCTCCGGCTCCAGCGACCATCCGACGGCGCCGAGGTTCTGGCGCAGCTGCTCCTCGTTGCGCGCACCGACGAGGACGGAGGCGACCGTCGGGCGCTGCAGCAACCAGGCGATCGCGATCTGAGGGACCGTACGGCCGGTGCGCGCGGCGACCTCGTCGAGAGCGTCGACGACGCGGAAGAGGTGCGCGTCCTCGACAGGCGGCGCGAAGGAGGCCGTGTCGTGCAGCCGGCTGCCCGGCGGCAGCGGCTTCCCCCGGCGGACCTTCCCGGTCAGCCGACCCCAGGCGAGCGGACTCCACACGATCGCCCCCACCCCCTGGTCGGCACCCAGGGGCATGAGTTCCCACTCGTAGTCCCGTCCGGCCAGCGAGTAGTAGACCTGGTGCCCGACGTAGCGGGGGCGGGCGTCGCGCTCCGCGGCGGCGAGCGACTTCATCAGCTGCCAGCCGGAGAAGTTGGAGGCCCCCACGTAGCGGACCTTCCCGGCCCGCACCAGGTCGTCCAGCGTGGCGAGCACCTCCTCGACCGGCGTGCCCGCATCGAAGGCGTGCATCTGGAAGAGGTCGAGGTGGTCGGTTCCCAGCCGCCGGAGCGCGTCCTCGCAAGCCCTGATCAGACGCGAGCGGGAGGAGCCCGCCTCGGCGGGACCGTCTCCGGTCGGGAGGCTGGTCTTGGTGGAGATCAGCACCTCGTCCCGCCGCCCCTTGATCGCCTGGCCGAGCACCTCCTCCGAAGCGCCGTCGGAGTAGACGTCTGCGGTGTCGAAGAGCGTCACGCCGGCGTCGAGGCAGATGCCCACCAGCCGGCGCGCCTGCCGCGCGTCCGTCGTGCCCCACGCCCCGAAGAGCGGGCCCCGGCCGCCGAACGTCCCGGCACCGAAGCTCAGCGCAGGCACCTTCAGCCCCGACGCACCCAGCGACCTGTACTCCATGACGACCCCTCTCCTCGCCCCTCTTCACAACTAACGGGATTGTGATCCCATTAATGGCTCCGGGCTTAGAGTAACAGTCGTCCTACCATTAAAGGAACCGGAGTACCGTTATGGCCGCCGATGCTGGAGCCCCGGGGACCGTCCGCCCGGGCGGACGCACCGCTCAGGTCAGGGCAGCGGTGCTGCGGGCGGCGGGAGACCTGCTGTCCGAGTCCGGCTTCGCCGGCCTGGACCTCGCCGACGTCGCGCGCCGGGCGGACGTGGGGCGCACGACCGTGTACCGGCGCTGGGGAACGCCCACCGGCCTGGTGGCCGACCTGCTGCGGGACATGGCGGAGCAGTCACTCCCCCGTACCGAGACGGGTTCGCTCCGAGGCGATCTGCGGGAGAACGCCCTGCTGGTGCAGCGCACGCTGTCGGACCCGCGCCAGGGGCCCCTCTTCCGCGCGGTGATCGCGGCCGCGGCGTGCGATCGGCGCACCTCGGCGGCGCTGCACCGCTTCTACGCGACCCGGATCGCGGAGTGGGCGCCGTGCGTGGTGGCGGCCGTCGCTCGCGGCGAGGCTCCGGAGGGCACCGACCCCGCAGAAGTGATCCGCGCCGTCTCCGCACCCCTGTACTACCGGATGCTCGCCTCCGGGGACCCGGTGGACGAGGCCGCCGCCGTCCGCGCCGCCGAAGCCGCTGCGGCGGCCGCCCGCGCAGGCGCCTACGCGGACCCGACCGGGGAGGGCCAGGACAGGCCCTAGAGGCGGTCGATCTCCGTGAGGTCGATGTCGATCGTGAACGGCACCGACAGCTTGAGCTGGTCGTGGTGGATGCCGGTCGGAACGTAGGCGCGCGTCGCCGGATCCAGTTCGTAGACGTAGACCACCGGGCGACGCCCCTCGCCCTTCTCCACCCGCCAGAAGTGGGGGATGCCCGCCTCGGCGTACAGCTGCGGCTTCCGCTTGCGGTCCCGCTCCTCGGAGTCCGGAGACACGATCTCCACCGCCAGGACCACGTCCTCCGGCACGTGACCCGTTTCCTCGGCCTCCGCGGTGACCGCCTCGGCGCGGACGACCGTGATGTCGGGCTCCGGGCGGTTGCGCCTGCCCAGCACGACGGACATCTCGCGACAGAAGGCCAGTTCCGGTGGGGCCGTCCGGCGCAGGCCCGACTCGAACAGGTACATCGCGAGCGTGCGGAAGTACTTCTGCGGGCTCACGAAGACGAGGCTCCCGTCGATCAGCTCGGTGTGCGGCGGGAGGTCGGGGATTCGGTCGAGGTCGTCCGCGGTGAACCCCCCAGGGGGCGGGTAGGCCCACGAAGGCAGCGGTTCGGCGGTCATGGTTCCTCCCATGGACGGGATTCTCGGCCGTACGCCTCAGAGTAGCGGCGGAAACGCCCGCGCCACCGCTCGAACGAGTGAGCGGTGGCGCGACGGTTTGACCGGGGAGAGGGCGGGCGGCGGCCCGGTCACTCCCACTCGATGGTGCCCGGGGGCTTGCTGGTGACGTCGAGGACGACGCGGTTGACGTCGCGGACCTCGTTCGTGATGCGGGTGGAGATGCGGCCCAGCACGTCGTACGGGAGGCGGGACCAGTCGGCGGTCATCGCGTCCTCGGAGGAGACGGGCCGCAGCACGACCGGGTGACCGTAGGTGCGGCCGTCGCCCTGGACGCCGACGGAGCGGACGTCGGCGAGCAGCACGACCGGGCACTGCCAGATCTCGCGGTCCAGGCCGGCGGCGGTCAGCTCCTCGCGGGCGATGGCGTCGGCGGCGCGCAGGACGTCCAGGCGCTCGCGGGTGACCTCGCCGACGATGCGGATGCCCAGGCCGGGGCCGGGGAACGGCTGGCGCTGGACGATCTCCTCCGGCAGCCCGAGCTCCTGGCCGACCATCCGGACCTCGTCCTTGAACAGCTTCCGCAGCGGCTCGACCAGCTCGAACTCCAGGTCCTCGGGGAGCCCGCCCACGTTGTGGTGGGACTTGATGTTGGCGGTGCCGGTGCCGCCGCCGGACTCGACGACGTCCGGGTAGAGCGTGCCCTGGACGAGGAACGCGTATTCTCCCGCGGCCCCGCTCTGCCCGCCGGCCTCCGCGACGAGTTCGGCCTGGGCCTGTTCGAAGACGCGGATGAACTCGCGGCCGATGATCTTCCGCTTCTGTTCCGGGTCGGAGACCCCGGCGAGCGCGCCGAGGAAGCGGTCGGCGGCGTCGACGACCTTGAGCTGGACGCCGGTGGCCGCGACGAAGTCCTTCTCCACCTGCTCGGTCTCACCCTGGCGCATCAGGCCGTGGTCGACGTAGACGCAGGTGAGCTGCGAGCCGATGGCCTTCTGCACGAGCGCCGCGGCGACGGCGGAGTCGACGCCGCCGGAGAGTCCGCACAGGGCGCGCTTGCTGCCGACCTGTGTCCGGATGGCCTCGACCTGCTCGTCGACGATGCTGCTGGTCGTCCAGGACGGGGTCAGGCCCGCGCCCCGGTAGAGGAAGTGCTCCAGCACCTGCTGGCCGTGCGTGGAGTGCATCACCTCGGGGTGGTACTGCACGCCGTAGAGCTGCCGCTCGTCGTTCTCGAACGCGGCCACCGGCACCATGTCGGTGGACGCGGTGACCGCGAAGCCCTCCGGCGCGGCGGAGCAGGCGTCGCCGTGCGACATCCACACCTGCTGCTCGTCCGGGGTGCCCTCGAAGAGGGTCGAGCCGGACCGGGAGACGTGCAGGTCGGTGCGCCCGTACTCGCGGCTGCCGGTGTTGTCGACGGTGCCGCCGAGCGCCTGCGCCATCAGCTGGAAGCCGTAGCACATGCCGAAGACGGGGACGCCCGCCTCGAAGAGCGCGCGGTCCAGGGAGGGTGCGCCCTCGGCGTAGACGGAGGAGGGGCCGCCGGAGAGGATGATCGCCTTCGGGTCCTTGGCGAGCATCTCCGCCACCGGCATGGTGGACGGGACGACCTCGCTGTAGACCCGGGCCTCGCGCACCCGGCGGGCGATGAGCTGGGCGTACTGCGCGCCGAAGTCGACGACCAGCACGGTGTCCGGGGCGGCGGTCTGGGCGGTGTCGCGCACGGGTGGCCTTTCGGCGGTGGAGCGGGGGTGTGCGGCCCAGTCTAGCGGGGTGGGGACGCGCCCCCGGCCGCCCCGGTGCGGGCCCCGGCGCCGCTCGTACGCGCCCTGCCGTCGCCCCCGGGCATCCCGCAGAGTGAGACGTCCGGTGGGCACGACGCGGGGCGGTGGCATACTGGGGCGCATGCACACGCACACGACCTTCTGGTTTACCTATGGCACCGGCCCGTCCGGCTGCCAAGGTCGCCGCGTGAGCTGATACGCGAACCTGTAGGCGCCCCGGGCCGGCCACGGCCCGGGGCGCCTCGCGTTTCCCGTCCCGGGCCGTGGCGGACGGGGCTCCTCCCCCCGACCGATCCGGGCGCGGGCCCGGAGCGAGGAGCCACCTCGGATGAGCACGACCACCGCCACGACGGCGACCACCACGACCAGGGCGACCGGCACCGCGCACGGGACCGAGCCGCCCGCCGGGGAGATCGACGACGGTCGGCGCCGCATCGACGCCCTGGACGAACAGATCATCGCCCTGGTACGCGAACGGATGACGGTCTCGGCCGGCATCCAGCGCGCGCGCATCGCCTCCGGCGGTCGCCGCGTCCACCTCGCCCGCGAGATGGAGATCCTCGCCCGCTACCGCGACGAACTGGGCAGGCCCGGCACGACCATGGCGATGACACTGCTCGAACTCAGCCGCGGACGCGCCTGATCGCACCGTCCGCTCCCGGCCCGGCGTACACACCGCGCCCCGCGACTCACCCGTACGGTGCGTGACCGGCCCGCGCGGGCTTCGTTGGGCCGGGTGTCCTTGTGCCGACTGGGCCCGGCGGCAGAGGGGCGGTGCCACCGGAGCGATGAGACGCCCGTGCACCCCTGCGGGGGAACGCGCGTCGTGGGACCTCGCTCCGGTGACGTGACCGGACAGCAGGGGACAGCAGCCCGGTCGCGATCCCCCTGCTGCGGCAGGGGTGAAGCGGTCGGTCCCGGGGACGCCCTGGGCCGACCGCTCCGCGGACGACGCTCCGCACACGCCGGTCCGAGAAGCCGGCGGCGCCTCCCCCTCCCCGGCGCCGCCTCCGGCGTCGGCGCCGCCCTGACGCCGGCGCACACCCCAGGGCCCCGCGACAACGGCCACCCCACCCCCCGGCCGTCGCCGCGGGGCCCTGGCAGCTCCCGGCCGGGCGGCCGGCGCGCCGCGGCGGAGGGGGCCGCATCCCGTCGAAGGGGACGACGGCGACGTGACATGAATCACAGGAGAATGCACGGGATCGAGGGCAACCGTCCCGAGTCTCCCGTAATGCCGGGTGCCCGCTCGCACGCACGACGGACCGGGTGCGTCAGGCGGGCTGACAGGGGCGTCAGCGGCCCTTACCGTACTGCGCACCGGGACGAGCCGGGCGCCTCCTCGCGCCGCGCCCAACTCCCTTCCACGAACGGGACGAGGACATCATGCAGTTGCGCCGCGTGCTCCTGTCCGCCGTCGCAACCTGCGTTCTCGCGTGCCTCGCAATGACGGCACCGGCCGGGTCCGCGACGGCCGACGCCACACCCACGGGGGACGGTTCGCCCACCCGGTCCGCCACGGCCGGACCGCCCGGCACGCGCACGACGTCCCCGACGCCCACTCCGTCGCGGAGCACCACGGCGCCGGAGCCGGATACCCCGACGGAGACGCCCCCGGCCTCCCCCGACGCGACGACGACGCCCAGCGTGCCGCCCACACCGCCGAGTTCGAGCCCTCCGCCCAGCGGCCCCTTCCCGAGCGGAAGCGCCACCCCGAGCGGAAGCCCTACCCCGAGCGGAAGCCGAGAGCCGAGCCGGAGCCCCGGCGCGGACGCCGACGAGGACCTGCCCGGCGGGGTCTGCGACGTGGCGGACTTCGACGTGAGCGTGTCGGGGCTCCCCGCCGTCGTGCGCGCGGGCTCCACCACCGAGCCGTTCACGGTGACCCTCGACAACACCGAGGGCGCCGACGCGACCCGGGTGCAGTTCGGCCTGGCCGTCGCCTTCCGCGACGGTCTGTACGCGAGCGACTGGCTCGCCGCCCAACGCCACGTCGTCGTCCAGTACTTCGACTGGGGCGCCGGCACCTGGCAGGACGCCTCGTCCGGAGGCGGCGTGTACGCGTACACGGACGTCGAGGCGGGCCACACCTACGAGATGCGGCTGCGCCTTCGCCTCGCGCCGGACACTCCTCCCGGTGCGGCCGGCGCCCTGGCGTTCAGCACCCGCTGGGTCTCGGACGGTCCACCCGGCAGCCCGCTCTGCCGGCAGGACGACGAGTGGTACCGCTTCGAGATCACCTCCACGCACGCGGCCGCCACCACCGCGGAGGTACGTCCGCAGGGCGGCCGTGCCCCGGCCGTGCTGCGCCCGGCGTCCCGTACGGACGCGGGCACGGAGGCCGCCCTCCCCGACGGCGCGCTGGCGGAGACCGGCGCCGGACAGGGTCTCCCGCTGGTCGCCCTGGCGAGCCTGACGGCCGTCGCCCTCGGGGCCACCGCACTCCGCCTCGCCGCCCGCCGCCGCCGGCTCTGAGGGGGTGGACGGGCGGTCAGGTCCCGTCCGCAGGTGCGGACTTCGGTGGAACGGAGGGGACCGGGAGCAGCGGCAGCCGGAGCGCGCCGAAGGCGTCCTCGGGCACGGCGGGGGCGGACGGCTGCACCGGCGCCAGCCGCACGTAGTCCGTGCCCTGTTCGGGACGTGGGTCGGCGTCACCGTTGTTCGGCCAGAGCGACATGGCGCGCTCGGCCTGCGCCGTGATGGTCAGCGACGGGTTGACGCCCAGGTTCGCGGAGACGGCGGCGCCGTCGACGACGGAGATGCCGGGGTGGCCGTACAGGCGGTGGTAGGGGTCGATGACGCCGCTGTCGGCGTCCGCGCCGATGGGGCAGCCGCCGAGAAAGTGCGCGGTGAGCGGAGTTCCCATGACCTCGCCGATGTTGCTGCCGGGGAAGCCGTTGATCTCGTCGGCCAGTCGCCGGGCGGCCTCCGCGCCCTCCGGGATGAAGAGCGGGTTGGGCGCGCCGTGGCCCTGCCGGGCGGTGAGCAGGCCCTTGCCCGGGCCCTTCGTCTTCCGGTACGTGGTCAGCGAGTTGTCCAGGGTCTGCATGACCAGGCCGATGATGATGCGCTCGGACCACTTCCACTTGGACAGCAGGCGCAGTGTCTGCACCGGGTGCCGCAGGTGGGTGACCACGTGCGCGAGGGCGCGCGGCAGGCGGGTGCCGTGCCGCACCTGGAGGGTGGTGAGGGCGCCCATCGCGTTGGAGCCCTTGCCGTAGCGGACCGGCTCGATGTGGGTGTTCTCGTTCGGGTGGACGGAGGAGGTGATGGCGACACCGCGGGTGAAGTCGAGCTTCGCCTCCTTGCCGTACTTCTTCCGGTAGCGGCGGCCCGCGGTCTGCGCGCCGACGAGGGCCTCGGAGTTGGTGCGGGTCAACTCACCCAGCCGCTGCGACAGATGGGGCAGGGCTCCGGTGTCGCGCATGCGGTGCAGCAGCGTCTGCGTGCCGTAGGTGCCGGCCGCGATCACCACCCGGCGGGCGCGCAGCACGGTGGGCTTCGCCTTCCGCCGGTCCGTGGGCACGGTGCCCACCTCGAAGCCGCCGTTCCCGTCCTCCCGCAGTTCGGTGACGGTGGTCATCGGGTGGATGACGGCCCCGGCCTTCTCGGCGAGGTGCAGGTAGTTCTCGTTGAGGGTGTTCTTGGCGCCGTGCCGGCAGCCGGTCATGCACTCGCCGCACTCGTTGCAGGCACGGCGGTCGGGTCCGGCACCGCCGAAGTACGGGTCCGGGACCACGGTTCCGGCGTCCGCGCGCACGGAGCCGTCGGCGTCCTCGCCGTCGCCGAAGAAGACCCCGACCGGCGCCAGGTGGAAGCTGTCGCCGCAGCCCATCTTCTCGGCCGCCGCCTTCAGGTGGACGTCGGACGGCGTCATCGTCGGGTTGAGACGGACGCCGAGCATGCGCTGCGCCTGGTCGTAGTACGGCTTCAGCTCCTCCTGCCAGTCGGTGATCGCGCCCCACTGGCGGTCCTGGAAGAACGCGGGCGGTGGCACGTAGAGGGTGTTGGCGTAGTTGAGGGAACCGCCGCCGACCCCGGCGCCGGCCAGGATCATCACGTTGTCCATCAGGTGGATGCGCTGGATCCCGTACAGGCCGAGGGCCGGGGCCCACAGGTAGTTCTTCACGTCCCAGGAGTTCTTCGGCAGGCTCTCCCGGGTGAAGCGGCGGCCCGCCTCCAGGACGCCCACCGCGTAGCCCTTCTCGGTGAGCCGGAGCGCGGAGACCGAACCGCCGAAGCCGGAGCCGACGACGAGGACGTCGTAGTCGTACGCATGCTGGGGAGCTGGCTGGGAGGCTGACACTGGGCACGTCTCCTTCGGGTCAGCGGAAGCGGAGCAGTTTGAGGGCCTTCAGGGACACGTTCATGAACGCGGCGTACGAGGCGTCGCTCATCCCCATCGACGGCGCCATCGGCAGCACGCGCTGGTGGGCGACGGTCTGCGGCTCGGTGAACTTGAGGATGCCCTCGGAGCCGTGGCGCCGCCCGATGCCGGACTCCCCCATGCCTCCCATGGGGGCCTGCACGCTGCCGTACGCGGGCGCGTAGCCCTCGTTGACATTGACGGTGCCGGTGCGCAGCCGGGCGGCCACGCGGCGGGCGCGGCGCCCGTCACGGCTCCAGACGCTGGAGTTCAGGCCGTACGGGGTGGCGTTGGCGCGGCGGACGGCCTCGTCCTCGTCGGAGACGCGGTAGACGGAGACCACCGGGCCGAAGGTCTCCTGGGTGCACAGCGTCATCGACGGCTCCACTCCGTCGAGCACGGTCGGTTCGAAGAACAGCGGGCCGACGTCGGGGCGGGCGCGGCCGCCGGTCAGCACGGTGGCGCCCTTGGCGACGGCCTCCCCGACGTGTTCGGTGACCAGCTCGAACTGCCGCTGCGAGACCAGCGAGCCCATCTCGGCGCCGAACGCGAGGTGCCGGCCGAGCCGTACGGCCTTCGTGCGGGCGACGAACTTCTCCAGGAAGGCGTCCGCGACGGACTCGTGGACGTAGAGCCGTTCGACGGAGATGCACAGCTGGCCCGCGGAGGAGAAGGCGGCACGGACGGCGCCCTCGGCGGCCTTGTCGAGGTCGGCGTCCTCCAGCACCAGCATGGCGTTCTTGCCGCCGAGTTCGAGGGAGCAGCCGATCAGCCGGGCGGCCGCGTTCTGCGCGACCTCGCGGCCGGTGCGGGTGGAGCCGGTGAACGACACGTAGTCGGCCTGGGCGACGACGACCGGCCCGACGACCGGGCCGTCACCGATCACCATCTGCCACACCTCGGGCGGCAGCCCCGCCTCGACCAGCAGCTCCCGCGCCCACAGGGCGGTCAGTGCGGTCTCGGTGTCCGGCTTCATGACGAGCGCGTTGCCGGAGACGAGGGCCGGGAGGGCGTCGCCGACGGACAGTTCCAGCGGGTAGTTCCACGGCGCGATCTGGCCGACGACGCCGCGGGGGTGGCGGTGCTCGGTGACCTTGGTGAGCACCGGGATGGCGCCGGTGTGGCCCTTCGGCCGCAGGTACGCCGGAGCCTTGCGGCCGTAGTGGCGGGCCGCGACGGCGACGGCGAGCACCTCCTCGTGCGCGTGCAGCCGCACCTTGCCGGTCTCCAGCTGGATCAGGTCCAGCACCTCGTCCTGGCGGGCGAGGAGGAGATCGTGGAAGCGCAGCAGGACGGCCGCGCGCTCCCGTACGCTGCGGGCCGCCCACGCCGTCTGGGCGGCGCGCGCCCGCTCGAAGGCGGTGAGCACGTCGTCGGGTGTGGACTCCGGCAGCCGAGCGAGCACCTCGCCGGTGAGCGGGCAGTGGTTCACGGTGCGCTGGGAGCCGACGACGGCGCGGGTGAGGCGTGCGACGACGTCGGGCGTGACGACGTCGGCGGCAGTCCGCCCGCTCGCGTCCCCGTCCGGCGCCTCGGCGACCGGATTGCCGCGGTCCGGTTCGGCCGGGGCGGGGTCGGCGGCGGGGGGCGGGCTGACCGTGTCCTGCGAGTCCGTCATGCGCGCAGAGTACGGTCGCGGGTGTCACGTGTATACCCGTCGGTAACCGTCTTCACCGGAGCTTTACCATCACGCCAGTGGACACTGGCGCGGTCTCGCCGCCGCGACGGAGAGCGGCCGGATACGGGGGTGCCGCCCGCCCCGGGCCCGGACGCCGCCGGGCCGGCGCACGCCGTCGCGACCGAGGAACCGGGAGTGGCGGACGCGGGGCGACCAACGGCCGTCGGCCCTCGTACGGGCCTCCGCATGCCGGCACTCGGACCAGACGCGGGTCGAGGACCGCCGGCCGGCGGACGGGGCGCCCGGGCGCCGAGGCGCGCAGAGGTCCCGGAGGGGCTACCGCAGGACGCGGTAGGTGTCGGCGGCGCCCTCGAACCAGCGGTCGACCGCGTCACGCTCGTCGTCCGGGCCGATGACCAGCACCAGGTGGTACCGGCCGTCGAGGATCATCGCCCGGTTCCGCACGTAGACGTCGCGCCCGCTGGCGTCCTGCCAGGTGTACGTACCCTCGGCCATCGCCGTGTCGCCCACGTCGATGCGCCGCAGACCAGAGGCCGACGACCAGTCGGAGGTGCGGAACGGCTCCAGCTCGCGCTCGCCGTCGCTCTGGTACGCCATCGGGTCGCTGCCGAACTTCTCCGTCGAGTCACGGCCCTTGACGACCACCATCTCGAACTCGCCGCTGTCGAACCGCACCTGGCCGCGCCCGTTCGGGGCGTTGCGGTCCCAGCCCTCGGGCACCGCGATGCGGAAACCCGTCGGATCCTCGTGCAGGCGGAAGCCGTCCGCGGGGGCGGCCGGTTCGGAGGTCTGCGGCGCGGTCTCCCCCGACGGCTCCCGCTCGTCGTCCTGCTGCCCCGCCGTCTCCTCGGGCGCCGGCCCGCCGGACGCGGGCGGCGCCTCGGGCTGCTCCAGCGAGCTGCGGCGGCTGCCGTCGTCCACGGTGTCCTGCTTCGGCATGAACCACATCGCGTACAGCACGGCCGCAGTGAGCAGCAACAGCACGCCCCCGAGGAGCAGCCGGCCCAGGCTCTTCGGGCTGCTGCCCGTGCCGCCGGCCCTCGGCGCCCGGGCGGGGCGCGGCGGGCGCGGCTCCTGCGGCTGCCGCGGCGCGGGTTCGGGACGCGCCGCGCGTTGGGGAGCGGGGCGCGGCGCGGCCGGCGCGTGGCGCTGCGTACGCCGCGCGCCGCCGCGCGGTCCGCGGCCGGTGCGCCTCCTGCGGACCAGTTCGCCGCGGCGCCGCTTGACGGGCAGCCGGCGCGGGTCGGAGGGGCGGCCGGGCTCCAGGGACGGCGGCGCGGTGAGCGTGTAGCGGCCGACGTCCGGCTCCGGTGCGGAGCGGATCAGCGACCGCAGCCAGCCGCGCAGCACCTCGAAGTCGGGCCGCTCGGTGGGGTCCTGGCGCATCAGTGACTCGACGACCGGACGCAGCGGGCCGCATTCCTCGGCGAACGCGGGCGGTTCGGCGCACACCATCTGCACCAGTTCGGCGACGTCGTCCTCCGGGTAGGGCGCGTGGCCCTGGACGGCGCGGAAGAGCAGAACGCCGAGGGCCCACAGGTCGGCCGACGGGCCGACGGGCGGTGCAAGGCGCCAGTTCTCGTGGACCGGTCCGGCTTGTTCGGGCGCCCAGCGTTCGGTCGTCGCACCGACCATCGTCATCCGCGCCTGGCGGGCCCGTTCGGCGGCGAGCGAGGTGGTGGGGCCGCGGTGGCGTTCGGCGTGCTCCGTCCCGGCGGCCGCCTCCTCGTCGCCCGGGGCGTCCGGCACGGGGTCCCGCTGCTCGGGCGCCCACGGTGTCGGCACGGAACGGCCGGGGATCCGGCGCGGGCCGGGCAGCGCGGCCGGACCGTGCGGGTCCGTACCGTGCGCCTCCGGGCCCCGGTCGGCCGGGGCGTACGGGCTGCCGTGCGGGCCGTACGGGTCATACGGGTCGTGCGGTCCGCTGCCGGGATCGTCCGCCGAGGGCCCGGAGTCCTTGGTCCACCAGTCGGCGCCCCGGCGCTGCTGCGCCTCGGCGGCGACCCGGGCGGTGGCCGCCTGCGCGCCGGCCCGGTAGGCCGCGATGGCCCCGCGCCGGGCGGCACGGGCGGCGGGCCCGCCGCCGGAGTCGGCGCCCTCGAACCCGAAGATCCCCTCCCGGCCGGGCACCGGCACCGCGTCCGCCGAGCCGTCCCCGGTCTCCGCCGTGCCCGGCGCATCCGGGCCGGCGAACGTCGCGGGCAGCGACCCTTGCTGGTGCTGCTCCTGCTCCTGGTGCTGGTGCTGGTGCGCGGCGAGGGCGTGCGGCGCGTCGCGGTGGAAGCCCGCGGGAAGGGGACTCTGCGCCGCGCTGGGAAGACCCGGCACGGCGCGGGCCGGCGCGGCGGCGTCCGCTGCGGCCGGGCGGCCGGGCTGGGCGGCGGGCGGTATCCCGCCGCGCGGTTCGGCGGTGGTGCGCGACGGGTCGGGGAGCGGGTCGTGGCCGCACAGCGCCTCCTCCGCCGCCCCGGCGGCCAGGCCGGTGAGGACGGCGCGCCCGTCGTCGCAGACCAGCACCGTGCGGGCGGTGACGTTGCGGTGCACCCACCCGTGGGCGTGCACCGTGCGCAGCGCGGCGAGCACGTCGGCGGCGATCTCGGCCGCCCGGTGGGCGGCGAGCGGACGGGCGGCGATCAGCTCGGACAGCGGCCGTGCGGGCAGGAGTTCACTGATCACCCACAGCGCGTCGCCCTCCACGAAGGCGTCGAAAACCTGGTCCAGCCGTGGATGGTCGGGTATGCGGGACGCGGCGAGGGCCGCCTCGACGGCGCGGCGCACCGCCCGGTCGGAGGGCTGCCGGGTCGCCCCCGCACTCCCCCCGTTCGCGCCCGCCCGGCCGGGAGGCGCGTCGTCCAGGAACTCGGCCTCGACGACTTCGGGCAGCAGGACCCGGCGGGCCAGCACCTCCTGGCCGCTGGCCGTGTCGTACGCCGGGGTGCCGGCCGGTTCGGCGAAGTCGTCGGCCACGTACGGCAGTCGGTAGCGTCCGGCGAGGAGCCGTCCCGCGTACTCCACGTCGTCGTCCACAGCGCCTCCCCACCGTGCCGAGCAGAGCCTGTCGAAACCGTTCGGCTTCCGTCGTGTTGCGGATGCGTACGGTCCACGACCTCTCACGATACGTGCTGTCGCGGCGTCACGCCGCCGCCCGCGCACGGATCGTGACGTCTGTACCGGACCGGACGGACCTCAGCGCGGCCGGAAGGTCTCGAAGGCGGTCTCGCGCAGGGTGGTGCAGGCCTCGCCGTCCCACGCGTCGGCCTTGCAGGTCACCAGAATGGCGTGGCCCTGGCCGTCGTCCACCTTGAAACCCCGGTTGATCACCCGTACCCGTTCGCCGCCCTCGGTGCGCTCGAAGACCCAGTCCGCGACGGTCGGGTAGTCGCGCCACTCGACCTCTTCCATGCTCACGCGCTTGTAGTCGGTGCTCTGACTGCGGGTCGCCCCCTCGAGCCCCTGCCAGGCCGCCAGCGCGTCGTCGCCGGGGCTGCCCGTGTAGTCGACCTGTATGCGCGGGTAACCGCCGTCCGCCGGACGGTACTTGGCGCCCGAACCGCGGCCCGCCGTGCCGTACATCTCGAAGCCCTCGGGCATCGCCACGGAGAAGTGGAAGCCGGAGTTCTCCACGGTGGTGTATCCCTCGGGGAGGCCGCCGCCGTCCTGGTCCGCGCCGTCGTCGCCGCCCTCGCCGTCGTCCTGCTCGTCGTCACCGCTCGGTGTGGGGTCCGGCGCCGGCTTGTCGCCGCCCTCGCCCGTGCCGGAGGTGCCGTTCTCGGCGCTCTCGTCCTTCTTACCGGGGTCCTTGCCGGCGCTGTTGCCGCCGTCGCCGGTGCCCGAACCGCTGCCGCTGCCGCCGTCGTCGCCGTTGGCGATCACCGCGCCGATGATCACCAGTACGGTCACGAGGACGCCGGCCACGATCAGGGCCCGCTTGCCGCCGGGGCTCTTGAGCGTGGCGAGCAGGTCGCCCCCGGAGCGTGCGGGAGCGGGGCCTCCGGCCCGGCTCGCGACCGATCCGGTGGCGTCGCCCGGGCCGGAGGCGTGGGCCGGGCCGGAGGCGTGGGCCGCGACGACGCCCCCGCCGGACTTCTCGTCCGTGCCGTCCTTCTTCTCCGGGGTGGTCGCGCCCTCGTCCGCCGCTCCCGTCGAGGCGGAGCCCGACGCCGCGTCGGCCGCGGCGGCGGCGCGTACGGACTTCCAAGCGCCGCGCAGCCGCTCGCCGGAACGCGTACTGCCGCCGCGGGGCGCGCTGCGCCCGCCGGTGGTGCCGCTCGACCACGGCGACGCGGCGGAGCCCTTCGCGTCCTCGCCGGTCTTCCCGTCGCCGGTGTCCCCGTCCTCGGGAGCGGGCGGCAGCATGACCGCGCGGGTGGCGTCGGGCACCTCGGGCACGGCGGCGGCGCCGGACGCCACGGCGTCCAGCAGGGTGTACGCGCCGTCGACGTCCAGCCGCTTCTCAGGGTCCTTCTCCAGCAACCCGTAGAGCACGTCGGTGAGTTCGCCGGCCTTCGTCGGCGGCGGCACGGGCTCGGTCATCACCGCGGTGAGCGTGGAGAGCGCGGAGCCCTTGTCGTAGGGCGGGCGCCCCTCGACCGCCGCGTACAGCAGTCCACCCAGGGACCACAGATCGGCGGGCGGACCCGGCGGCTTGCCGCGGGCGCGTTCGGGCGAGATGTAGGAGGGGGCGCCGACGAGCATGCCGGTCGAGGTGATGGAGGGGTCGCCCTCGACCTTGGCGATGCCGAAGTCGGTGAGCACGACGCGGTCGGTGCCCTCCTCCATCAGCACGTTGGACGGCTTCACGTCGCGGTGCAGGATGCCCTCGCGGTGTGCGGCGCGCAGCACGTCGAGGACCGCGAGACCCACCTCGGCCGCCCGGCGCGGGGTCAGCGGGCCCTCCTTGCGGATGCGGTCGGCCAGCGAGCCGCCCTCGACCAGCTCCATGACGATCCACGGGCGGTCGTCCTCGTCCACGACGTCGAACACGGTGACGGCGCTGCCGCTGCGGATGCGGGCGATGGCCTTCGCCTCGCGCCGGGTGCGGGTGATGAGGCGCTGCTTCTCGTCCTCGTCCACGCTCGACGGGAACCGCAGTTCCTTCACCGCGACCGTGCGGCCCAGGGTTTCGTCCGTGCCGCGCCACACCGTTCCCATGCCGCCGCGGCCCAGCACACCCTCGAGCCGGTAACGACCGCCGACGAGGCGGCCCTCCTCAACGTCCTGGCCCATGAAACCCCTTGCTTCCCCTCAAGCGGCCGACTCCTCGGCGGATACCCATTGTGGCCTACCTCAAGGGACCGCGTGCACGCGGGCAGGTGCTCAACGGGCCCCCGCGCGGCGGGCACACGACCGTCCGCACGTCGTGCCCTCCGCCCCGGCGGGCACCGGGGCGGCTACCGCAGCACGCCCTCCAGGAAGTCCGCGCCCAGGCGCACCACGACCCGCAGGTCGAGCTGGTGCAGCACGTACCGGCCGCGGCGGCGCGTGGTCATCAGGCCGACCTTGCGCATCTGCGTCAGATGCCGCGACACCTCCGGCGCGCTGATGCCCATCGACTCGGCCAACTCCCCCGTCGTGTACGGCGCGCGGGCGAGGAAGCGGGCGAGCCGCATCCTCGCGGGGTGGGCGAGCACCTCGAGCCGCTGCTGGACGAGGCGCACGGACACCCCCGACCGCGCCTCCGGCGCGTCCGCGGCCGGACGGCCGGCCGGCGGTGGCTCCGGTCCCCGTTGCGGCGTCGGGGCGCCGGGCGGCGGGAGTGCGGCGCGGCGTCCTGAAGGGCGGGACGGCTGCCGCACCAGGGCGGGCGGGAGGTGCGTGCCGTCTTCCGCCCGCGTCCTTCTACTCCTGGTGCACGACGTGTACAAGTGTCATGTTCGCATCACCCAGATGCGGCACCGCGACCCCCACGCTCTCGTGAAAGCGAGCCCCACATGACACCGTCCCCCTCCTCCCGCCCGAGACGCGCCCCGCGCGACGGCGCACGGCGGTTCCGCCTCCGCGCCGGCGTCGCCGCGCTGGCGGCGACCCTCTCCGTCCTCGTCGGCACCGCCGCCCCCGCCGGGGCGGAGCCCGCCGAGGCCCCGCCCGCGGGCACACTGCGCACCGCCGTCGCCGAGGCGACGCTCGGCCGCGCCGACGCCACCACGGCACGGCTGGCGGCAGCCTCCCGCGAGAGCCAGGTCGCCGTCGAACGGCGGGCCGGCGACGGCCGGTGGGCCTTCGGCTCGACCGTCCTGACCGCGCCGCCGGACGAGCACGCCTCGCCGGAGGGCTGGTTGTACGTCGCGCGGGCCGACGGTGGCGCGTGGGACGTCGCGCTCGAGGGCAGTGCGGAGTTCCGCACGCTGGTCGAGCGCGCGCCCGGCACGCTGCTCTCCGCGAAGGAGCGGTCGGTCCTCGGCAAGGTCGGCACCCGTGAGCCGCAGGGCGCCGCCGGGTTCGCCAACACCGGGCTGACACTGCCGTGGGCGGTGGGACAGACCTGGACCTGGACCGGCGGGCCGCACCCGTTCGGCGTCGGGGCGGGCGGCGCGTGGAGCTCCCTGGACTTCTCCGGCGGCGACGGCATCGCCCGCGCGGCCCGCGGGGGCGTGGCGTACGCGATGTGCGCCTCCGGCGGCTACCGCGGCTGGATCCGGATCTACCACGACAACGGCCTGTCCACGGACTACTACCACCTGGTCAACAACATCACGCCGCAGGGCGCCTCGGTGGGCGCCGGCACCGCGCTCGGCCACATCGGCAACGACGTCTCCTGCGGCGGCGCGTCCAGCGGCCCGCACGTGCACTTCTCGCTGCTCAGCGGCGACAGCTACATCAACGTGCACGGCGCCGTGATCGGCGGCTGGCAGTTCGCCAACGGCGGTGCCCCGTACCAGGGCACCGCGTACAACGGGAGCGTGACGGTCGGCGTGGGCGCCAACATCCCCAACTACGGCCCGTCGCTGGCGAAGCAGCACGAAGGGCACTGACCGGCGGCCGGTCGCACGCGGCCCGGGTCCCGAGGGGCTCGCAGGACCCGGGACCCGGGCGCCGGGACCCGGGACCCGGGCGCCGGCGTCAGAGCGGCACGATGTCCGGCGCGCCCAGGCGGGCGGCGTCGGCGGTGAGGTCGTCGGGCTGGCGCTGCGACTCCCGTTCGGCCTCCACCCGCTTCCGGTAGTGCTGGACCTCGCGGTCGATCTGCTCGGCGTCCCAGCCGAGCACCGGAGCCATCAGCTCCGCGCACTCGTGGGCGCTGCGCGTCCCGCGGTCGAAGGTCTCGATGGAGATCCGCGTGCGGCGGGTGAGCACGTCGTCCAGGTGGCGGGCGCCCTCGTGGGTGCAGGCGTAGACGATCTCCGCCTTGAGGTAGTCGTCGGCCGCGGGCAGCGGTTCGCCCAGCTTCGGATCTCCGGCGATCAGCTCCAGCACCTCCTCGGTGAGCGAGCCGTAACGACCCAGCAGGTGCTCGACCCGGGCCACGTGCAGGCCGGTGCGGGCGGCGATGCGGGCGCGGGCGTTGAACATCGCGCGGTACCCCTCGGCGCCGACCAGCCGCACGTCCTCGGTGCAGCAGTCCGCGACCCGGTGGTCCAGGCCGTGCACGACCTCGTCCACCGCGTCCTTGGCCATCACCCGGTACGTCGTGTACTTGCCGCCCGCCACCACGACCATCCCCGGCACGGGGTGGGCGACGGTGTGCTCCCGGGAGAGCTTGCTGGTGGCCTCCGACTCGCCGGCGAGCAGGGGCCGCAGGCCCGCGTACACGCCCTCCACGTCGTCCCGGGTCAGTGGAGTGGCGAGCACCGAGTTGACGTGTTCGAGCAGGTAGTCGATGTCCGCGCTCGATGCGGCGGGGTGGGCCTTGTCCAGGTCCCAGTCCGTGTCCGTGGTGCCGACGACCCAGTGCCGGCCCCACGGGATGACGAAGAGGACGCTCTTCTCGGTCCGCAGGATCAGGCCGGTGGTGGAGTTGATGCGGTCCTTGGGCACCACCAGGTGGATGCCCTTGGACGCGCGGACGTGGAACTTGCCGCGCTCGGCGATCAGCGCCTGCGTGTCGTCCGTCCACACGCCGGTCGCGTTGACGACCTGCTTGGCGCGGACCTCGTACTCGCCGCCCTGTTCCAGGTCCTGCACGCGGGCGCCGACGACGCGTTCGCCCTCGCGCAGGAAGCCGGTCACCCGGGCCCGGTTGGCGGCGTGCGCGCCGTAGCGGGCGGCCGTACGGACGAGCGTGGCGACGTAGCGGGCGTCGTCCATCTGCGCGTCGTAGTACTGCAGAGCGCCGACGAGGGCGTCCTTCTTCAGGCAGGGGGCGACGCGCAGCGCGCGCCGGCGGGAGAGGTGACGGTGCATCGGCAGTCCGCGGCCGTGCCCGGAGGACAGCGACATCGCGTCGTAGAGCGCCACGCCCGAACCGGCGTAGAACCGCTCCCAGCCCTTGTGCTGCAACGGGTAGAGGAACGGCACCGGCTTCACCAGGTGGGGCGCGATCCGCTCCAGCAGCAGCCCGCGTTCCTTCAGCGCCTCACGGACCAGCGCGAAGTCCAGCATCTCCAGGTAGCGCAGGCCGCCGTGGATCAGCTTGCTGGAACGGCTGGACGTACCGGAGGCCCAGTCCCGAGCCTCCACGATGCCGGTGGACAGGCCGCGGGTCGCCGCGTCCAGAACGGTGCCCGCGCCGACCACGCCCGCGCCGACGACGAGCACGTCCAGCTCGCGCTCGGCCATCCTCGCCAGCGCCTCGGTGCGCTGCTCCGGTCCCAGTGTCGCTGTCCTCACCGCGTCCTCCTCGGGGTTCGGTCCGGTCGTCCTCGGCCGCTGTCGTTGCGGTGTCTCGGTGTCGCTACCCGCGTCACATCGGGTGACGCTGTCGTATCCCTTCCCCGTCACTGTCGATGGTCCCCCATTCGCGCCACTTCGGCTGTTCACCGGGGCTGCCACGCGGAGCAATACCACATATCTGTCATATAGGCCCTTAACCTGACAGAGCTGTCTTCGCCACCCGGCTCCGCGCCGGGCCGGTCAGCGCCGGTCCGCACGCGTCGCCACCGATCACCGGGGAAGGGGATGCCCGCAACCATGCGCGCAGATCTCGCCGTACTCGGTCTGGGCCATTCGGGTCTCCCGCTGGCCCGGGCCGCGACCGCCGCAGGTATCGGCACCATCGGCTACGACCCGGACCCGCGCACCGTCGCCGACCTGGCCGCCGGCCGGGCCCCCGCCGACGGCTCGCTCACCGCGCCCGCACTGCGGCGGATGCTCTCCCAGGGCTTCCGCACCACCGGCGACCCCGCCGTCCTCGGCGGCGTCCGCACCGTCGTGATCTGCGTCGACACCCCACTCGGCGCCGACCGCACGCTCGACCTGCGCCCGGTACGGGAGGCCGCCCGCACGCTGGCACCGGTACTCCGGCCGCGCACCACCGTGGTGCTCCAGTCCACGGTCTACCCCGGCAGCACGGAGGAGTTCCTGCGCACCGTGCTGGAGGACGGCTCCGGGCTCGGCGCCGGTCGCGACTTCCACCTCGCCTACGCCCCCGACCGTCTCGACCCCGGGGACGGGGCGGGGACCGACCTCGCCCGCATCCCCCAGGTGATCGGCGGCCTCACCCCCGCCTGCACCGAGGCCGCCGCGGCCTTCTACGGCCGGCTCACCGAGAAGGTCGTCCGCGCGCGCGGGCCGCGCGAGGCGGAGACGGCCGCGCTGCTGGAGACCAACTACCGGCAGATCAACATCGCGCTGATCAACGAGATGGCGGTCTTCTGCCACGACATCGGTGTCGACCTGTGGGACGTGATCCGCTGCGCGGAGACCAAGCCGTTCGGCTTCCAGGCCTTCCGGCCGGGGCCGGGGGTGGGCGGCCACAGCGTGCCCATCGACCCCAACCACCTGTCGTACCCGAGCCGTTCCCTCGGCTACCCGCTGCGGATGGTGGAACTGGCACAGGAGGTGAACGCCCGCATGCCGCGCTATGTGACGCAGCGCGCCGCCGCGCTCCTCAACGAACACGGCAAGTCCGCGCGCGGCGCGCGGGTGCTGCTGCTGGGCGTCACCTACAAGGTCGACCTGGCGGACCGGGCCGGCTCACCCGCCGAGGAGATCGCGAGCCGGCTGCGCGACCTGGGCGCGGAGGTCGGCTTCCACGACCCGTACGTGCAGCGCTGGGAGGCGGGAGGAATCGCCGTCCCCCGCGCCGACTCGCTGTACGAGGCCGCGGGGGCGGCGGACCTGACGGTGCTGCTGCAGAACCACCGCGTCTACGACCTCCAGGGTCTGGCGGCCAAGTCCCAGCTCCTGCTGGACACCCGCGGCGTCAGCCCGACGGGCGCGGCGCACCGGCTCTGAGCCGCGACGACGGCACCGGGGTCAGCGCGAGCGCGCGACCGTGACCTCGACGCGCTGGAACTCCTTGAGGTCGGAGTAGCCGGTCGTCGCCATCGCACGCCGCAGGGCGCCGAAGAAGTTCATCGACCCGTCCGGCGTGTGGGAGGGCCCGAGGAGGATCTCCTCCGTCGTGCCGACGGTGCCCAGGTCCATCCGCTTGCCGCGCGGCACGTCCTCGTGGACGGCCTCCATGCCCCAGTGGTGGCCGCGGCCGGGCGCGTCCGTGGCGCGCGCGAGCGGGGAGCCCATCATCACCGCGTCCGCGCCGCAGGCGACCGCCTTCGGGAGGTCGCCGGACCAGCCGACGCCCCCGTCGGCGATCACGTGCACGTACCGGCCGCCGGACTCGTCGAGGTAGTCGCGCCGCGCGGCGGCGACGTCGGCGACGGCCGTGGCCATCGGCACCTGGATGCCCAGCACGTTCCGCGTGGTGTGCGCGGCACCGCCGCCGAAGCCGACCAGCACGCCCGCCGCACCGGTCCGCATCAGGTGCAGCGCCGCGGTGTAGGTGGCGCAGCCGCCGACGATCACCGGGACGTCCAGCTCGTAGATGAACTGCTTGAGGTTCAGCGGCTCGGCCCGCCCCGACACGTGCTCGGCGGAGACGGTGGTGCCGCGGATGACGAAGAGGTCGACGCCGGCGTCCACCACGGCCTTGGAGAACTGCGCGGTGCGCTGCGGCGACAGCGCGGCGGCGGTGACGACGCCCGCGTCGCGCACCTCCTTGATGCGGCGACCGATCAGCTCCTCCTTGATCGGCTCGGCGTAGACCTCCTGCATGCGGCGGTTGGCGTCGGCGTCGTCCAGTTCCGCGATCTCCGCGAGCAGCGGCTCGGGGTCCTCGTAACGGGTCCACAGGCCCTCGAGGTTGAGCACGCCGAGGCCGCCGAGTTCGCCGATGCGGATGGCGGCCTGCGGGGAGACGACGGAGTCCATGGGGGCCGCCAGGAAGGGCAGCTCGAAGCGGTAGGCGTCGATCTGCCAGGCGATCGAGACCTCCTTCGGGTCGCGCGTGCGCCGGCTCGGGACGACGGCGATGTCGTCGAACGCGTACGCCTTGCGGCCGCGCTTCCCGCGTCCGATCTCGATCTCAGTCACGTGTGGGCCCTTCCGTCTGCGAGTGCGGTGCCAGTATCCCCGACGCGCCGCAGCCCGCGGCCGGACGGCCGCGGGCTGGGACGAGCCGGTACCGGCGGCTCAGCGCCGCGAGTAGTTCGGCGCCTCGGTGGTCATCTGGATGTCGTGCGGGTGGCTCTCCTTGAGGCCCGCCGCGGTGATGCGGACGAAGCGGCCGTGCTCCTTCATGTCCGGCACGGTCCGGCCGCCGACGTAGAACATGGACTGCTTCAGACCGCCGACGAGCTGGTGGACGACGGCACCCAGCGGGCCGCGGTAGGGCACCTGGCCCTCGACGCCCTCGGGGATCAGCTTGTCGTCGGCGCCGACCTCCTCCTGGAAGTAGCGGTCCTTGGAGAAGGAACGCTGGTCGCCGCGGGTCTGCATGGCGCCGAGCGAGCCCATGCCGCGGTAGGACTTGAACTGCTTGCCGTTGATGAAGAGCAGCTCGCCCGGGGACTCCTCGCAGCCGGCCAGCAGGCTGCCGAGCATCACCGTGTCGGCGCCGGCGACCAGCGCCTTGGCGATGTCGCCGCTGTACTGCAGGCCGCCGTCGCCGATGACGGGGACACCGGCCTCCTTGGCGGCGAGCGCGGCCTCGTGGATCGCGGTGACCTGCGGGACGCCGATGCCGGCGACCACGCGGGTGGTGCAGATGGAGCCGGGCCCGACACCGACCTTGATGCCGTCGACGCCCGCGTCGATCAGCGCCTGCGCACCCTCGCGGGTGGCGACGTTGCCGCCGACCACGTCGACCGACGAGTCGGCCTTGATCTTGGCGACCATGTCGCCGACCAGCCGGGAGTGGCCGTGCGCGGTGTCCACGACGACGAAGTCGACGCCCGCCTCGATCAGGGCCTGCGCGCGGTCGTACGCGTCGCCGGCGACGCCGACCGCCGCGCCGACGAGCAGACGGCCCTCGGCGTCCTTGGCGGCGTCCGGGTACTTCTCCGCCTTGACGAAGTCCTTGACGGTGATGAGGCCCTTGAGCACGCCCTCGCCGTCGACCAGCGGCAGCTTCTCGATCTTGTGCCGGCGCAGCAGCTCCATGGCGTCGCCGCGGGAGATGCCGACCTTGCCGGTGACCAGCGGCATCGGCGTCATGACCTCACGGACCTGACGGCTGCGGTCCAGCTCGAAGGCCATGTCGCGGTTGGTCACGATGCCGAGCAGCTTGCCCGTGCCGTCGGTCACCGGCACTCCGCTGATCCGGAAGCGGCCGCACAGCGCGTCCGCCTCCCGCAGGTCCGCGTCGGGCCCGATGGTGATCGGGTCGGTGACCATGCCCGACTCCGACCGCTTGACCCGGTCGACCTGGGCGGCCTGGTCCTCGATCGACAGGTTGCGGTGCAGCACGCCGACGCCGCCCTGGCGGGCCATGGCGATGGCCATGCGGTCCTCGGTGACCTTGTCCATCGCGGCGGACAGCAGCGGCACGTTCACCCGGACGTTGCGGGAGACCTGCGAGGAGGTGTCGATGTCCTGCGGGGCCATGTCCGACTCGCCCGGCAGCAGGAGCACATCGTCGTAGGTCAGCCCGAGCATGGCGAACTTGGCGGGCACTCCGTCGATGTTGCCTGTCATGACACCTTCCCAATGCTTGCGCGGCGCGGACGTCCATGCTAGCGGGCCGGGCGGGTGATCCTCACCGGACCCGGCACGGGGCCGGCAGCGGCGACGGGCCTACTGCTCGGCCAGCGCGCGCAGTCTGCTGAGCGCCCGGTGCTGGGCGACGCGTACGGCCCCCGGTGACATGCCGAGCATCTGGCCGGTCTCCTCGGCCGAGAGCCCTACGGCGACCCGGAGCAGCACCAGTTCGCGCTGGTGCTCCGGGAGGTTGGCGAGGAGCTTCTTCGCCCACTCGGCGTCACTGCTGAGCAGGGCGCGTTCCTCCGGGCCGAGCGAGTCGTCGGGCCACTCGGGCATCTCGTCGGAGGGGAAGGCCGTGCTGCCGGGGTGGCGCATGGCGGCCCGCTGAAGGTCGGCGACCTTGTGCTGGGCGATGGCGACCACGAAGGCGTCGAAGGGCTTGCCGGTGTCGCGGTAGCGGGGCAGCGCGCAGAGCACCGCCAGGCACACCTCCTGCGCCAGGTCGTCCACGAAGTGGCGGGCGTCGCCGGGCAGCCGGGTCAGCCGGGTGCGGCAGTAGCGCAGAGCGAGAGGGTGCACGTGGGCGAGAAGGTCGTGCGTGGCCTGGTCGTCCCCCTCGACGGCGCGCTGGACGAGGGCGCCGATCGGCGAGTTCTCGTCGTCGCGCATCGGTCCATGGTGCACCGGGCCCCTGGCTTTCGCCGCATCGCGGCCCTGGTTCTGCACAGAAGCGTTATGCGCACTGTGAGCGGTCGCACTCGCGGTCACTTCCCGTGCCCTCCCCTCACGCCTGTCCGGCCGGTTCCGAGGAACTCCATACCTCAAGCATGCGGCACGCGCGAGCGTTCCGGCCCGGCCCGGCGCCGGTCGGCCCTCCGGGCCGACGGGTGCGGGAGGGTTTCCCGCACCCGTCGGGGAGACCGGGCGACGTACGCGACCTGCGAGAAGTTGCCGGGCTGGGGCGCGTGGTGACCTGGGACAGGTCTAGCGGACGAGACCCCAGCGGAAGCCGAGGGCGACGGCGTGCGCGCGGTCGGAGGCGCCGAGCTTCTTGAACAGCCGGCGGGCGTGGGTCTTGACCGTGTCCTCGGAGAGGAACAGCTCGCGGCCGATCTCGGCGTTCGAACGGCCGTGACTCATGCCCTCCAGCACCTGGATCTCCCGGGCGGTGAGGGTGGGAGCCGCGCCCATCTCCGCCGAACGCAGCCGCCGCGGGGCGAGCCGCCAGGTCGGGTCGGCCAGGGCCTGTGTGACGGTGGCCCGCAGTTCGGCGCGTGAGGCGTCCTTGTGCAGGTAGCCGCGGGCACCGGCGGCCACCGCGAGGGCGACGCCGTCCAGGTCCTCGGCCACGGTCAGCATGATGATGCGGGCGCCGGGGTCGGCGGACAGCAGCCGCCGGACGGTCTCCACACCTCCCAGGCCGGGCATCCGGACATCCATGAGGATGAGGTCGGAGCGGTCGGCACCCCAGCGGCGGAGAACTTCCTCACCGTTGGCGGCCGTCGTCACTCGCTCGACGCCGGGCACGGTCGCGACCGCGCGGCGGAGCGCCTCTCGGGCAAGCGGGGAGTCGTCGCAGACGAGGACGGACGTCATGACCACCCTCCGCCACTGATGCGCATCACCTTGAGCCTCCAGGCTGTTGCAGAACGTCACCTGTGTGCGGCCGACGACTCCGGGAACCCGCGGTTCCCGACGGTTCTCGTCGACCACCTCCGCACTCTCAACGACGGTCACCCAAAAGAGTTACGGGCTGCCGCGGCCGCCTCCGGCACTCTACGTGAGTGTACGGACACGGTCGGGTGAGATCACGCAGCCGCGCTGCTCGTTCATGAATGCCCTGTTTGGTCGGGATTCCTTCCGTTTCGGTTGGGTAATAGCTAGATTCGGCAAGGGATCATATTTACCGATGAGTGACACATCAGTCGCACTACGCCACTGAGGGGACACGCAATGGCAGATTTCTCCCGCCTCCCGGGCCCGAACGCCGATCTGTGGGACTGGCAGCTACTGGCCGCCTGCCGGGGCGTCGACAGTTCCCTGTTCTTCCACCCCGAAGGTGAGCGCGGAGCGGCCCGAAGTGCGCGTGAGGCATCCGCGAAAGAGGTCTGCATGCGCTGCCCCGTCCGCTCCGAGTGTGCGGCGCACGCGCTCACGGTCCGCGAACCGTACGGCGTGTGGGGCGGCCTGACCGAGGACGAGCGCGAGGAGCTGATGGGCCGGGCACGCCACCGTCTGATTGCGACGTCGTCCGGCTCCGGCGGCTGAGCAGAAACGATTCATCATCCGCACGGCCGGGTGACCCGCCTCGCGCGGAACAGGGCCTGTGCGGTCGCCTCGGCGACGGCCCCGGGGCTAGCGTGCGTCCATGATGCAGCTGCTGTCCGTGAACCTCGCCCGGCCGCGCACCGCGGACTACACCGACTCGCCCACCCACGTCACCGGCATCGACAAGCGCCCGGCCGACGGCCTCGTCTCCGTCACCGCACCGGGAGCCAAGGGGGTCGGCGGCAGCGGGCTGACCGGCGACACCATCGGCGACCTGCGCCACCACGGCGGCGACCACCAGGCCGTGTACGCCTACGCGCGCGAGGACCTCGACGTCTGGGCACGCGAGCTGGGCCGCGAGCTGACCGGCGGCGTCTTCGGCGAGAACCTCACCACCTCGGGCGTCGACGTGAACGGCGCACGGATCGGCGAACGCTGGCGGATCGGTGCCGACCTGCTGCTGGAGGTCAGCAGCGCCCGCATCCCGTGCCGCACGTTCGCCGGCTGGCTCGGGGAGAAGGGCTGGGTGAAGACCTTCACGCAGCGCGCCACCCCCGGCGCCTACCTGCGGGTGATCGAACCGGGCGAGATCCGCGCCGGGGACCCGATCGACCTCGTGCACCGGCCCGGCCACGACGTCACCGTCTCGCTGCTGTTCCGGGCGGTCACCACCGAGCCCGACCTGCTGCCGAAACTGCTCGACGCGGGCGAGGCCCTGCACCCCGAGGCGCGGAACAAGGCGCTGCGCCGGACGGCGTCCTCCTGACGGCGCCTTCCTGACGGCCGATACCGTGCCCGCATGACGACTGCACTGATCACCGGGGCCACCGCGGGCCTCGGCGCCGCGTTCGCCGAACGGCTCGCCCGGGACGGGCACCACCTGGTGCTGCTCGCCCGCGACACCGAACGGCTGCACGAGCGGGCCACCGACCTGCACGACCGGCACGGCGTCGAGGTCTCCGTCCTCACGGCCGACCTCGCCACCGAGAAGGGCATCGTCGCGCTGGAGGAGCGCGTCGGCGACCGCGACCGCCCGGTGGACCTGCTGGTGAACAACGCGGGCTTCGGCAACAAGGGGCGCTTCCTCGACGTGCCGATGGCCGACGAGCTGACGATGCTGCGGGTGCACTGCGAGGCGGTGCTGCGCTCCACGGCGGCGGCCGCGGAGGCCATGCGGGAGCGCGGGCGCGGCGGCGTGGTCAACGTCGCCTCGGTCGCCGCGTTCCTGCCGCGCGGCACCTACGGCGCGTCCAAGGCCTGGATCACGCAGTTCACCCAGGGCGTCGCGGCCGACCTGGCGGGGTCCGGGGTACGGCTGATGGCACTGTGCCCAGGTTTCGTGCGCACCGAGTTCCACCAGCGGGCGGGCATGGACGCCGGGAACGTGCCGGGATGGATGTGGCTGGACGCGGGGCGCGTCGTGGACGCCGCGCTCGCCGACCTGGCCCGGGGCCGCACCCTGTCCGTCCCGGACCCCCGGTACAAGGCGCTGGCGGGACTCATGCGGCTCGCCCCACGCGGCGCGCTGGCCCGCGCGAGCACCGGCACGGGCCGGAGGTACGGGCCGAAGTGACCGCGTGAGACCTGCGGCGAACCGCCCTAAGCTGGAAGGGAAAGGGCCGCCGCCGGCGTCCGTCGGTACCCTCCTCGGCACCGGGACGACCTCCGACCAGCGAGGCCCCGACGGCTGACGGGACCTCCGCCAGCGCGGGAGGCGCCATGACTTTCCTCCAGCTCATCGACTGCCGGACCGACAGGTTCGAGGAGATGAACCGGCTCATGGACACGTGGGCCGAGCAGACCCGGGGCAAGCGGACGGCGACGCACGAGGTGGTGGGCCGGGACCGTTCGGACGGCGCGCACTTCGTCGAGATCGTCGAGTTCCCGTCGTACGAGGAGGCGATGCGCAACTCCCGGCTCCCGGAGACCGACCGGGTGTTCCGGGAGATGGTGGCGCTCTGCGACGGCATGCCCACCTTCACCGACCTCGACGTGGTGCGGGACGAGACCTTCAACGCGGAGACCATGCGCCGCTTCTACGAGGAGGTCGCCGTCGGCGGCGACATCGACGTCATCGACGAGCTGTACATCCCGGACCACATCGACCACGACGTGGCCAAGGAGGCGAACACGACCGTCGGCAGGGACGTGCTGAAGGCCGACGTCACCCGCTGGCGGCAGGCGTTCGACTTCGACTTCACCCTCGACCGGCAGGTGGCCGAGGGGGACACGGTGGTGACCCTCTGGACGTGGCGGGGCCGGCACCGCGGCGACTTCATGGGCATCGCGCCCACCGGCCGGGAGTGCACCATGACCGGCACGACCGTGTGCCGGTTCCAGGACGGGAAGATCCACGAGAGCTGGTGGCACTACGACATCCCGCGGCTGATGCGCGAACTCGGCGCGGAGGCGTCCGCCTGAGCCGGCTTCCGGACACGGACGCGGCCCGGCGCACCTCGCGAGGGGTGCGCCGGCCCTGCTGCGTCGTTTCCGGTCAGGAGAAGCAGGTCGTCGGCGTTGCGTGTTCGGGGTCGAGGGCGTTGGTGACCTCGTGGAACGTCACCCGGTCGACAGTCCCCACGGCGAGGTGCTCGGAGACGTCCAGCGGGCAGAGGTCCTGCACCAGCACGTTGTGCACGTTCGGGCCCTCCAGGAACGAGGAGGTGTGAGGGGTGACCACCTGGTCGTGCCGGGTGGCGATCACCGTGTACCGCACCCCGGGGACGGTGTCGCCGCCGGCGTTGAGCCTTTCCATGAACTCCGAGCCCGCCCGGAGGTCCGCGAGAGCGGGCACCGTCCCGTCGAAGACCTGCCTCGCCCTGGGGAACAGGTCGAGCAAGGCGTCCACACCGCCGGGACGGAGGCCGTCGTTGGGCGGCGCGATGCCGACGAACGCACCCACTTCCGCCGCTCCGCCCAGGAACTGCACGTAGTGGCGCGGCATCGTGGCGCCCTGCGAATGGCCCACGAGGTCCACCTCGGTCGCGCCCGTGGCCTTCAGCACCCTCTCCACATACGCGGACAGTTCACGGGCGGACGCGGCGACCGGTCCCACGCCGTGGAAGAGCGGGACGCCCGGCACACGGCCGTAGTCCAGGGCGAAGACGCAGTACCCGCGCTCGACGAGATGGGGCGCCAACGCGAACCAGTTGTCCGCTGAGTTCGCGAACGTCCCGTGCACCAGCACGACCGGCCGGGGATGTTCCGGGGACGGCTCGCAGGAGAAGTCGTTCCAGCCTCCCTCCACCGCGCCGGCGTCCGGCGTGGCGGCGGACGCACCGGGGACGTGCAGGGCGGCGGTGAGGGCCAGCGTCGCGGCGACGGCCGCGGCGAGTCTTCCGACGGCGTTCCGGCGTGAGGGCATGCGTTCCTCCCGAAGTCGGGGTGTACGGACATCCACTCGCTTCTACGCCCGGGGACCGCCGACCCCCTCGTCGTGGCCCGCGGCGGTTGGGCCGATCGGCCGGTCCGTCCGCCCTCCGGGCGGGAGCCCGCATCACCGTCGAGGGGTCGCCCCCGCCACGGCGTAAAGCAGGGTGAACGACACCTGCCTCCTGGAGACCCAGCCCGTGGACGCCAAGAACAGATTCGAGACCCGGACCACCTTCCTCCTCTCGAGGGCCGAGTGGTTCGCCTTTCTGGTCACCTCTCTGGTCCTCGCCTACCAGCATCTCTCCGAGATCCGCTGGCCGGTGTTCATCGCGATGTTCACCGTGATCGACCTCATCGGCTACCTTCCCGGCGCCCTCGCCCACAGACGCCGCGGCG
The DNA here is from genome assembly GCF_031845485.1 of Streptomyces hazeniae. Taxonomy (NCBI): domain Bacteria; kingdom Bacillati; phylum Actinomycetota; class Actinomycetes; order Kitasatosporales; family Streptomycetaceae; genus Streptomyces; species Streptomyces hazeniae. The sequence goes on from NZ_JAVREQ010000015.1 coordinate 104,277, forward strand.
CGGGCCGGGTACCCCGGGGCTACTACGTCGCCTATAACACGATGCACAGCCTCGTGACGGCCGGAGCCGTCGCCGGGCTGTGGGCCCTGCTGGTACGCCCGGAGTGGGCGCTGCTCGCACTCCCCATCCACCTCATGGGCGACCGGGCCCTGTTCGGGAACACCTTCAAACCGTTCGGGGTCTCCTTCGAGCCCAGCGAGCACCCCGCGCATTTCCGTTTCCAGCGTCAGTACGGGGAGGCGGAGCATGTCGTCGGTGCTTGAGGCGCTCGCCTCCCACAGCGACAACCCCAGCGCCTTCCTGGCGCTGAACGAAGGCAACGAGCACTTTCACGATCCGGTCTCCGGAGGAGTGTGCGCCTACCGCAGGGCGGGCCGCCACGTCTTCCAGTTCGGCGGGCCGTTCGCGCCGCCGGACCGCCGCGCGGACGTGCTGGAGTCCTTCCTCAGGGAAGCGGGCCCCCGCGTGGTGGCGGTGCAGCTGCAGCACGCCGACGCCCAGCTCTACGCGCGGCACAACTTCACCGTGAACCAGCTCGGCGCCTCCTACGCCGTCGACCTCGCACGCTTCACCCTGCGCGGATCGCGCTTCGTGCGCCTGCGCAACAAGATCTCCCGAGCACGCCGCGCGGGTCTGGAGGTCGCCGAAGTACGCGTCGGAGAGGACACGACGCAGCTCGACGCCATCGACGAGTCCTGGCTGCAGGGCAAGGGCCGGCATGCGAAGGAACTGCGGTTCCTGGTCGGTCAGCGCACCGGCGCGGCGCAGTGTCATCGACGGCTGTTCGCGGGACGCATCGAAGGCCGGGTCGTGGGCTATCTCAACTACTCCCCGGTGTACGGCAGCCGGCCCGGATGGCTGCACGATCTGAGCCGGCGGCATCCCGACGCACCGCCCGGCGTGATGGAGGCGCTGAACGCGACCGTCATGGAGTCGTTCGCGTCCGAAGGCGCCGGTTGGCTGCACTTCGGCTTCACCCCCTTCACCGGCCTCGCAGCACGCCACGAGGTTTCCGGCGCGAGCCCGGTCTTCGCCCACGCCGTGCGCCTTCTCGCCCGGTACGGCGAGCAGATCTACCCGGCCGCCAGCCAGCTCGAATACAAGGAGAAGTGGGCGCCGCACGCCGTTCTCCCCGAGTACATCGCCTTCCGCGGCGGGCCCGGCCCGGTCTCCGTGTGGCGGTTGCTGCGCGCCACCAACTCCCTGTGACCACCGATCACCCGCACACCGTCGTCCGGACCACCACACCCCCTGGGAACGGCTCACCATGCGCTATCTCGACCGTGAACGCACCACCCTCGCCAAGCTGCTGCCCGACCTCGACGCCGCGCTCGAGGCCATCCCGCTGGCGAACCTGGAACACCGGCGAAGTCCCGGCATCCGGCTGTTCTGTGAGTCCGGCGGACCCGGGCTGGTGGTGCCCGAGAAGCACCGGGGCCGGGGCGCGAGGGCCCTCGACGCCGTACGGGTACAGCGAGCCCTCGGCAGCCGGTCCCCGTCACTGGCGGTCGCGACCACCATGCACCACTTCTCCATGGCGACCCTCGTCGCTCTCGCCGCGGCCGGGGCCGGGGGCGGGGGCCTGGAATGGCTGCTGATCGAGGGCGTCGCCGCCGACGGCCGCCTCATCGCCTCCGGGTTCGCCGAAGGCCGCCCCGGCAGAGGCGTGCTGGAGCCGACGATGACGGCGCAGGTGACCGACGGGGGAGTCCGCCTCACCGGTGTGAAACGCCCCTGTTCACTGGCCCGTTCGATGCATCTGCTCACCGCGAGCGTCCTGGTACCACGGGAGAACGGCGGCGGCGACGAACTGGCCGTCGCACTCGTGCCGGCCGAGAGCGAGGGCCTCCAGGTGGGCCCGTTCTGGTCGAGCAGCTTCCTCGCCGGAGCCGAGAGCGACCAGGTCACGCTCGACGGCGTCCTCGTTCCACCGGAACTGCTGGTGCGCACCGGCAGTGCCGTCGGCGATCACCTCGACGAGGTGCAGACCGCCGGCCTGGTCTGGTTCGAGCTGCTGATGACGGGCAGCTACCTCGGGGCCGCGTCAGCCCTGGTCGAGCGGGTGCTACGGAACGACTCCGTGCCGGCTCACGAACGGGTCCGGCTGCTGACCGAGACGGAAGGCGCGATGGCGGCCGTGGAGGGTGTCGCCCTCAAGGTCGACAGCGGCGTCGTCGACGAATCCGTTCTCGCCGACGCGCTGTTCGTGCGGTACGGCGTGCAGGACACGCTCGCCCGCGTCGTTCCCCGCGCCGTGGAGCTGCTCGGGGGCCTGGCTTTCGTCACCTCCGACGAGGTCGGCTATCTCGCCGCCTGCACGAACGGCCTCGCGCTGCACCCCCCGACCCGATCCCGCATGACCGCCCCACTCGCGGCCCACCTTGCCGACGGCCCTCTCACCATCGCCTGACCGTGTGCTCCCCGCGCCCGGCGTTCTGTACCCCGTAAAGGAGAAACCGCAGCATGTCCCCCCACGCCCCACGCTCCTCCCCCGCCCCGGCGCCCTCGCCCGCCGTACGGCCACGGCGCCGTTCCTCCCGTGACCGCCCCACCGTCCTCCTCACCGGTGCGGCCGGCGTGCTCGGCCGAGCGCTGCTCGAAGAACTGCTGGTGGACCACGATGTCGTCTGCATGCGTCACCGCACGCCGCTGGGCGACCCGCGGGTCCGCGAGGTCAAGGGCAACCTGCTGGAACCCCGGCTCGGCATGACACGGGCCGAGCGCTTCACCCTCGCCTCGGAGGTGGACCTCGTGGTGCACTCCGCGGCCGCGACGAGCTGGCAGCTGTCCCCCGAGAACATCCACCGGACGAACGTCCAGGGCACCGAGGCCGTCATCGACATCGCCGAACGCGCCGAAGCCCCCGTCTACTACATGTCCACCGCATTCGTCGCCAACCCGCTGAGCGCGGCGGACAGGGAGCGCTTTCCGGGCGCCGCCGCGTACCTGGCGTCCAAGACCGAAGCGGAACGCCGGCTGCGCGACGCCCGGGTTCCCGGGGTGATCCTCCGGCCCTCGGTCGTGATGGGCGACTCCTGCACCGGACAGATCGCCGGAGCGCAGGGGCTCACCACGGCGCTCGCCGCGATCGTACTGGGGCAGGTGCCCGTCGTGCCCGGTGCGCCGGGCACCAGGATCGACTGCGTTCCCCAGGACTACCTGGCGCGCGCGACCGTCGACCTCATGCGCTCCGGCGTCACCGAGGGCGAGTTCTGGCTCACCGCCGGGAAGCGCGCCCTCGTGCTGCACGACATCGTCCGTACCTGTGCCGACTTCGCCGAACACCTCGGGCTGCCCCGTCCGACGCCGCCGCGGCTCCTGCCCGTGGAGTCCGTGCACCGCCTGCTGATGCCGCTGCTGGACGGCACGGCGCTGCCCGCGCGGACCCGCAAGCAGTTCCGCAACTACGCGGAACTCCTCCTGGTGTTCCAGCGTGCACTCCCCTTCGAGACCGACCTGGGCCGGTCCTGCGGCACGGAGGTCACCGAGGGCGTGCTGCAGGACGCGCTGCTGCGCAACCTGGAGAGCTGGGCGGACGACCGCTCGGGCATGATCAGCCGCATCCGGCGGCAGAGCCGCTCCACGGCACGGAACGCCCCCCGTTTCCATCCCCAGTCCGGTGGCCGCGTGCGGGAGCGTGCGTCATGACGGTCCTCTCCACCCGCCCGTCCCGGTCCTCGAACACCCTCGCCCTGTACCGCAGGCATTTCGGCTCCGGCCGGGCAGCCGTCGGCGCGTTCCTCGGCGGCATGGCCGAGACGGAGTCGCAGGGCCCCTGGGTGCACACCGACGACGGCCGACGCTTCCTCGACTTCGGCGGCTACGGGGTCTTCATCCTCGGCCACCGGCATCCGGACGTGGTCCGGGCCGTGCGACGGCAGATCGACACCCATCCGCTGGCCACCCGCGTATTCCTGGAACCGGTCGCCGCCCGCGCCGCCGCAGCCCTGGCACGGCACACCCCACCCGGACTGAACCACGTCCACTTCGTCAACTCCGGCACCGAGGCGACCGAGGCGGCGCTGAAGCTGGCCAGAGCTCACGGGCACGACCGGCTGGTCACGACGCGGAACGGATACCACGGCAAGACGCTCGGCGCGCTCAGCGTCACCGCCAACCCCACGTACCAGGATCCCTTCCGGCCGCTGCTGCCGGACACGACGCAGGTCGAGTTCGGTGACGCGGCGGCCCTGCGGAAGGTGCTCGAGGAGCACGGCAAGAGGTGCTGCGTCATCCTCGAACCGGTGCAGGGCGAGGGTGGCGTCCGGGTCCCGCCGGACGGCTACCTGCGGGAGGTGGGAGCCCTGTGCCGGGAGCACGGCGCGTTCCTCGTCGTCGACGAGGTACAGACAGGGCTCGGTCGGCTCGGCGCATGGTGGGGCGTGGACGGGCAGTGTGTCGCCCCGGACGCGTTGCTCGCCGGCAAGGGTCTGAGCGGCGGCGTCGTCCCGGTCGCCGCCATGGTGGCCGGCGCCGACGCCTACCGCCCCTTCGGGCGCGATCCCTACCTGCACACCTCCACCTTCGGGGCCTCGCCCATCGCATGCTCCGCGGCGCTGGCCGCCGTCGAGGTCATTGAGCGCGACGACGTTCCCGGCACGGCGGCCCGGCTCGGGGCACACCTCCTCGCAGGCGTGCGGGAGGCCTGCGCACCGTACCTCGGCGAGCTGGTGACCGAGGTGCGCGGCCGCGGCCTGCTGCTGGGCATCGAGTTCGCCCGTGAACAGGCCGTCGGTGAACTCGTCCTGTCCCTGACGGCCCGTGGCGTGCTCGTCAACCACTCCCTCAACTCCACGCGGGTGCTGCGCCTGACACCGCCCGCGGTGGTGGGCGAGGACGAGATCGCCTTCTTCCTCACCGAGTTGACCGGCGCGTTGCGCGACGCCGCGGCCCGCCTCCGTTCCCCCTCCTCCTGACAGAAAGGCTCTTCGATGCCCCAGGTAACCGTCCACGCGCTCGCGCCCGGCCTGACGCCCGACGTCGCTTACGACCGCCTCCGGGACTTCGGCAGCTATCCGAAGCTGACGGACACGGTCCAGGAGGTCACCGTGCACCAGGAACCGGGCGGTTCGCAGCTGTCCGACTGGACCGTCCACTTCCGCGACGGCCTGATGGCCTGGCAGGAACGCGACCACTTCGACCCCGGAGAGCGCACCATCGCCTTCCGGCAGGTGAAGGGCGACTTCGAGACCTTCGAGGGGAGCTGGACCTGCACCCCCGGACAGCACGGCGACGGCACTCTGGTCACCTTCGAGGCCGACTTCGATCTGGGCATCCCCACTCTGGCAGCCCTGCTCGACCCGGTGGCCGAGTCCGCGCTGCGGGAGAACATCGCCCTGATCCTCAAGGGCCTCGTCGGGGCGGAGTCCGTCGGGGAACCGGTGGGTGCCACCCATGAGTGACCTCACCACCGCCGTGCCTCCGCGCGAGGCCCGGCAGACGCCCGCCCCGCCTGACGTCCGTCCGCCCGAAGATGCCGACTGCCTGGAGATGTACGCCAAGCTCAGCTCCGGCGTGTGCGTGGTCGCCGCGTGCGGTGACGACGGGCCGCACGGCATGACGGTCTCGACCGCCACCTCGCTGTCCGCCCACCCGCCCCTGCTGCTGGTGTGTCTGCGCAGCGGCTCCCGCACACTCACAGCCGTCGGTGTGCACCGCACGTTCGCCGTCAACGTGCTGCGCCGGGAACAGGTGCGCCGGGCGACCGTCTTCGCCGACCCCCGGACCACCCGCGCCCAGCGGTTCGCCGGCTCCGAGACCCGGACGGTGTGCGGCGCACCGGTGTTCCCGGACGCCCTGGCGTGGGCCGCGTGCCTGGTGGAGGAGATCCACGAGTACGGCGACCACCATCTCGTGGTGGGACGTGTGAGGGACGTGCACACAAGCCCGGGGGAACCCCTGCTCTGGCACGACCGGGACTTCCGCGTCCTGGACGGTGTGGGGGCCGCGTGCGAGTCCGGATGAACCCGTCGCGGGCCGCCGCCCCTCCGGGAGGCGGCCACGCCGCGGCACCGGCCGGTGTGCCCTGCTGGGCCCCGCCGGGCGCGGCCCCCCGCCACCAGCCGGTGAGCGGCCGCCTCACCGCGGATGTCGCGGTCGTCGGCGCGGGGCTCGCCGGGCTCGCCACGGCGTTCCGGCTCGTCCGGGAACGGCCGGGCCTGGACGTCGTGGTCGTGGACGCCAGGCAGCCGGCTGCGGGGGCCAGCGGGCGGGGAACCGGCCTGCTCGGTCCTCGCGTCGGGCCGCCGCTGGACCGGGCCGTCCGCCGGTTCGGGCCGCAGACGGCGCGGCGGATGTACCGGGCGAGCGAGAACGCCGTCCAGCAGGTCCTCGACCTCTGCGAGGACCTGGGGCTGCGCTGCACGCTGTCGCGCGGTGAGCAGTTGCTGGCCGCACGCTCGAGTGCTGGTCTTTCGATGCTGCTCCGACAGGCGGCGGCTTTTCGCGCGTTGGACCTGGGCGAGGTGCGGCTGCTCGGTGCCACGGCGCTGCGCGACCACATCGACGCGCCCTACACCGCCGCGCTGAGGTTCCCGACGGCCGCGACCCTCGATCCCGCCGCACTCACCTCCGCCCTGGCACGTGCGTGTGCCGACAAGGGCGTGCGCTTCTACGGTGACAGCCCGCTGCGTGACCTTCCCGGCACCGGCGCGGGGCGAGCGGTGGAACTGGCCTTCCCGGAGGGAAGCGTCCGGTGCGACCGTGCAGTCCTCGCCCTGGGAGCCGAGGCGGCCGCGCTCGGACTGCCGGTGGGAACGGTGCTGCCGCTGGAGGTGTACGCCGTCGCCACCGCCCGGCTGCCTCCGCCGGCTCACCAGGCGCTGGGCGGCCCCCTCGGCAGCTCCGTCGTGGACGCGGTCCCGCTCGCGCCGTACTTCCGGCTGTCGCCCGACGGTCGCGTGATCGCCGGGGGCGGGACCGCCGTGCTGCCGGACGGGCTCTCGCCCCGGCGGCTGGCCGCCGCCCGGGCGAGGTCCTGGCAGCGGCTGGAGCGTTGGCTGCGCCTGCTCCACCCGGACCTGGCAGCGGTTCCCTTGACACACAGGTGGTCGGGCCGCATCGGCGTCACCGGCGACGGGCTGCCCGTGGTCGGGGAGATCCACGGGCACCCCGGAGTCTGGTACGTGGGCGGCTGCGGCGGCCACGGTCTGGCCATGTCGGTGGACCACGGCGGCTACGTCGCGGAGGCGCTCCTCGGGGGGATGCCATCGCGGGGGCCGTTGCCCTGGCACCGCCCCCGAGCTCCACGGTTCCCCGTCCGCGGCCCCGCCAGGCCGCTGATCCGCGCCCACGTGGGGGCTCTGGGCGCTGCAGCCCGTCGCACCCGGTGAGCCCGGCCTCAGCTCGCGCCCCGGGAGGGGCCGCCGGGCCTGCTCGAGCCGCCACGCACCTCCCCGCACCGCATCCGACCGAGGAGTCGACCCACATGATCTCTCTTTCCCGCCGCCGGCGTGCGGAGACCCCACCTCCCATGGGGCCGGTGGACCTCGCCTATTTCCGGGCCGCCCGAGGGGTACCGCTGCCCACTGGTTTCCTGTTCGGGTTCCGGGGGGCGCCTCCTCCGCTGGACGCGCTCAGGGCACGGGTCGGCGGGCGCGGCCGCAGGCTGCCGGTCCTGCACCACCGCATCGCCACCCACCGCCCGGTCGTGGAGCGGGCGGACCGGTTCACGGTGGAGGAGCACGTCCACGAGGCGGAACTTCCCGACGGCGGTGGCATGGCCGAGGCGGGGCGGCTGATGCTCGACCGTCCCCTTCCGTCCGACGGCCGGCCGCCCTGGGAGGTGTGGCTGTTCCACGGTCCCGGGGACGGCTACGCCCTGTGCTACCGGGGAGATCACACCCTGCAGGACGGCGCGGGCGCGGCGCACACCGCCCGGTTCCTGCTGGGAGACCACCCCGCAGGCGGGCCCGCAGGCCGGCGCCCCGCGTGGCCCACGCCCATCGGTGCCGCCGACGCGCTCGGTGACATGCTGTCCGCCTACCGGCCGCCTCGCGATCCCCTGCCGCAAGCCTTCACCGTACGGCCGGCCGGCCGCAGCGGCATGTGCGTGGCCGACGCCCCGATGGCCCGGTTGCGCGCCATCGGCAGGGCTGCCGGCGGTACCGTGAACGACGTCTATCTCGCGGCCCTGGCCCACGCCTTCCGCAGCTGGCACCTGAAGACGACGGGCACCCCACCGCCGCCTCTCCCGGTCGCCATGCCGATGTCGGTCCGTGCTCCCGGCGAGGAGCTGCTGCCGGGGAACCACATGATCATGACCCGGCTGCTCCTTCCCACCGACGAAGGTTCCCCGGCCGGGGCACTGGAACGGGTCATCGCCTGGACGGGCGAGATCCGGCGGACGCGACGACGGGACGCGACCCGGCTGCTGCTCGCGGCGGGCCCGGCGGCTGTCGGAGCAGCCGTGGGCGTGCGGATGGTCAACGGCCGTCGCATCGCGGGCCCGGTGAGCGGCATGGACCTCGGTGGTCCTCTGGTGCACGGCGGCGACACCGCGGTCTCCGCCGGGATGTTCACGGGCCTGGCCGGCGGAGTGCTCTGCTACACGTCGCTGACCGGGTATCACGGAACGGCACGACTCACCCTCGTGCACGATCTCGCGCTGCGAGGCGTCGACGCCCTGACGGAGCACTGGCTGAGTGCCCTGGACCAGCTCGACGACCTCCGTCCGTCGCCGAGATAGGGCGTGCCGCCGGTCCGGCACGACGGGAGCGGAAGCGGCCCCGAAGCCTCCGGGGCTTGGGGGCCGCTTCCTCGTGCCTCGTCGTGCCGGACCGGCGGCACGGTGCCCTACCGTGTTCCGGTGACGAGGAACAGCCACTCCTCGACGCCCTCGACGTCCTCGGCGCTCAGTCCGTCGAGGTGCGGCAGGAGCTTCTCTGCCACGCCGGGGAGTTCGAAGGGGTCGGCGATCTCGGCGTTCCACCCCTGCCGGCCCCACCAGTCCGCGGGGTCCGGGAGGCTCCACTTCCACCGCAGTCCGGCTCCGGCGAGGGCGTCGAGGAACGAGGCCACCAGCGGCGAGCCGCTGCTCTGGGCGTTCACGCACTCGGCCGCGAGGGCACTGCCCGGCGGGGACAACTTTCCCATCGCGTCGACGATGCCCGCGACCTCGCCCGGCTCCAGGTGGTAGAGGAGCGTCTCGCACAACCAGACCGTGGGCAGCCCGGGGTCGAATCCGGCGAAGGCCAGAGCCGCTACCCAGGATCCCGTCGGGTCGGCGCGCACCGGGAGCCGCCTGGCCCGGTGTGGGCGCCGTCCCCCGAGTACCCGCTCCTTGAAGGCGTGGACGTCCGGCCGGTCCACCTCGAACACCGTCACCCCGTCCGGCCACGGAAGCCGGAACGCACGCGTGTCCAGCCCCGCACCCAGCAGGACGACCTGGCGGCATCCGGTCCCGGCCGCGTGCACCAGGTAGTCGTCGAAGAAGCGGCTGCGGACCACCATCCATCCCGGCAGCAGTCGCTGCAGCGGCCCGCTTCCCGGTGGCCCGCCGGTCGCCCCGGCGGCCCGCAGGAACTCCGCGGCCAGCGGGTCCCGGAGGCACGGGTTCCCACCGACGGTCTCCGCGGCGTGCGCCTGCGCGGTCCACAGTGCGACGGGGGACAGACCGGCCGGGCCACCGAGGGCTGGGGCGGGCGGGCCTTCGCCCCGGTCGTGGGCGTCGGAGCGGCCGTCGCGCGTGAGGTTCATCCGGTTCACTTCCTTCTTCTCGTACGGATCAGCAGGGCAAGGAGTCCGAGGGCCATCGCACCGGTGGAGGGCCGTAGGCGACGTTCGCCGCCCATCGCGGACGACGTCCTCGGCTCGTGGACCTGGAGGGCGAGTTGGCGGTTGGCGGTATCGGAGAGAAGGCCCCGCAACTCCTGCGGGACGCTGGACGCGGAGACCAGGAACTCCATGCCGTTGCGCAGGAGCTGCGTGGGGGAGAGGAACTCGCAGAGCAGGTCGCGCAGGATGCCCGGCGCCTCCTCACGGAAGACGTCGGGCACGACGATCTCCGGTGCCAGGCAGCGCACCGAACCGTCCAGGTTGGCGAACGACTTCCCGAGCAGGGAGAGCGCGGGCGGCGAGGCGATGCCCCGTTTCGTCGCCCGCTGCAGCACCTTCGTCAGCGAGACCCCGAAGTTGAAGTCCTCCAGGGAGAGGTGGGAGATCTGGGGCACGAAGGAGGCCATGTCGTGGGCGAACCCCGGCATGTCGGACCAGGGCGTGACCCGTCCCATCTCCGCCCAGTGCCGTGCCAGGTCGTGGCCGTCGTTCTGCACCAGTGCCATCAGCAGCGGAAACAGACGGAGGCTGGTGCGCCGGTCGAGGCGCCCGACCATGCCCCAGTCGATGAGCGTGGCCGGCTCGCCGGGTGCGGCGAACACGTTCCCGGCGTGCGGGTCGGCGTGGTACATCCGGTCGACGAAGTAGCCGCGATACATGTAGCGGACGAGATCCCTGGCGATCTCGAGCCGCTCGTCGTCATCGAATTCGGCACGATCGACATGACGCACGGAGGAACCCGGCGCCATCGACTGCACCAGGACCCGCGGGGTGGCGTGGAGCACCTTCGGTACCCGGAGGGTCCGATACCTGCGTACGTGTTCGCGGGCGTCGTCCATGTTGCGGGCCTCGCCGCGGAAGTCCAACTCGGGCTCCATCGCGTCGAACACCGACGTCAGCATGCCCTCGACGTCCAGGACCTCGTTGAAGCGGGGCGCCACCCGGGCCACGATCCGCGCCGCCTTGCGCATCAGCGCCATGTCCGCGAGCACCCGGTCACGGATCCCCGGCCGCTGGATCTTGACGACCGCCGGGCGGCCTCCGGGGAGCGTGACCCGGTACACCTGGGCCAGGGAGGCCGCCCCGAGGGGCTCCTGCATCTGCACGTCGTCGAACCGCATTTTCCAGTCCGGCCCCAGGTCCTCGGCCAGCACCGGCTCGAAGAACGAGAACGGCTGAACGTCGACCCGGTCGTGCAGGTTCTCGAGCTCGTCGATCATCGACTGCGGCACCATGTCCGGCCGTGTCGACAGCATCTGCCCGAGCTTGACGTAGAACGGGCCGAGGCTTTCCAGCGCCTTCCGCACCGCCCTGGCACGGCGGTGCTCGTTCCCGGCGGAGGACTCGGCCTCCGCCGGGAACGGGCCGTTCCATCCGACGCCACCACGCCTGCCCCTGGCCGTTCCGACCTCGTCGGCGACGAGACCGCCCAGAACTTTCACGACCAGGCGCAACCGCTCGGTGACGTGGGACCCCATCGTGAGGCTTCCTCCTTTCGGTTCAGGTCCGCGCCGCCCGGCGCGGGCCGGGCGGACGGGTCACTTCTGGGTGCCGGTGGCCTGCGTCAGACCGCCGGCCAGACCCCCGAGCCCGCTGGTCAGGGATTCAGCTCCCTGCTGCACCCCCTGCAGGGTGGTGAGGAGCGAGCCGATGAGCTCGGAAAGCTGTGTGATCTGCTGCGGGAGAGCCGCCATCGCCTGGGTGGCGCCTGCCATGCCGGACAGGGCGTTCGCCGGGTTGGCGCCACCGAGGGCCGCCAGCGGGTTGCCCCCTCCGGCGCCGCCGCCGAGGGCCGCCAGGGGATTGGCCCCTCCGAGCGCCGCGAGGGGGTTGCCCGCACCGCCCAGCGCCGTCAGCGGGTTCCCTCCTCCCGGGCCGCCCATCGCGCTCAGCAGGCCGGCCGGGTTCGCAAGGGCCTGAAGACGGGCGGCCTGCGAGAACCAGTCGTCGTCGCCCTTGTCGTCGTCCCGGTCGAGGAGGTCGTCGAACGCTCGCTTGTAGCTGTCGCCGACGTCCCCCAGCAGGTCCTTGAACGTGTTCTGCGTGTTCCTTTTCCTGGCCATGGGCCGATACCTCTTCCTTGTCGTGTGCTTTCCTTCGACTGCACGGGCGTCCGGCCGCGGCCTGACTCCCGTCCTGTGGGGCGCGATGTCCCGCGCTGGGAACGGACCGGCGTCGGGCCTTCAGTGGCCGGTGCCTTCCAGCGCCCTCGCGCAGGCCATACGCAGACGCGCCCGGCCTCGGGTGAAGGCGCCTTCTGCCGCCTTCACGGAAATCTGGTGGATGCGGGCGAATTCCGCCGTCGAGATGCCGCGGGCCCGGGCGAGCATCACCTGCTGCTCCCGGCCCCGGAGTCCGCGCGCCTGCTCCAGCAGCCAGCGCCCGAACTCCTGGTCGCAGACGCCGTCCTCGGGCACTTCGCACTCCACCGTCACCGCCCGCGGCAGTAGTTGCCGGCGCCGCCTCTGCTCGCGGTGGTGGTCGATGCACAGCCGCGTCGCCACGGTGGTGAGGAAGGCGCCGAGGCGGCCGCAGTCCAATCCGTTGTGCACCGCGGCGCGCAGCATCGTCTCCTGCACGCAGTCCTCGGCGTCCTGGCGGTTCGGGAGCTTTCGCCGGACCAGCCTCATGAGGCGTTCCCGGTGCTCGAGGATCTCCTCCCAGATGTGACTCTGCTGTGGCTCCCCGGACCGCTCCGTCCTCTCGAGAGGCGGCTGGGGCGCAGAAGGGACCTCGGGCCCGGTCACGGAGTTCAAGCGGAGCGCGAACGCTGCACGTTCACCCGCTAACAGACGCGGCTCCTCCCAGGGCGAGTTCGTTTCGTCTTCCCACTGCGAGGGGTTTGCCTCCGCTGAGGGTGCGTGTTCAGCCATCACGTAGGCACAGGGCGGTGCCATGGTCTTCCTCCGATGCGCAGGAGAAGGGTGGGCAGGGCGAAGCTGCGGCGCGGCGGCCGCACGGCTCTTCGGGGGCCCGCTGACGCATCCGTGCGTCCGGCCGTCGTACGGACGGCAGGCGGGCAGGGGAAAGGGGGTGGGGGGGGGAAGAGGGTGGCGGAAGAGGCGGGGGACGTCGACGGCACGACGGCCGGGCGTGTGACGGGCCTGCGGGCCGACGTACGGGAACGGAGGGGCGCCGGCGGCGAGGAGACCCCGCGGGGCGTTCTGCGGGCCCGGCCGGCCGGGCCGGCGTGCTCAGACGAGCATGCTGACCGGCTGATCGATGCCGAGCATGGCCTTACCCAGGGCCTCGTATCCCACCGAGGAGACGAGCGCGGCGTGGCGGGCGGCCACGGAGAGGTCACGCCAGATACGCTGCAGCGGATGACTGTTCGCGAAGGCTCCGGCTCCGTGAGCGTCGAGGAGAAGCTCGACGGCCTCGGTGGTCAGGTCGGCCACGTAGCCGATGTCCGCACGGATGCGGGCCCGTGCGGAGCGGTCCAGCCGCACCCCGGCTGCCGCCGCACGGTCGATGACGTCCGCGGCACGGCAGACGTGCATGTGCGCCGAGTCCACCTTCATCGCCGCCTGTGCCACCTGCGCCTGGACGAGGGCGGACTCGGCGCGGTTGGCGAAGAAGGTGTAGGCGAACGTCTTCGTCGAAGCCTCCTCGCTGACCACGCGCAGGGCTTCACGGGCGAGGCCCGGGAGGGGGCCGGCGAGGAGTACGGAGAGCACCGGGGCCACGGAGGACTGGTACAGGGGGGCGTGCGGGTACCGGTCGGCGTTGTCGCCCGCCAGGAACTCCAGCACGGAGAGGACACGGGCCTTCGGCACGAACACGTCGTCGACCACGACGCAGGCGCTGCCGCTGCTCCGCAGCCCGGACACGTACCAGGTGTCCTCGACCGTGAAATCCCTCCGGGGGACGAGCGCGAGAGCGTGGTCCACCGTCGCGCCGGACTCGTCCCTCAGCGGGACGCCGAGCAGAGCCCAGCCGGAGTGCCACGACCCGGAGGCGTAGTGCCAGCGGCCGGTGACCCGCCAGCCGCCGGCGACCGCTTGTGCCTCTCCCGACGGCGCCACCACACCGCAGAGGTGGGCTGTGGGGTCCGCGCCGAACACCTCTTCCTGGATGAACTCGGGGAAGAGCGAAAGACTGAAGGCGTTCGAGTTCCCGACGGCGGCGATCCACGCGGCGCCGGCGTCGGCTTCGGCGAGAACCGCGCTGACCTCCGTCTGGACACGCAGCGACGCCTCGTAGCCGCCGAACCGCCTCGGTACGGACAGACGCAACAGCCCAGCCTCGGCCAGGGCCCGGTAGCTGTTCTCGGGCAGTCGGCGGTCGTTCTCTCCCTGGGCGCTGTACGTACGCAGCAGCGGGCGCAGCTTCCGGGCCCGAGCGACGAGTTCGGCGGGGCCGGTCGGTCGCCCGGTGACTGGACTTCCCTTCTTCGGCCGTGCCGTGGCCGTAGCGGGGGTGGTCATCGATACTCCTTCTACAGATGTGGGGGGACGGCGTGCGGGGTACGGCACCGCCGCGCGGGCGTCGTTCGCGCGCGTGACGCTCAGACGAAGACGCTGAGGTTCTGTGGGACACCCAGCAGGGTCTTGCCGAGAACCTCGTAGCCGATTCCCGGCTGCAGCGCCCCGTGCCGGGCGGCGATGTGCACGTCCCGCCAGATGCGTTGCAGGGCGCCCGCATCGGCGAACGCGCCGGCACCGTGAGCCGTGACCAGCAGGTCGACGGCTTCCAGGACCGACTCGGCGACGAGCCCGACGTCCGCCCGCACCCGGGCCCGTACGGCGGGGTCGAGGGGGACTCCGGCGGCCGCGGCCCGATCGATGTCGTCCGCCGAGCGGTAGGCGTGCAGGTGCGCGGTGTCGATCTTCGTCGCGGCACGGGCGAGCTCGGCCTGGAAGGCGGTGGACTCGGCCTGGTTGGCAAGGAAGGTGTAGGAGACCGGCTTGCCGTGCGCCTTCTGCGTGACCAGCCGCAGCGCTTCGCGCGCGAGTCCGAGCAACGGGCCGACCACGACGAGCGTGAGCAACGACGCCACCGACGAGCGGTACAGCGGCCCGCCGGGGTGGTCGTGCACGTTGTCGCCGGCGAGCCGGGCCAGGGCCGACCCGACACGGCGTTCGGGGACGAACACGTCGTCCGCGACGATGCAGTTGCTGCCGCTCGCGCGCAGTCCGCTCACCCGCCAGGTGTCCTCGACCGTGAAGTCCGTGCGCGGCAGCAGGACCATCGCCTGGTCGATCAACTCGCCCGACTCGTCGGTGACCGGGATGCCGACCGCCGCCCAGGTGGCGTGCCAGGAGCCGGAGGCGTAGTGCCAGCGGCCACTCACCCGCCAGCCGCCGGACTCCCGGTGGCCGTGCCCGGTCGCCGCGACCACGGGTGAGATCCGGGCCGGCTCCTCGACGGCGAAGACCTCGTCCTGCACTTCCTCGGGAAACAGGGCGACGCTGAAGGCGCCGGAGTTGAGGACCATCGTGACCCAGGCCGCGGCTCCGTCGGCCTCGGCGAGGGCGGAGTAGACGTCCAGCAGGGACCGGACACCGGCTTCACAACCGCCGTACCGCCGGGGCATCGTGAGCTGGAGAGCGCCCGCCCCGCTGAGCGCGCGGACACTCTCCTCGGGGAGCCGACGGTCCTCCTCGCCCTGAGCGCTGTGCTCCCGGAGCAGCGGCTTCATGCGTGTCACCCGGCTCAGAACCTCGTCCACGGTCGGGGCGTCGGCCGCACCTTCGGCCTCACGGTCCGCGTGCCTGCGCCGCGTGCGGCGCCGCGTCGGCGACAGGGAGAGCGGGTTGTCGACCGGGGTCATCTCAAGCTCCTTCGTCGTGCGCTGTGAACGCTTTCACCCTAAGAGGCACAAAGCTCGATTCGGAACTTTTCAAGGCATCTCCCTTCTTATGAGTGCATAGTTGGTCATAGTGCGAGGGGAAGCCGCGGTGCAGGCGTAATCTCTCTCATCTGCCGGTGGCGAAGCATCCTTCTCCCGCCATCCGGGTGCAGCCTCGATCCGTCCCGAGGGAAGGCGACGCCGGGCACGTAAGAACACCACGGACACCCGAACGAAAGGATGTGGCCGTGGTACTCATGCGGCGAACGGCGCAGCCTCCGGCGGTTCCCGAACGCGACGTCAGCCGCCGGCTGCCCGCCCTCGACACGTTGATGGCCGTCGGGCAGGAAGCGTGCGGCACCTCGTTCTCACTGGCCGTGGTGGCGACGGTGCAGGGGGCAGCACCACAGATCGGTGAACTGCGCGACAGGGTCGAGCAGTACTGGGCGCCGCCACCGCGCCTGCGGCTGCGCCGTCATGCGGACGAGAACGCTCCGGGCACCGGCCGCTGGACGGAGGCAGCCCACCTCGACCCGGCGGAGCACGTGAGCGTCGTTCCTGCACGGCCGGGAGTCACCACCGCCGAGGTGACGGGCACACTCGTCACGGAACGCATGCCCCGCGTGCCGGGCGGCGCGTTGTGGCACCTGCACCTCCTCCCGGACACCGCCCCGGAACGCTTCACCCTGGTACTGCGCGCCCACCACGCACTGCTCGACATGGCGTCGCTGGGCACGATGATGCGGGCGCTCTGCGACGGCCCGGGCGCGCTTCCCGCTCTCCCGCCGTACCCGGAAGCCACGAGCCCGGCCTTCCGCCCCCGCCGGGGTGTACCGCCGGTGGTGCACGCGCTCTGCGGCATGACACGCCGCTCCGCAGGACCGACAGACGCCCCACCCGACCGCGGCAACCGCCATATCGCCTGGGCGACCGTGCAGGACGAGGTGGTCCAGGCCGCGCGGGAGGCAGCCCCCCTCCTGCGGGCGACGGTCAACGACGTGGTTCTCGCCGCCTTCGCCGGAGCCCTCGGCGTGCTGCCCGCCGGCCTGAGTCCGGCCGCCTCCGGGGGCCGCCGCTACGTGTCCGTCCCGGTGAACCTGCGCTCCCCCTCGGAGGCCGAACGCCTCGGCAACGGGGCCTCGGCGGTCCGGATCCCCCTTCCACCCGCGGCAGCGGACCCCGTCACGCGGCTGCGGGCGGTGCACCGGGCGATGGCCCGCAACAAGGCCCTTCACAGGGCCGAGGGCGCGGCACGGCTCTCCGCCGCCGCCGTCCAGCTTCCCGCGCCCGCGCTCGCCTCCTTCAGCCGCAGCTACTTCGGCCGTCGGCGGCTGTACTCCCTCGTCTGCTCGAACGCCCGGCTGTGCGCAGACCGGCTGACGTTCGGGGGCAGCCCGGTGATCTCGCTGTTCGGTGTCCCCCCGCTGCTTCCCGGGGCGGGGATGCAGGCGATGTTCACCACCTTCCGGGAGACCCACACCGTCTGCCTCTCCGGCGACGACGCCCGGCAGCCGCTGCTGCAGTCGACGGCGGACCGGTTCGTCGAGGAAGTGCGGGCGCTGGCCACACTGGCGCGCCGCGGCGTGCGGCGACACCACAGCACCGCGCATACCTGACGTACTGTCAGATACAGCTCGTAGTGGCGTCTCGCCTTCCGATCCCCGCTCGCCCCACCAGAGGAAGGAATCCCATGGCATCCGCGAACAGAGGAGAGCACCGCGAGGAACGCGGCACCGGCACGGGGACACGCGTCCCCGGCGCGCCGGAGTTCACCGGCCCGCGGGTCGCGGACTTCCTGCGCGCCCCCTACAGGCAGGTGGAGGTGACCGGCGGCGCGCTCCGTTACCGCCGTTCGGGTCACGGCCCGCCGCTCGTCTTCCTGCACGGCCCCCTGGTCAACGGCAACCTGTGGCGCAAGGTGGTCCCCCTGCTGACCGACCGGTTCGACTGCGTGGTGCTGGACCTGCCGTTCGGCTCCCACACCTTGCCCATGTCCCCCGGGGCGCGGCTGGACCCGCCCGCCATGGCCCGGCTCGTCGCGGAAGCCGTCGAAACACTGGGGCTCGCACCCGCGCGACTCGTCGGCAACGACACCGGGGGCGCGTTGGCGCAGCTGCTGATGGCGCACCGGCCGGAGGTCGTGCACGACGTCGTACTCACCTCCTGCGACACCTACGAGAACTTCCTCCCTCCGGTCTTCCGGACCCTGCCGCTGCTGGCGAAGACGCCCGGTGGCATGGCCGTGCTGGCACAGCTGCTGCGATCCGGCGGGCTACGCAGACTTCCGTTCGCCTACGGCCTGCTGACCCGTCGGCCGATCGAGGCCGCGGCGCTCACCTCGTACGTCACACCGATGCGCCGCGACGCCGCTGTCCGCCATGACCTCGCCAAGGCGCTGCGAGACCTCGACGCGCGCCACACCCTCGGCGCGGTGGAAGGCCTGCGTCGGTTCCCCCGCCGGGTACTGCTCGCCTGGGGCGAGTACGACCGCGTCTTTCCGCTGCGGCATGCCTACCGGCTCCACCGCGATCTCCCGGACTCCGAACTCGTCACACTGCCGGATGCGGGCGCCTTCGTACCCGAGGACTCCCCGGTCCAACTCGCAGAGCTCATCCACGACTTCTTCCCCCCGGGCTCGCGCTGAGGAAGACGCGAGGTCGAAGCTGACGGAACGGGCGAGGCCCGGCACATCCCCGCGGGGATGTGCCGGGCCTCGTCGTCGGCGTGCCGAGCGGGCAGGCTCAGTGCGCGTGGCCGTGGCCGTGACCGCCGCCGGCGGCCTCGTCCTCCTCGGCCGGCTTCTCGACGACCAGGGTCTCGGTCGTGAGGAGCAGCGACGCGATGGACGCGGCGTTCTCCAGCGCGGAACGGGTGACCTTGACCGGGTCGAGGACGCCGGCCTTCACCAGGTCGCCGTACTCGCCGGTGGCGGCGTTGAAGCCCTGGCCCTTGTCGAGCTCGGCGACCTTGGAGGTGATGACGTAGCCCTCCAGGCCGGCGTTCTCGGCGATCCAGCGCAGCGGCTCGACGAGCGCGCGCCGGACCACGGCGACGCCGGTGGCCTCGTCGTCCTTCTTGTCGAGCGAGCCCTCGAGCACCTTGGCGGCGTGCACCAGCGCGGAACCGCCACCGGAGACGATGCCCTCCTCGACCGCGGCGCGGGTCGCGGAGATGGCGTCCTCCAGGCGGTGCTTCTTCTCCTTGAGCTCGACCTCGGTGGCCGCGCCCACGCGGATCACGCAGACGCCCCCGGCCAGCTTGGCCAGGCGCTCCTGGAGCTTCTCGCGGTCCCAGTCGGAGTCGGTGGTCTCGATCTCGGACTTGATCTGGGCGACGCGGCCCTGCACGTCCTCGGCCTTGCCGCCGCCGTCGACGATGGTGGTGTCGTCCTTGGTGACGGTCACGCGGCGGGCGGTGCCCAGCACGTCCAGACCGGCCTGGTCGAGCTTGAGGCCGACCTCCTCGGCGATGACGGTGCCGCCGGTGAGGGTGGCCATGTCGCCGAGCATCGCCTTGCGGCGGTCGCCGAAGCCGGGCGCCTTGACGGCGACGGCGTTGAAGGTGCCGCGGATCTTGTTGACGACGAGGGTGGACAGCGCCTCGCCCTCGACGTCCTCGGCGATGATCAGCAGCGGCTTGGAGCTGTTGCCGGCCTGCATGATCTTCTCGAGCAGCGGCAGCAGGTCCTGGATGGAGCTGATCTTGCCCTGGTGGATCAGGATGTACGGGTCGTCGAGGACGGCCTCCATACGCTCCTGGTCGGTGACCATGTAGGGCGACAGGTAGCCCTTGTCGAAGGCCATGCCCTCGGTGAAGTCCAGCTCCAGGCCGAAGGTCTGCGACTCCTCGACGGTGATGACACCGTCCTTGCCGACCTTGTCCATCGCCTCGGCGATCAGCTCGCCGACCTGCTTGTCCTGGGCGGACAGCGCGGCGACCGCAGCGATGTCCTCCTTGGAGTCGATCGGGCGGGCGGTGCCGACCAGGTCGTCGGAGACGGCCTTGACCGCGGCGTCGATGCCCTTCTTCAGGGCGGCGGGGGAGGCGCCGGCGGCGACGTTGCGCAGGCCCTCGCGGACCAGCGCCTGCGCCAGCACGGTGGCGGTGGTGGTGCCGTCGCCCGCGATGTCGTTGGTCTTGGTAGCCACCTCCTTCACCAGCTGGGCGCCGAGGTTCTCGTAGGGGTCCTCGGCCTCGACCTCGCGGGCGATGGTGACACCGTCGTTGGTGATGGTCGGGGCGCCGAACTTCTTGTCGATGACGACGTTGCGGCCCTTGGGGCCGATGGTCACCTTGACGGTGTCGGCGAGCTTGTTGACGCCGCGCTCGAGGGCACGACGGGCGTCCTCGTCGAACTTCAGGATCTTGGCCATGGGAGCTATGGGTCCTCTCGAATGAACCGCGCCCCGGTCCCGGAAGCTCATGCACGGCGGGTACCGGGGCGCGGATCGAAAGCTTCTCTTCGGCTTTCTCGGCTTGCTGGAGGTGCTTACTTCTCGACGATCGCGAGGACGTCGCGAGCCGAGAGGACGAGGTACTCCTCGCCGTTGTACTTCACCTCGGTGCCGCCGTACTTGCTGTACAGCACGACGTCGCCGACGGACACGTCGAGCGGCAGACGGTTGCCGTCCTCGAAGCGGCCCGGGCCGACGGCCAGGACGGTGCCCTCCTGGGGCTTCTCCTTCGCCGTGTCCGGGATGACCAGGCCCGAGGCCGTGGTCTGCTCGGCGTCGAGCGGCTGGACCACGATGCGGTCCTCGAGCGGCTTGATGGCAACCTTGGAGCTGGTGGCGGTCGTCACGATCCGACCTCCCCCTTCGGAGTTCTCAGCGGGGTCATGAATGTCTGGGGTGGCGACCTGGAAGACCCGTCGTCGCGGGTGCCGGATCTGCCCGTCGCGCCTTTGGCACTCACCGGTGGAGAGTGCCAGAACCGAGATTATGCCGCGGTTAGCACTCCGTCAACCAGAGTGCCAACGACCGGAGTGTCCCGGGGCCTCGGCGGTACGCTGAGCGGCATCGACGCGTCGAGGCGTCCGCCCTGCGAAGGAGTGCCGACGGTGAGCGCGCAATCCCTGCCGGACTGGCTGTGGCCGGCGCCCCCGGACGGCTGGACGGCCGACGACCTGGACCGGCTTCCGCCGTCCGCCCCGCGCACCGAGCTGATCGACGGAGCTCTCATCCTGAAGTCGCCGCAGACCGAGTTCCACAGCATCGTCATGCGGCGGCTGGCCAACGCCATAGAGCTCGCGGCCCCGCACCACCTTCGCGTACCCGCCGAGATGACCATCCGTCTGGGTGAACGTCAGCGCCCGGAGCCGGACATCCTGGTCGTGGACGCGCCCCCGAAGAAGCAGCGCACCTCCTACCTGCCCGGGGAAGTCGTCCTCGTCGTCGAGATCGTCTCGCCGGAGTCCGTCGCGCGGGACCGCGAGACGAAGCCGCTGAAGTACGCCCACGCCGGCATCCGGCACTTCTGGCGCGTCGAGGAGGAGGACGACCGGACGGTCGTGCACGCCTACGAGCTGGACGACACCACGGGCGCCTACGTGGCCACCGGCATCCACCGGGACACGCTCTCGGTCGTCGTCCCGTTCCCCATGGAGATCAACCTCACCACGCTGTACGGGCGGTGAGCGGGCGGGCCGCTCACAGGTAGTCCTCCAGCCGGCCGACGGCGTAGCCCTGCTCGGCGGCGGCCTCCAGCACGCCGCGCAGCATGTCGGCCATGGTGCCGCCGTCGCCCCAGGAGGCCGGGCCGCGGTAGTGGGTGAGGATCACGGCGCCCGGGTAGAGGTCGGCGCCGGGCTCCTGGAAGTCGATGCGGTCCGCCCAGGCCTCCATGCCCCACAGCACGACGGCGTCCAGGCCGCAGGCGCGGGCCGCGCGCAGGGTGTCCCGGTCGTAGGCGCCGTACGGCGGACGGAACAGGCGCGGCTGGGGACCGCCCATCTCCTTCTGGATGCGGTCCTGCTGCCCGCAGATCTCGCGGCGCTGCTCCCGGTAGGAGAGCGCCGGCAGGTAGGGGTGGGTGAGCGTGTGGTTCTGGACGGTCCCGCCGAGGATCTCCAGGCGGCGGAAGTATCCGTATCCCGGGCCGAGCACCGCCTCGTCGTCGGCGAGGAAGGACGTCACGGGGATGTCGAGGTCGTCCACCATGCGCAGGAACTCGGGGCTCTTCCGCGCGCCGTCGTCGATGGTGAGGAAGACGACCCGGTCGTCCGTGGGCACCCGGCGCACCACCGTGGCGCCACGGACGCGTGGCTTGACGACGGGCGGCGCGGGGCGCGGTGGCGGCGGCTGAAGCCCCCAGCGGTGGTACGCGGCGACCCGCCGCTGGATGCGTGCGGCGTGCGCGGCGAGGGTGTCGGCGGTGGTCAGCGCCCGGGCGCGCGCGGCGGGGCCCACGGCGGCGGAGAGCGCGAGCGGGCGGCGTGCCGGTGCGGCGAGGCGGTCCGCGGCGCGCGGGCGGGCGGCCGGTTCCCCGCCCCCGTGACCGGGGGGCCGGCCGTCGTCGCGGTGACGCGTCGCGGACGGTGCCCCGGTCCGGCCGTCCCGTCGCGAGGCGTCCTCCCGCTCCCCCGGTGCCGCCCGGTCCTCGCGGGGGCCGGCGGCTCCGGCACCGGTCGCCGTGGCGGCCCCGGGTCCCGCTCCCTCTGCGGCGGACCCGTCCGCCTGCGCCGGGTCGCCGGCGGCCGAGGCGGGCGTCGGCTCGTCGGTCGCTCCCGCTCCGGGGGCGAGGGCGGCGAGTAGCGCGAGGGCGGAGAAGGCCAGGACGGGACGGGTCATGCGTCCGGCCATATTTACCTTTTGTCGTATTACTCGCATGACGCCGGATCGTGCCACCCGCTCCCGGGGACACCCCGCAGACGTTCCGGCGCGGCGGGGAGAATGAGCCGTGTGGCCGTATCCGACACCCCCGACACACCAGGTCCCCCCGACCCGCCGGACGACGCACCGGGCGCCGTACCCGACTCCCCGCCGGACGACGTACCAGCGGACGTCGCCGCGTTCGCCGCGCTGCTGACGCCCGAGGGCGCGACGCTGCTGCACGCGCTGCGCGACCACGACCCCGCGGACGAGCTGGCCGTGGTGACCCGGCTGCGGCGGACGCATCCGCCGTCGCTGGTGACCGCGGCCGTCGCGCAGGCCCGGCTGCGGCAGCGAGCCGTCGCCAAGTTCGGCGCGGCGGACGCGGCCCGGATGTTCTTCACGCCGAACGGGCTGGAGCAGGCCACCCGTACGGCGGTCGCGGAGCACCGCGCCGCCCGGTTCGCCGCGCACGGGGTGGGCCGCGTCGCCGACCTGGGCTGCGGCGTCGGAGGCGACGCACTCGCCCTGGCCCGGGCCGGCCTGTCCGTCCGGGCCGTCGACCGCGACCCGCTGACCTGCGCCGTCGCCCGCGCCAACGCGGCGGCACTCGGGCTGGACGGCCTGATCGACGTGCGCTGCGGCGACGTCGCCGCGGCGGACCTCACCGGCTGCGACGCCGTGTTCGTCGACCCCGCCCGGCGCGGCGGGCGCCGGGGCGGCCGCATCTTCGACCCGGAGGCCTACTCCCCGCCGCTGAGCTGGGCGATCGACACCGCGCGCGCCGCGCGGCACGCCGCTCTCAAGGTGGCGCCCGGCATCCCGCACGACGTGGTGCCGGAGGAGGCCGAGGCTGAGTGGATCTCCTGCGCCGGGGACGTGAAGGAGGCCGTGCTGTGGTTCGGCGGGCCCGCGGGCGGAGACGGTCCGCGCGTGCGGGCCACGCTGCTGCCGCAGGGCGCGACCCTGCACGGCGCCGGGCTGCCCGACCCGGAGCCGGGCCCCGTCGGCCGCTACCTCTACGAGCCGGACGGCGCGGTGATCCGCGCCCATCTCGTCGCGGAGGTGGCGGCGGCCGTCGGCGGCCGGCTGATCGACCCGACGATCGCGTACGTCACCGCCGACGCGCTCACCCCGACCCCGTTCGCCACCGCCTACGAGATCACCGACGTGCTGCCGTTCCACCTCAAGCGGCTCCGCGCGCTCCTGCGCGACCGCGACGTCGGCACGCTCACCGTGAAGAAGCGCGGCTCGGCCGTCGAACCCGAGGAACTCCGCCGCAAGGTGAAGCCGCAGGGGCGCGCCTCGGCGACCGTCTTCCTCACCCGCGTCGCCGGCGCCCCCACGATGCTCCTCGGCCACCCGGCGAGCGGGTAGGCCGCTTCGGCCCCCGGGGTTCGCAGGGCGCACGTCGCCCGGCAGGATGGTGCCCACACGCGACACCGGGGGGCACCGTGGGACGAGCCGTACGCCTGATCCTGCTCACGCTCGTCCTGGTGCTCGCCGGCCCTGCCCCGGCCTTCGCAGGCGAAGGCGAGGGGCAGGTCTCCCGGTCCGCCTACCTCGCACGGCAGTTGGCCGAAAACCCGGTCTACGTCAGCGACCAGGTGCCGAGAGCCGTCCCGCGGTCCGCCGCCCCGCTGTTCGCACGCGCCGCCGCCCGCCTGGACGTTCCCACGTACCTCATGGTGCTGCCGTCCGACGGGCTCGGCGTGAACGACGAGGCGCTGCTGGCGAGCGTGCACGACCGCCTGGGGAAGGACGGCGTGTACGTCGTGCTGGGCGAGGACGGCATCTACGGCGCGGCCGCCGCCTACGGCGTACGGGCCTCCGCCGGGGAGGCGATGCGCGCCGCGCAGTACGAACTTCCCGGCGACGCCGGGGCGGTGGCGGCCTTCGACCGGTTCGTGGAGGTGCTGGACTCCGGCGAGGCCGCCGCCCGCGCGGACGCGGCGGCGCGGGCGTACCGCCGGGGTGAGGACCCCGCCGACCGGTACCCGAGCCGCACCGACCGCAACAATCAGAGCTTCGTCACCGGTGCGCTGATGTCGGGCTCGGCGCTGGCCGTCGTGCTGTGCGGCTGGCACGTGGTGCGGCGCGGCGAACGGCGCCGGGACGGTACGGCCGCCGCCCCGCGCGAGCGCCGCACCGACCTGTCCACGTCGCCCTCCTCCAGCGGGCGTTCCGCCGCCCGCGGCCCTTCCCCCGTCCGCCCCGCACGGCGACGCCCGACCCCCCGCGTCGCGCTGGTCCTGGCGGGTGCCGTCACCGCGACGCTCGTCGGCGTGGGCGGCCACGTGGTGTGCGACGAGACCCGCAGCGACGCCGGCCCGCCGCCCACCGCGCAGGACCTGCGGGCCCGCGTCGAACGCGTCGCCGCCGGCCTGCGCGAGAGCCCGTTCTACGCCGACCCGGAGAGCCCCGCCGTCTTCGACGCCGCCGAGCAGCGGCAACTGCGGGACCGGCTCGCGGAACTGGACGTCCCGGTGTACGTCGCCGCGCTGCCCGTCGTCACCGAGGACGCCTGCGCGGGCGACGAGAGGCTGCTGGCCGAACGCCTCCACGACGAGCTGGGGCAGGACGGCGTCTTCGTCGTCGCGGACTCCACCGGCAGCGGCCGCATCACCGTCTCCAACTACGGTGCACGGCTGGACGAAGCCGCCCTCTACCGCCTTCCCGACGAGGTCGAGAACTCCACGGAGGCGGTCTGGGAGGCGGAGGACCGGCTGCTGCCGGAACGGCTCACCGCCCTGTTCGCCCACATCGAGAAGGCTCCGCAGGGCCCGCCCGGCGAGCCGTACTACGACCCGGAACCCGCCCCCGACGCCGCCGCCGAGGACCTGCTGCCGCCACTGGTGTCGGAGGACTTCTGGCCCGGCCTCACCGTGATCGGCCCGCTCGCGGCGGTCCTGCTGCTGGGCGTCACCGCGGTCGTCCTCGGGCTGGCGGGCCTGAGGTCCCCCACGCGCGCGGGAGCGGCCGCCGGTGCCCGTACGTCTACCGGCGGCGCCCGCGGCACCACGGCGGGCCCGCCGTCCCCCGGCTCCGGCGCGCCCGCTCCCGACCGCCCCACCCCGGGCTGGCTGCGCCGCACACTGCACGCCGAACTCGGCGACCTGGGCACCGTCTTCGACGCGGAAGGGCCCGCCCTCCCGGCCGACGTGCGGAAACGGGTGTGGTCCTGCCTGGACGCCGCCCGCCTCCTCGTCGACGAGGACGGCGACCACCGTCTCGACCGGGACGCGGACCCGCTGGAACTCGCCTGCGCGCTCACCCTGGTCCGGGCGGGCGCGCACGCCGCACGGGCCCGTTCCGTGCGGCACGCCGACGTGCCGTGTCCGCTCAACCCGCTGCACGGACCCGCCACCGCCCGGCACCGCGTGCGGCTGCCCGGTGCGGCGCAGGCGACCCGGACCCCGGTCTGCGCGCACTGCCGGGACGAGCTGGCCTCGGGGCGGCCGGCCGTGGACCTGATGCTGCGGCTGCCGCCGCCCGACGGCGGAAGCGCCGTGCGCTACGACGAACTCGACGGCCCCGTCCAGCTCTTCGACACCGACACCGAGGACCTGGTCGACGACATACGGGAGTACCTCGGTGTCCACTGAACCCCTCGCCCCCCGACGCCTGCGGCCCGTCGTCCTCGTCGCCGCAGCACTGCTCCTCTGGCTGGGCGCCGCCTTCCCCGCCAGCGCCGCACCGAGCCCCGGCGAGGAGATCGCCGACGCCCTCCGCACCTCGCCCGTCTACGTCGGCCCCGGTCTCGAGCACGCGGTCACCCCGGAGGAGCGGCGCGATCTGGTGGCGCGGATCGAGAAGACCGGCATCGACATCCGCGTCGTCCTGGTGCCGCTCGTCAAGGGCGACCCGTGGAACGGGGACGCGGAGCAGCTCGCCCATGTCGTACGGGACCGGCTCGGCGGCGGCGACATGGTCGTGCTCACCTCCGGCGACGACTTCGGCTCCGGCGACGTGCAGGGCTTCGACTGGCCGCGCGACCGGCACCAGGCCCGCGAGGCGGCGAGCGCCGTCTACCACGAGGAGGAGATGAAGGAGGCCGGCCTCGCGGCCCGCATCGAGAGGGCGATCGAGATCATCGACGCCGGGAACGGCAGCCAGGCGTACGAGGACGCGACCGCGGACCTGCGCACGGACGCCCCGGGCGCGGGCACGGGCGCGGGGGACTCCCGCGCCGCGGGCGACGACGACACGGGCGACGACGCCACGGGAACGACGGTCGGCGTGCTCGCGGTGGCGGCCGCGCTGCTGCTCCTGGGCACCACGGTCCTGGTCCGCCGTCGCGGGCGCGGCGGCGGACGGCGTACCGGCCCCGCCTCCCCGTTCGCCGCGCCCCAGGCGGTGTTCGCCGCAGCCCGTGCCGCCGACGAGGAGACGCTGCGGCGGCGCGCCCACGAGGAGGTGGTCGCCCTGGGCGAGGAGACGGGCGACCGCGAGGGCGCCGGCCCGGCCCTGGCGCGTGCGCTGGACGCCTACGCCGCCGCCGGGACCGTGCTGGACGGTGCCCGCGGCCTGCCCGACCTGGCGGGCGTGCTCGCGCTCGTCGCGGAGGGCCGGGACGCGCTGCACGAGGCCGACGGCGGGGGCGGCGGGAAGGGCGCGCGGCAGGCGCCGCTGCCGCTGTGCTTCTTCCACCCGCTGCACGGCCGCGCCGACCGCACGATCCGCTGGCGTCCGATGGGGCGCCGCGACGGGCTGCGGGTGGCAGCCTGCGCGGCGTGCGCGAGCGCCGTACGGGAGCACCGTGCGCCGGAGGTGCTGACGGACCGCGTGGACGGCCGGGACGTGCCGTACTTCGAGGTGGCGTCCGAGGACAGTCTGTGGGCGGCGACCGGGTACGGCTCGCTCGGTGACGCGTCCCTCGCCGCACGGGTCGCCCGCGGCGACTTCCGCCGGACCGCGCGGGGGCGCTGAGACCCCCGGCCCGGCCGGTGGCCCGGGCCGCCGGGACGGCCGAGCGGGTCGCCGGGACGGTCGAACTCCCCCATAACGGCCCGCTGTTCGCCGCCGGTCGAGGGGCGGGCAGGATGGTGGGCCGTTGTGCCCACCTCAGGGGGAATCTTGCTCAGACGTGTCGTGACCCTGACCCTCGTGGCCTTCGGACTGCTGCTCGGCGCGGCCGCTCCGCAGGCCGCCGCCGACGAGCGCGCCGGTGACCGGAGGCAGGGCGGCTACGCCGCCCAGGCCGCCTACCTGGCCGAGCAGTTGCGGAAGAACCCGGTCTACGTCAGCGACCAGGTGCCGCGCGCGGTGCCGCGGTCGGCCGCGCCGCGGTACGCGCGGATCGCCGAACGCACCGGCGTGCCCACCTACGTGGCGGTGCTGCCCGGCCGCAGCGCCGGCACCGAGGGCCACGCGCTGCTCGACGCCGTGCACGCCCGCACGGGCGAACGCGGCCTGTACGTGCTGCTCGACGAGGAACGCGTGGACGCGGCGAAGGCGTACGGCGTCGACGTCCCGGCGCGGGACGCGCTGGCCACCGTCCTGTACGAGACCCCGGAGGACGCCGGGTCGGAGCACTTCTTCGACCGCTTCGTCACCGTCCTGACCTCCGGCGACGCCGCCCGCCTCAAGCAGCGGGCGGAGAACGCCCACGGTCCGGGCAAGCCGCGGCCGGAGGAGCAGTACCTCGACCGCACCGTACGGCTGGACCGGATCGCCCTCGCGGCCGTCGCCGTCATCGGCGTCCCGCTGGCGGTCTTCCTCTGCGCGGGACTCACCCTGAACCGGCGCACGGAGCGGCGCGCCCGTGCGGCGGCCGCCGCACAGGGCTCCGGCGGGCGGAAGAAGGCCAGGAAGGGCTCCGGACCCCTACCGAAGTCCTGGGACCCGGCCACGAAACGGCTGCACGCGCGCATCGGCTACGCCTGCGTGGGGCTCGGCACCGCGCTCCTCGCCGGCACCGTGTTCCTCCTGAGCGGCGGGAGCTGGAAGCCGGACACCATGCCCACGCGGGCGGACCTGGACGCCCGCGCCCAGCGCGTCGCCCAGGGGCTGGCACAGGCCCCGGTCTACAGCGACCCGGAGAGCCCCAGCACCCTGTCCGAGGCCGACCGGTCACGGCTGGAGAAGCGGATCGCAGGTCTCGACGTGCCGATGTACGTCGTCGAGATCCCGAACCTCTCCCACGCCGCGAGCAACGGCGACCTGCCGGTCTTCGCCGAGGAACTCCGGTTCACGACCGGCCGCACCGGCGTCTACGCGTTCGCCGACCCCGTGGGCGGCGACATCGCGGTCACCAATTGCGGCACTCCGATCGACGACACGCTGCTCTGGGACGTTCCGCTGGACGTGGAGGAGCCCTTCGGCCCGGCCCGGAACGCGTCCGACCTGGACGTGCCCGACCGGCTGGACCGCCTCGTCCGCTACGTCGGCGACATACCGGAGGACGACTACGCCTCGGACTGCTACGCCCTCGACGCGGCACCGGCCGTGGAGGACGACGCCCTGCCGTCGCCGCTCACGACCGGCGTCTTCTGGACGTACCTGCTGGCATGGGGGCCCCTGCTGGCCTTCCTGCCGTTCATGCTCCTGCACGGCGTGCACAGGCTGCTCGACCGGCGCGGCGCCTGGTGACCTGAGCCGCACGGGTCCGGCCCGCCCGGCGGCGCACCACCTCCGAGGTGGTGGGCCGTCAGGCGGGCTGGACCTGCTCGAAGCGCCAGCGGTGCACCGGGCGGGCCGTCAGCTCGGCCGGCGGTTCGGGCACTTCGGGGAGGTCGGCGTCGTAGCCCGCGTGCCACCAGGCGATGACGAGCACCCGGTCGCCGGGCGCGCGGTAGGTCTCGCGGCGCAGCGGCGCCGGAGAGAGCACCTGGTGACGGGCCCAGGAGAGCAGCTCGTCGCCGCGGCCCTCGACGGCCTTGGCCTCCCACATCAGCGCGACGGTCATGCGTACAGGTTCTTCCTGCTCAGTTCGTGCACGTGGTCGTGGTCGTGGCGGTGGCCGTGCGCGTGACCGTGGGCCCCGTGAGCGTGGTCATGGCCGTCCGCCTCGCCGTCCTCCTGCCCGTCCCGGCCCGGAACATGCGGTTCCGTGACCGGCAGGGACGAGTCGGCGGGCAGATCCCAGTCGGACGCCGCCCGGTTCCGGGCGACCATCTCCGCGCCGAGCGCGGCCACCATCGCTCCGTTGTCCGTGCACAGCTTGGGCCGTGGCACGCGGAGCGTGATGCCGGCGTCCGCGCAGCGCTCCTCGGCCATCGCCCGCAGCCGGGTGTTGGCCGCGACGCCGCCGCCGATCATCAGATGGTCGACGCCCTCGTCCTTGCAGGCACGGATCGCCTTGCGGGTCAGCACGTCGGTGACCGCCTCCTGGAAGGACGCGGCCACGTCCGCGACGGGCACGTCCTCGCCCGCGTTGCGCTTCGCCTCGATCCAGCGGGCGACGGCCGTCTTCAGGCCCGAGAAGGAGAAGTCGTACGGCGCGTCGCGCGGGCCGGTGAGCCCGCGCGGGAACGCGATCGCCCGCGGGTCGCCCTCGCGCGCGTACCGGTCGATGACCGGGCCACCGGGAAAGCCGAGGTGCAGGATGCGGGCGACCTTGTCGAACGCCTCGCCGGCCGCGTCGTCGATGGTCGAGCCCAGCGGCCGCACGTCGGAGGTGATGTCCGGGGCGAGCAGCAGCGAGGAGTGGCCGCCGGAGACCAGCAGCGCCATCGTCGGCTCCGGCAGCGCGCCGTGCTCCAGCTGGTCGACGCAGATGTGCGAGGCGAGGTGGTTCACCCCGTACAGCGGCTTGCCGAGCGCGTAGGCGTACGCCTTGGCGGCCGAGACGCCGACGAGCAGGGCCCCGGCGAGGCCCGGACCGGCGGTGACGGCGACGCCGTCGAGGTCGCGGGCGGACACGCCGGCCTCCTTCAGCGCCCGCTCGACGGTGGGCACCATCGCCTCCAGGTGGGCGCGGCTGGCGACCTCGGGCACCACGCCGCCGAACCGCGCGTGTGCGTCCACGCTGGAGGCGATGGCGTCCGCGAGCAGCGTGTGCCCGCGGACGACGCCGACACCGGTCTCGTCGCAGGAGGTTTCGATGCCGAGGACTAGGGGCTCGTCAGCCATGGCGGCTTCCTTGGGTCTCGTCGTGCTCGTCGCGCGGCGCGGGATCGCGGTGGCGCCGCATCACGTAGGCGTCGACGTTGCCGGGCTGGTAGTAGCCGCGGCGGACGCCGACGATCTCGAAGCCGAAGCGCTCGTACAGGCGCTGGGCGCGCGGGTTGTCGACGCGCACCTCCAGCATGACGCTGCGGCAGCCGAACGCGCCCTCGGCGGCGTCCAGCAGTGCGGTGAGCAGCCGGGAGCCGAGCCCGGTGCCCTCGTGGGCGGGAAGCACGCCGATGGTCTGGATGTCGCCGACCCCGTCGACCGCGGCGAGCCCGCCGTAGCCGGCGAGGCCCCCACCGGGTGCGGCGGCGACCAGGTAGCGGCGGGTGGCGTGCGGGCCGCGGGCGTGCGCCAGCTCCGACCAGAACATGCCCGCCGACCAGGCGTCCTGCGGGAAGAGCGCCTGTTCCAGCCCGAGCACGGCCTCGATGTCCCACCACCGCATCTCGCGCAGGGCGACCGTCTCCGCCGACGTCTGCCCATCCGTCGTTCCGGTGCCGTCGGCGGTGCCGTCAGGGGTGCCGGTGCCGGACGTCGGGGCGTCGCCCGGGGACTTCCGGGTCTCGGCGGGGCGTGCGTTCCGGATGCTCACCGGGGGGTGACCACCTTGTAGTTCTTGGGCACCTGCGCGTCCGGCCGCCGCAGGTACAGCGGGCGCGTCGGCAGGAACCCGGTGCCGCCGCCGGGGTCGGCGGTCAGCAGTTCCGCCGCCAGCCCGGCCAGCGCCGCGGCCGACACGTGTTCGGGCAGGTCCTCGCGGACGGCGGTGAAGGTGTCGGCGTACAAGCGGGCGCCCGCGCCGGCGGCGGGCACGCCCGCCACGGCGTCCGCGATGTCCGCCGGGCGGTCCACGGACGGTTCACTCCGCCGGGTACGGGCGTCGGCGTAGTGCGCCCAGTACACCTCCTTGCGGCGAGCGTCGGTCGCCACCACGAACGGGGTGTCCAGACCGGCCGCCCAGGCGATGCCGTCCAGCGTGCACAGGCCGTGCACGGGCACGCCGAGGGCCGCGCCGAACGCCTCGGCGGTGGCCAGTCCGACGCGGAGGCCGGTGTACGGGCCGGGGCCGACGCCGGCGACGACGTGCGTGACGTCGGCGAGGGTGCGCTCCGCCTCACGGAGCACCCGGTCCACGGAGGGGAGCAGCAGCTCCCCGTGGCGGCGGGCGTCGACCTGGTCGGCGCGGGCGAGTACCTGCGCACCGTCGTGCAGGGCGACGGTGACGGCGGGCGTGGCGGTGTCCAGAGCGAGCAGCAGCACGGTGCCAGCCTACGGCCGATCGGTCGGCCTCCCGTACCACGTCTCCGCGGCGCACGTGCGCGTCAGGGCTACGCGGAACGCCGCGCGAGCCGGGCCGGCGCCGGGGCGCGCACGGGTGCCACGTCCCACGGGCGGGCCCCGTCCGGCGGCGCGCGGGGCTCCGGGAACGAGACCCGGAGGCGGGCGGAGGCAGGGCGGTGGATCACCCGCGTACGCCCTCGGCAGACGGTCGTGGTCGCGGCGGGCGGACCGGTCGGCACTGCACGGTGCGGACGCACGGGAAGGTGCCGTCGCCCCGCCGCCGTTCGGGCCCGGCCCGTCGCCACCGCCTCCTGGCGGAGTCGACGCGCGTCGGCGCGCGGGCCGAGGCGTACGGCGCCCGGAGGGGAAGAAGTGCGCCGAACCGGACCGTTGCGCACGGCGCCCCGCAAGGCGCGCGCCAGGGGATGCGCGCCGCCCGACGCCGGCGCGCCGTCGCGCACTCAGCGGTCCGCGGTGTCCCCCGCCGTCCCGGGAGGGCTGAGCACGGCGGTGCCGACGTAGGCCGTGACCACCGCGACGATCACCAGCGGCATCACCGTCAGCCCGGCCTTCCCGAGCAGCAGGGTCGCCAGGAGGACCGAGGTCAGGGGCAGCCGGAGCATGGCGGTTCCCATGGCGCCGATGCCGATGGCGAAGCCGGACAGTGGGGACAGCCCGGGCAGGTGGGCGAGGAGCAGCCCGCCGGCGGCGCCCACGAACATCGCGGGGAACACCGGGCCGCCCCGGAAACCGGCGAGGCACAGCGCGTACATGACCGTCTTGCACACCAGCAGCAGCGCCAGGGTGGCCGCCGAGTAGCCGGCGGCGTCCGCCAGCAGCGGGCTGAGCGCGGACTGTCCGGAGTAGAGCACCTCGCTCGCCTCCCGGTCCGTACCCGCCGCATAGCCGACGGCGACGGCGCCGACGGCCAGGCCGAGGCAGACCGTGCCGGTCACCCGCCGGGGCTCGACCCATCGGCGCACCCGGACGGCGACCCTGCGGACGACCGCGCAGGCCAGGGCGGCGACGACACCGGTCAGCACCGCGTAGCCGAACTCGGGAACGGTCGGGTCCTGGGCCGGGGGTACGTCGGTCAGTTCCAGCGCGTAGGTGCCGAGCCCGGTCCAGGACCCGAGGCCGACGAAGAGCAGCGAGCCGACTCCGGCCGCGAGCAGGCCGGGCACCAGCACCGGCCCCAGCATCGCCCCGGCCAGCCCGGACGCCTCCATCAGCAGGAACGCGCCCAGCAGCGGCGAGCCGAGCAGGGAGCTGACGGCCGCGAAGCTCCCCGCCGCGCCGAGCACGGTGCCCGCCTGCGGTGCCGGATCGCGGCGGGCCAGGCGTACGGCGTTCGCGGCCAGTCCGGCGCCCAGTGCGAGCAGCGGCGCCTCCGGCCCGAGCACCGCGCCGAAGGAGAGCGACGCCAGCGCGGCCAGCACGATGCCCGGCAGCTCGACCGCACGCGGCGGGGCACCGGGCGCGAAGCCGGCGGAGGGCTCGTGACCGCCGTTCCCCGGCAGGTGGCGGATGGCCAGGCCCGCGCACAGGCCGCCGACCGCGAGCAGCGGCAGCGGCCACCACAGCGGGGTACCGGCCAGGCCCAGGGCTTCCGGCAGGTCCTTCCACAGCACGTGCTGGAGGCTCTCCGTCAGCGCGAGGAACCCGAACGCCGCCGCACAGACCGGCACTCCGAGCAGGGCCGACGCCACCAGCAGCACCGCGTAGCGGCGGCTGCGCACCAGGGCGAGAGGGTCGTCGACCGCGCCCGTCGGGGCGCCGGGGCCCGGGCGGGGGCCGGGCGACGGTGAAGGGGTGCCGGACCCGGCTGCCATGCGCTGCGCCTCCTCGTCCCGGCCCCGACCGGTCCTCACCTGCCCCCACCGGCCCCGACACGGACTCCCGCGGTCGTGGGAGTCCCGGGATCGGGCGGCGCGTCGGCACGTCGCCTCCCGTGACGACCGGAACGGGACGCGCCACTGTGGCACGGGCGGCGGCGGGCCCGGTTCCGCGGCGCGCGGGTCCCGCCGTACCGGGCCCGAACGGCGCCGGGAACAGCGCCCGAACGGAGCCCTCCCGCCGGGGGATCCGGGCGCTCGGCCACGCCCGGGGGCGCGCCGCCCGCGCGCACTGCTAACGTCGGGCCGCGAACGCAGGCAGACGGAGGGTGGCAGCCGGTGACAGGCAACAGCGGCCGCAGCGCGGGGAGTTTCGTCGCGGTTCTCACCGCGCTCGCCTTCGCCGTGGTGTCCTTCCTCGCCTACCAGGCGGCCGCGGCCCAGGACGACGGGCGCACGACCCCGAACGGCCCGAGCACCGGGGCGAACGGCTCCCCCACCCCCAGCGCGTCCGCCCTGGACCGCAAGGAGTCCGAACGCGCCCTGCCCGCCGACTCCGGCACCGGGGAGCGCGTCGTCTACTCGCTGCGGCGCGACCGCGTGTGGCTGGTGGGCGCCAACGAACGGGTCTCCCGCACGTACGAGGTCTGGCCGGGCACGGTGGACCCGGAGCCGGACGCGTACGAGGTGACCTCGCGCACGGCGCAGGTCACCGGAACCGACGGCGTGCCGATCGAGAACGTGGTGATCTTCGGGTACGCGGACGGGACGGTCGTGGGCTTCAGCGCCGCGGCGGACGGCTCCCGTCCGGAGCTGGACCCGGCGAAGAAGACCGGCGGCATCCGGGAACGCACCGCGGACGGCGAGGCCATGTGGCGGTTCGCCACCCCGGGCACCCCGGTGGTCGTCGTTCCCTGACGGCGCGGGCGCGGGCGGCGGCGCGGGCACCGCAGGCGCGGGGAGCACCTGCGCGGGGACAGGTGGAAACCACCCGTACGGGCGACGCTCAGGCCGCGTCGCGACGCACCTGCGGCACGGCGGGACGCGCGGTGCCCGCCTCCTGCTCGGCTTCCGCCGCAGGGGCGTCGGGCGTGCGCGGCGGCCGGGAGACCGCGTCGGCGGCCGCGCACGACGCGAGCAGCTCGCTCATGGACGGCGACTGGTGCCACGCACGGGGGCGGACCCGCTCCTCTGCCGACATGGACACCTCCGGAAGTTAGGCTGACCTAACCAGCTCTGGGCCTCCATGGGACCACGGGCGCGCCCACCTGCGCAACCTCTTCCCGACGCGTTGTCGGAAACCTTCACCGGGTGCACGTCGCCCGTTCAGCCCAGGAGGGTCAGGTCCTCCCCCGACCAGCGCCCGCCCACCGCGGTGACGGCGACCCGGCGCACGTCGTCCGCCCCGGCGTCCGCCCCCTCCGCCTCGGCGCCCAGCGCGCGTGCGATGACGACGTGCAGCCGGTCGTCGGTCAGCTCCTCGACCTTGCCCTCGCCCCACTCCACGACCACCACAGACTCCGGCAGCGAGACGTCGAGGTCGAGGTCCTCCATCTCCTCCAGGCCGCCGCCCAGCCGGTACGCGTCCACGTGCACCAGAGGCGGCCCGTCGGAGAGCGAGGGGTGGACACGCGCGATCACGAACGTCGGCGAGGTCACCGCGCCGCGTACGCCCAGCCCCTCGCCGAGGCCGCGCGCCAGCGTGGTCTTGCCCGCCCCCAGCTCGCCGGTCAGCAGCACCAGATCGCCGGCCCGCAGCAGCTTCGCCAGCCGCCGGCCCAGCTCCCGCATCCGGTCAGCGGTCTCGATCTCGACGGTGTGCGCGGCCCGGACGGCGTGCGGCCGGGGGGCGCTGTGCTGCGGTGCTTCCATGGGTCCGGATGGTACGCGCCAGCAGCGCGGCGAGGTGCGCGTCGACCACCTCGGGCCGCTCCAGCGGAACCAGGTGCCCGGCCTCCTCCACGGCCACCAGCTCCGTCGTCCCGGCGGGCAGCGCGGCGGCGATGCGCTCGCTGTGCGGGAACGGCGTGAGCTGGTCGCGGTCGCCCGCCAGCACCAGCGCCGGGACGTGCCCGAAGGCCGCGAGCGCCGTCGTCTTCTCGTGAGCGGCGAAGGCGGGATAGAACTCGGCGACCACATCGACCGGCACCGACTCGATCATCCGCTCCACGAACCGGGCCACCGCCGGGTCCGCGTCCGCCGGACTGCCGAAGGAGTAGCGGCGCACCAGGGAGGCGAAGGCGTCGGAGGCCGCCTGCCGGCCGCGTTCCACCAGAGCGCTCTGCGCCGCCATCGCCCGCAGCATCCCCGGCGCCAGCCGCCGCGCGGCGCGCACCCCGGCGGCCGGCAGCCCGTAGGTGACCTCGCCCAGTTCGCCCGCCGAGGTGCTGAGCAACGCCACGCCGGCCACCCGCGCGGCGACGTACTCCGCGTGGTGCTCGGCCAGCGCCATGACCGACATGCCGCCCATGGAGTGGCCGACCAGCACCACCGGCCCGTCCGGAACGGCCGCGTCCAGGACGGCCCGCAGGTCGTGGCCGAGCCGGTCGATGCTCACCGGGCGTCCTTCCGCGCCGCGGCCGGACCGGCCGTGGCCGCGCTGGTCCCAGTAGACGCACCGGTGCGTGCCGGCGGCGCGGAGCGCGGCGCGCTGGAAGTGCCAGGAGTCCTGGTCCAGGCAGTAGCCGTGGGTGAAGACCACCGTGGGGGCGCCCGGGACCGGCGAGTCCGGCTCGTCGGTCTCGTAGTGGAGCTCCACGCCGTCGTCCGTCCACGCCGTGCCGGGGGCGCCCCGCAGCGTGCCGTACGGGCCGGAGGCGTCCAGGGCGAGCCGCGCGCGGCGGCGTACGGCCCGGTTGACCGTCAGCCGCTCCGCCGCGAACCCGGCGGCGACCACGCCGACCACCGCGCCCGCGATGCCGGCCCGGCGCGCCCAGCCCGCCGGGCGCACGACGGCGCCCCCCGCCCCCTCGGCCATCGCCCTCAGCCCCCGACCGGCTCGGTCGCGCCCGGCTCGGCGGCCTCCGGCGCCTGGGCGTGCACGTGCACGCGGGGCACGCGGGTGCCGATGCGGGTGACGATCTCGTACCCGATGGTGCCCACCGCACGGGCCCAGTCCTCGGCGGTCGGCTCGCCACGGTCGCCGGGCCCGAAGAGCACCGCCTCGTCCCCCACCTGCGCGCTGTCCCCGCCGAGGTCGACGACGAACTGGTCCATGGCCACCCGCCCGGCCACCGTCCGCAGCTTCCCGGCGACCAGCACCGGCCCGGTGCCCGAGGCGTGCCGGGGCACGCCGTCGGCATAGCCGGTGGGGACCAGCGCGAGCGTCGTGGCGCCAGGAGTGGTGTACGTGTGCCCGTACGAGACGCCGTGCCCGCCCGGCACCCGCTTGACGTTCGCCAGCGACGCGCTGAACGTCATCGCCGGGCGCAGCCCGAGGTCCGCGGCGACGCCCACCTCCGGCGACGGCGACAGGCCGTACACCGAGACCCCGGACCGTACGAGGTCGAAGTGCGACGCGGGCAGCGTCAGCGTGGCCGGCGAATTGGCCAGGTGGCGCACCTCCGGGTCCAGCCCGGCCCGGGCGGCGGTCGCCAGCGCCTCCCGGAAGGCGGCGAGTTGCAGGGCGATGGAGGGGTGGCCGGGCTCGTCGGCGCAGGCGAAGTGCGACCAGAGGCCGGTGACCCGCACCGTGCCCTCGACCTCGGCGGCACGGGCGGCGGACACCAGGTCCGGCCAGTCGGCGGGCTGGCAGCCGTTGCGGCCCAGCCCGGTGTCGGCCTTGAGCTGCACGCGCGCCGTGACGCCGGAGGCGCGGGCGGCGGCGCGGACCTCCTCCAGCGCCCAGCGGCCGCTCGCCGACACGTCAAGGTCGGCCTCGATCGCCTCCCGCCACGGGCCGCCCGGCGTCCACAGCCAGCACAGGATGCGCCCGGTGTCACCCGCCGCACGCAGCGCAAGCGCCTCCTCGGGGGTGGCCGTGCCCAGCCAGGACGCGCCCGCCTGCCGTGCGGCCCGGGCACACGGCACGGCGCCGTGCCCGTACCCGTCGGACTTCAGCACGGCCATCAGGCCGGCGCCGCCCGCCGCATACCCGCGCAGCGCACGCACGTTGGCGCGCACCGCGCCGAGGTCGATCTCGGCGCGGGCGCGCCTGGTGCCCGCCGGCGGCGGGGACGGTGCCGGGAGCGGCGAGAGGTCCGTGTCGTTCACGCGCCCAGTCTCTCAGGAGCCGCACCCGACGGCTCCCGGCGACGTCAGCGCTCGGGCTTGGCACCCCACACGTAGACCCGGTCGCCCTTGCCCAGCACCTGCCACAGCCGCTCCGCGTCCTCGTAGCGGAGGTTGACGCAGCCGTGCGAGCCGGGGCCGGTGTAGAGGTCGTCGTACACGCCGTGCAGCGCCTGCCCGCCGTCGAAGTACTGGCTGAACGGCATCGGGGAGTCGTACAGCGTCGAGTGCTCGTGGCGCACCCGCAGGTAGACGTCGTGCCAGCCGGTGCGGGTCTCGTAGCCCGGCTTGCCGCTGCGGATCGGGACCGGGTCGTAGACCATCCGGTCCCCGTCCCGCACCCACATGATCTGACGGCTCAGGTCCAGGCAGGCCACGACGCCTTCGCGGCGCGGACAGCCGCGCAGCTTCTCGGGGTGGGCGCGCGCCCAGCGGAGCGTCATCACCTTCCAGGTCACCGGCCCCGCGAAGCCGCTGTTGGGGTAGATGCCGACCTTCGTCTGCCACTCCTGGATCGCCCTGCAGTCGGCCTTCGACTGCACGCCGTCCTCCTCCAGCCCCAGGTAGCGCTCCACGAAGAGCTGGTACGGGCCGGTCGACGCGGTGCACGGCGGCAGCTTCGGCTTCGGCTCGTCCGCGCGGATCTGCTCGCCCGGCGGCACGTACTCGATCAGCGAACTCCGCACGGCGTACTCGGCGCCCGGCGTGCGGGGCGTGGGGCGGGCCCGCGTGGAGCCCTCCGGGGCGGTCGAGCCGGCCGGGCCGTCCTCGGCGGTGCTCGGCGGGAAGGAGCCCTGGTCGGGTGTGCCCCGCTGGTACGGCTGCTTCTCCGGCAGGGGGTAACCGGGAACGAGGTCGGCCTCGGGCACATGGCCGCGGGGCATCGGGCCGTCGCCGGGTGCGGCGGTCGCGGCGCCGCCGGCGAGGACAAGGGGCAGGGCGGTCAGGGCGGCCAGCAGGGCCGCGCGGAGACGTGGGCGCTTGCGTGGGTTCGTCGAGTGCACGCCCCACCCCTCCCGCACCCCGCGTCCGCCGTGCGCGGAGTTCCCCGCGTTCACCCCGCTGCGGCCCGCCTTTCCCCCGCCGGGAGCAACCGCGGCGGGCGGCACGGGGCGGGTCAGGCGACGTCGGACCAGGCTCGGGGGAGGGCGGCGGCGACGTCGCCGGCGGACGGCGGGGTGGGGGCGAGGCGGCCGGCGAGTCCGTGGAGATAGGCGCCGCAGGCCGCGGCGTCACGCGGAGCGAGGCCCGCCGCCAGCAGCGAGCCGATCAGACCGGAGAGCACGTCGCCCGTCCCCGCCGTGGCGAGTCGCGGCGTGCCGGTGGGGTTGACGCGCACCGGGTCGGCGCCGTCCGGTGTGGCGACCAGGGTCGTCGAGCCCTTCAGCAGGGCCGTCACGCCGAACCGGGACGCCAGTTCGCGCACGGCCCTCAGCCGTCCGGCCTCGACGTCCTCGCGGGTCGCGCCCAGCAGGGCGGCCGCCTCGCCGGCGTGCGGGGTGAGCAGGGTGGGGGCCTCGCGGCGCCGCACCGCGGCGGGGTCGAGCAGCCGCAGCCCGTCCGCGTCCACGAGGACCGGGACGTCCGACTCCAGCACGTCCTCCAGTGCGCCGCGCGGTCCCGAGCCGTCACCGAGCCCCGGCCCGATCACCCACGCCTGCACCCGGCCCGCCTTGGAGGGCGCCGCGTCCGACACCAGCGTCTCCGGGAACCGCCGCACCACGTCGTCGGCGGCCGGACCGACGTACCGCACCGCGCCGGCGCCGCCGTGCAGGGCGCCCGCGACGGCCAGCACCGCCGCCCCCGGGTAGCGGGCGGAGCCCGCGACCAGGCCGACGACGCCACGCCGGTACTTGTCGCTCTCCGCGGACGGCCGCGGCAGCAACGCGGCGACATCGGGGTGCTGGAGCGCCTCCAGTTCGGGACGTTCCGGCAGGTGCGGGCCGAGGCCGATGTCCACCAGCCGCAGCGCGCCCGCGTGCCCGGCGGCCGGGTCGACCAGCAGGCCCGGCTTGTACGCGCCGAACGTCACGGTGGCAGCCGCCCGTACGGCCGCGCCGCGCGCCTCCCCGCTGCCGGCGTCCACCCCGCTGGGCAGGTCCACCGCCACCACCGGCACCCCGGCCTCCTCGACGCGCCGCACCAGCGCCTCCGCGTCGGGGCGGAGGCCGCCCGTGCCGCCGATGCCCACGATGCCGTCCACGACCAGGTCGGCTCGCGCGACGGCCGTTCCGGCCGCGTCCGGGCCCGTCGTACGGCCGCCCGCGGCGCGGAAGGCGGCGAGTCCGCCGGGGTGCGCCCGGTCCGGTGCGAGGAGTACGGCCGTCACCCCGGCGCCGCGCCGCGCCAGCCGCGCGCCGGCGTACAACGCGTCGCCGCCGTTGTCGCCGCTGCCGACGAGCAGCACTACGCGCGCACCGTAGGTCCGGTGCAGCAGGCCCGCGCAGGCCGCCGCCAGTCCGGCCGCCGCGCGCCGCATCAGCGCGCCCTCCGGCAGCTGAGCCATCAACTCCCGCTCGGCCGCCCGCACACTCTCCACGCCGTACGCAGTCCTCATGCGTCCCAGTGTGACCGCTGGGACGCGTCGGCACGCACCCTCGATGCCACCCCGCCCGGCCCAGCCGGCGCGTGCGGGGGACCGGCTCAGCCCTCGGCGACGACGACGGCGGAGGCGACGCCCGCATCGTGGCTGAGGGACACGTGCCAGTGCCGGACGCCGAGTTCGACGGCGCGGGCGGCGACGGTGCCGCGGACCACGAGGGAGGGCTGCCCGGAAGCGGCGACGACGACCTCCGCGTCCGTCCAGCGCAGGCCCCGCGGTGCGCCGAGGGCCTTGGCCAGGGCCTCCTTGGCCGCGAAGCGCGCGGCCAGCGAGGCGACGCCGCGCGGGTCGCCGTCCGGCAGCGTCCGTTCGGCGTCGACGAAGAGCCGGTCCGCGAGCTGCGGTGTGCGTTCGAGCGCGGCCGCGAACCGGTCGATCTCCGCGACGTCGATGCCCACCCCGATGATCATGCCTGCCCGCCGACCGTCACTCCACCGTCACGGACTTCGCCAGGTTGCGCGGCTGGTCCACCTCGTTACCGCGGGCGGTGGCCAGTTCGCAGGCGAAGACCTGCAGCGGCACGGTGGCGACCAGCGGCTGGAGCAGGGTCGGCGTCTGCGGGATCTCGATGAGGTGGTCTGCGTACGGGCGGACCGTCGCGTCGCCCTCCTCGGCGATGACGATCGTGCGGGCGCCGCGGGCGCGGATCTCCTGGATGTTGGACACGATCTTGTCGTGCAGGACGGAACGGCCGCGCGGAGACGGGACCACCACGACGACCGGCAGGTCCTCCTCGATCAGGGCGATCGGCCCGTGCTTCAGCTCGCCGGCGGCGAATCCCTCGGCATGCATGTAGGCGAGCTCCTTGAGCTTGAGCGCGCCCTCCATGGCGACGGGGTAGCCGACGTGACGGCCGAGGAACAGCACGGTGTTCTTGTCGGCCAGGCCGCGCGCCAGCTCCCGCACGGGCTCCATGGTGGTGAGGACCTCCTCGACATGGGTGCCCATGGCGGAGAGTTCCTTGATGACGGCGAGGACCTCGTCGCCCCACTTGGTGCCGCGCACCTGGCCCAGGTAGAGGGCCACCAGGTAGCAGGCGACGAGCTGGGTGAGGAAGGCCTTCGTGGAGGCGACCGCGACCTCGGGGCCGGCGTGCGTGTACAGCACGGCGTCGGACTCGCGCGGGATCGTCGAGCCGTTGGTGTTGCAGATGGCGAGGACCTTCGCGCCCTGCTCGCGGGCGTGCCGCAGGGCCATCAGGGTGTCCATGGTCTCGCCGGACTGACTGATGGCGATCACCAGCGTCCGCGAGTCCATGATCGGGTCGCGGTAGCGGAACTCGCTGGCCAGCTCGGTCTCACAGGGGATGCGCGTCCAGTGCTCGATCGCGTACTTGGCGATCATTCCGGCGTGGAACGCGGTCCCGCAGGCGACGATGACGACCTTCTCGATCTCACGCAGCACCGAGTCCGGGATGCGCACCTCGTCCAGCCGCAGCTCGCCGGCTGCGTCGATGCGGCCGAGCAGGGTGTCGGCGACCGCCTTGGGCTGCTCGGCGATCTCCTTCAGCATGAAGTAGTCGTAGCCGCCCTTCTCGGCGGCGGAGGCGTCCCAGTCGACGTGGTAGCGGCGCACGTCCGCGGTGGCGCCGTCGAAGTCGGTGACCGTCACACCCTCCCGGCGCAGCTCCACGACCTGGTCCTGCCCCAGCTCGATGGCTTCGCGGGTGTGGGCGATGAACGCGGCGACGTCGGAGGCGAGGAAGTTCTCGCCGTCGCCGACGCCGACGACCAGCGGCGAGTTGCGCCGGGCGCCGACCACGACGTCCGGGTCGTCGGCGGAGACGGCGACGAGCGTGAACGCCCCCTCCAGACGACGGCACACCTGCCGCATGGCTTCGGCGAGGTCACCGCTGGCGGAGAAGCACTCGGCGAGCAGGTGCGAGACGACCTCGGTGTCGGTCTCGGACAGCAGCTCGTGGCCGCGCTCGGCCAGCTCCTCCCGGAGCTGGGCGAAGTTCTCGATGATGCCGTTGTGCACGACGGCGACGCGCCCGGCGTTGTCCAGGTGCGGATGCGCGTTGGCGTCGGTGGGGCCGCCGTGGGTGGCCCAGCGCGTATGGCCGACGCCCGCCGGGCCGCTCGGCAGCGGCCGGTCGCTCAGCTCCTTCTCCAGGTTGGCGAGCTTGCCCGCCTTCTTCGCCGCGGCCAGCCCGCCGTCGGCGAGCACCGCCACACCGGCCGAGTCGTAGCCCCGGTACTCCAGCCGGCGCAGGCCGGCGATGACCACATCGAGGGCGGACTGCCCTCCCACGTAACCGACGATTCCGCACATGCGCAGCAGCCTACGTTGCGGCGGACCGCCCGCCGGTCACCCCTCGCGCGACATCCGGTCGACGGCGTCCTGTATGAGGTCCCGGTACTCGGCCTCCTCGCAGCGCGGCTTGCTGCCGCTGCGGTAGAGGTCGAGGGTGTCGGCGAGGTCCTCCGACAGGTCCTCGTCGGGGAGTTCGGCGGCGATCTCGTCGTAGACCGCGCTGGGGCCGTACGGGCCGGGCGGCGGACCGGCGACGTCCGTACGGCCGCGGCGCAGCCGCATGCGCGGGATGGGCACGTGGAGCATGTCTCCCCCCGGGAGCGTCGCGAGTGAGGGAAACGTAGTGGAAGTCCGCGCGTGCGTACACCCTTTCCCCACGCCCGTGCGTGAATGAGGGAAGCGTCACGCGGTCGGCGCGTCACGCCTGCGAACGGTAGGCGCGCATGGCGAGGGGGATGAAGACCGCGGCGATCGCCGCCGCCCACACCAGCGACCACAGCACCGGCTGGCCGACCTCGCCGCCGACCAGCAGCCCGCGGAACGCGTCGGAGAGATGCGTCACCGGGTTGATGTCCACCCAGGCCTGGAGCCAGCCCGGCATGGTCTCCACCCGCACGAACGCGCTGGAGGTGAAGGTGATCGGGAAGATCAGCGTGAACGCGAAGACCTGCACCTTCTCCGGGTCGCCCGCGAGCATCCCGATCAGCACCGCGCTCCAGGACACCGCGGCCGCGAACACCATCAGCAACAGCGCCGCGCCGAGGAAGCCGCCCACGCCGGTGGTGATCCGGAAGCCGAGCGCCGCGCCGAGCCCGATCATCAGCACCATCGCCCACAGCTGCTTCGCCAGGTCGGCGGTGATCCGCCCGAACAGCGGCGCGGACCGCGCGATGGGCAGGCTGCGCAGCCGGTCGAAGACGCCCTTGGTGAGGTCGCTGTTCAGGGACATGGCCGTGTACATCGACATGAACAGGGTGTTCTGCACGATGATGCCGGGCAGCGCGTACTGGAGGTACTCCTCCGGCGAACCGGCCATCTGGCCGCCGAACACGTAGGTGAACAGGAACACGAACATGATCGGCGTGATGCTGTAGTCGACCAGTTCGAGCGGGTTGTGCTTCACCGAGACCAGGCTCCGCCAGGCCATGGTGCCGGTCTGCCGCACCGCGGCCACCGGACGCACCCGGCCGGTCTTGGTCAGCGGCGCGGTGATCGTCGCAGCGGTCATGACGCACTCTCCACGGGCTCGGCGAGGGACTCCTCGGCGGCGGCTTCCTCGTCCTCGGGCGACTCCGGCTCGGCACGGTGGCCGGTGAGCGCCAGGAACACCTCGTCCAGGGAGGAGCGGCGCAGCGCCAGCTCTCCGACGGCGATCCCCTCCTGGTCCAGCCGGCGCACCACGGCCGGCATCAGCTCCGGATCCATCACCGGCGCGGTGATGACCTCGCCCTCGATCTGGGTCTGCGGACCGGCCGCCTCGGCGACCAGGGCGGCGGCGGTGGCCAGGTCGGAGGCCTGCACCGGACGCAGCTGGAGCACCTGCCCGCCGACGGCCGACTTCAGCTCGTCGGGCGTGCCGTCGGCGATGACGCGGCCCTTGTCGATGACCACGATCTCGTCGGCGAGCCGGTCGGCCTCCTCCAGGTACTGGGTGGTGAGCAGCGCGGTGACGCCCTCGGCCACCAGGCCGCGCAGCATGTCCCACAGCTCTCCGCGACTGTGCGGGTCGAGGCCGGTGGTCGGCTCGTCGAGGAAGAGGATCCGCGGCCTGCCGACGAGGCTGGCCGCCAGGTCGAGGCGCCTGCGCATGCCGCCGGAGAACGTCTTCACGGCGCGGCCGGCCGCGTCGCTCAGCTGGAACCGCTCCAGGAGCTCGGCGGCCCGCCCCTTCGCCTCACGCCGCGATATGCCGAGGAGGCGGCCGATGAGGAGCAGGTTCTCCGTGCCCGTGAGGTTCTCGTCGACGGCGGCGTACTGGCCGGTGAGGCCGACGAGCGAGCGGACGAGGCCGGCCTCGCGCACCACGTCGTGACCGGCGACCGTGGCCCGGC
This sequence comes from Streptomyces hazeniae, assembly GCF_031845485.1. Lineage (NCBI taxonomy): Bacteria > Bacillati > Actinomycetota > Actinomycetes > Kitasatosporales > Streptomycetaceae > Streptomyces > Streptomyces hazeniae. The sequence goes on from NZ_JAVREQ010000015.1 coordinate 149,021, forward strand.
CGGCGTCGGGGCGGAGCAGTGTCGCGAAGATGCGGACGGCGGTCGTCTTTCCGGCGCCGTTGGGGCCCAGCAGGCCGAGCACCGTCCCGGTGCGGGCCGCCAGGTCCACACCGGCGAGCGCCTCCGTCTCCTTGAACCGCTTGGCCAGGCCCTCGGCCTGGATCGCGTAACTCATGGCGTGGTCCCTTGTGGTCCGTGGGCGCCCGGGTGGCACCCACTCTCCACAACTGTGACTCCTGCCACTGACATTTCTCATCGAAGACGGATTTGCCCGACCTTTGCGCTCGCCCCTCCGGGGTCCGGCCGACCCACGCCCCCGGCAGAGTCCGGCGGCACGCACGAGGGGCCGAGCGCGCGCCTCGTTCCGCCGGGCCCCGCGCAGGGGCCGAGCGTGGCGGCGGGAGAAGGTACGCCGACCGCTCCCCCGCGCCGGGTCACGCCCCTGCCGCCGCGGCTGCGCGCACCCCGCGACGGCCGCTGCCCCGGCGGGCCCGGGCGACGAGTCGGGTCCAGCCCGCCGGGCACGGCGTGGGAGGCCGGGTGCAGTGCGGCGAACCGGGCGGCGCCGATGACCTCGTGGGCCGGTCACGCCCCCGCGGCAGGGCGACCGAACGGGGACCGGTCCCGCCCCAGGCGGGCGCCGCGGGCGAAGCGCCGCCGTCGCGGGCGCGCCAGGCCGCCGGCTACGGGCAGAAGCGCACACCCCCTCCGCGACGGGCCCGCCTCGCCGGGCTTGGACGGCACAGGGCCGTAGGACGACCGGCACCCCCTTCCCGCTGAGCGGGAAGGGGGTGCCGGAGGGTCGATGCGCCGTGCTCCGCGCGTGGGGGCGTGACCCGGCGCCAGGCGGAGACGTCAGCCGGACACGTCAGCCGAGGGAGCGCTTGACGGCGTCGGCGAGACGGTCGGCGACGTCGCGGGCGACATCCAGCTCGGGAGCCTCGACCATGACGCGCACCAGCGGCTCCGTGCCGGAGGACCGCAGCAGCACGCGCCCCGTCTCGCCCAGCTCGCGCTCGGCCTCCTGGACGGCCGTCGCGAGCTCGGCCGACGTGCCGACGCGGGACTTGTCCACGTCCCGCACGTTGACCAGCACCTGCGGAAGCCGTTCCATGACGGACGCGAGGTCGGTCAGCGTACGGCCGGTGGCCGCGACGCGGGCGGCCAGCAGCAGGCCGGTCAGCGTGCCGTCGCCGGTGGTGGCGTGGTCCAGGACGATGACGTGGCCGGACTGCTCGCCACCCAGCGAGAAGCCGTTCCGCTTCATCTCCTCCAGCACGTAGCGGTCACCGACGGCGGTCTGGACGAGTTCGACGCCCTCCCGCTTCATCGCCAGCTTGAAGCCGAGGTTGGACATGACGGTCGCGACCACGGTCCCGCCGCGGAGAGTGCCGGCCTCCTTCATGGCGAGGCCGAGGACGGCGAGGATCTGGTCGCCGTCGATCTCGTTGCCGTCGGCGTCGACGGCCAGGCAGCGGTCGGCGTCGCCGTCGTGCGCGACGCCCAGGTCCGCGCCGTGCGCGGCGACGGCGGCGCGCAGGCCGTCCAGGTGCGTGGAGCCGCACTCGTCGTTGATGTTGAGGCCGTCGGGCTCGGTGCCGAGCGTGACGACGACCTCCGCCCCGGCCCGGGCGAACGCCTCGGGCGAGACGCGGGCGGCCGCGCCGTGCGCGCCGTCGATGACGACCTTGAGGCCGTCGAGGCGGTTGGGGAGCACGCCGACGAGGTGGGCGACGTAGTTGTCGAAGCCCTCGTCGTAGTCCCGGACGCGGCCCACGCCGGCCCCGGTGGGGCGGTCCCACGGCTCGCCGGAAGCGTGCTCGCGGTAGCGGGACTCGATGCGGTCCTCGAGCTCGTCCGCGAGCTTGTGACCGCCGCGCGCGAAGAACTTGACGCCGTTGTCCGGCATCGGGTTGTGGCTGGCGGAGAGCATCACGCCGAGGTCCGCGCCGAGCGAACCGGTGAGGTAGGCGACCGCGGGCGTCGGCAGCACGCCGACCCGCAGCACGTCGACGCCGGCGCTGGCCAGCCCGGCCACCACGGCGGCCTCCAGGAACTCCCCGGACGCACGCGGGTCCCGTCCGACCACCGCCACCGGGCGGTGCCCCTCGAACGTCCCCGCCTCGGCGAGCACGTGCGCCGCCGCGACCGACAGGCCGAGTGCCATCTCGGCCGTCAGGTCCTCGTTGGCGACGCCGCGCACCCCGTCCGTACCGAAGAGTCGTCCCACGTGTGTTCCTCCGCGTTCGCGGTGCCGGAGCCTCGCCGCTCCGCCACCGATGTCCGATGTCCGCCCCGTCGCCTCCGTCGCGCGCCCCGGCCGTTCGCCCGTACGACGGACGCCCCGTCGGCACCGAGGTGCCGACGGGGCGTCTGCAGGGCGGCTCCAGCCAGCGCGGGCGTCAGCGCTTGCTGTACTGCGTGCCCTTGCGGGCCTTCTTCAGACCGGCCTTCTTGCGCTCGACGGCGCGGGCGTCACGGGTCAGGAAGCCGGCCTTCTTGAGCGGGCCGCGGTTGTTGTCCACGTCCGCCTCGTTGAGGGCACGGGCCACGCCGAGGCGCAGCGCACCGGCCTGACCGGAGATGCCGCCGCCCGCGATGCGGGCCACGACGTCGTAGCGGTCGTCGAGCTCGAGCACCTTGAAGGGCTCGTTGACTTCCTGCTGGTGCACCTTGTTGGGGAAGTAGCCCTCGAGGGTGCGACCGTTGATCTTCCACTTGCCGCTGCCCGGGATGATCCGGACGCGGGCGATGGCGTTCTTGCGGCGGCCGGTGCCGGCGGCCGGCTGCGGCTCGCCGAAGCTGGACGCCAGGGACTCGGAGGTGTACTCCGCCGGGGCCTCGGGGGTCTCGGTGGTGTACTCCTGCACGTCCTCGACAGGGGCCTCAGGGGTGGTCTCGGCCACGATTCTCCTCAGATTCTCTTCGTCGTAAGGGGTGGCCGGACTTACTGCGCGACCTGGCTGATCTCGAACGGAACGGGCTGCTGGGCCGCGTGCGGGTGCTGGTCACCCGCGTAGACCTTCAGCTTCGAGAGCATCTGGCGGCCCAGGGTGTTCTTCGGGAGCATGCCCTTGACGGCCTTCTCGACGGCCTTCTCGGGGTTCTTCTCCAGCAGCTCGTCGTAGCGGACGGACCGCAGACCGCCCGGGTAGCCGGAGTGGCGGTAGGCCATCTTCTGGGTCCGCTTGTTGCCGGACAGGTGCACCTTGTCGGCGTTGATGACGATGACGAAGTCACCAGTGTCGACGTGGGGCGCGTAAACCGGCTTGTGCTTACCCCGCAGAAGGGTGGCGGCCTGAGTGGCGAGCCGGCCCAGGACGACGTCGCGGGCGTCGATGACGTGCCACTGGCGCTGAACGTCGCCGGGCTTGGGGCTGTACGTACGCACGGTATTGGCCTTCGCTTCTTCAGTGAACTGTGGTCTCCCCCGGCCGCTAGGCCGTGGGGACGGGTCCTGACAGGGCCACCTGTGCAGGTCACGACAGCGCTGACCGCACGCGGTTGACGCAGTCCGGGAGTGCGGTCGCCGGTGACCGGCGGGTGTGGCCGGTGTAAGAGCCCCTCACGTGAGAATGAGCAAGCCAATACACACAACGAACTGGCAGAATACCGGGCCGCCGAACGGCGGTCAAAACACGGTGACGGCGTACGCCGCGCAGCCGCCCACGGCGGGTGCCGTCGCCCGGTCGCCCGCGCCTCCCGTCACACGCCCTCCGCCCCCGCTCACCGGGCTTCCGCCGGGGCGGCCGGACGGCAGGTCCTCCTCGCCGTGCGGCGGCCTGCGGGCGGCGTGCGGAAGGGGCTGCGACGCCGCCCGTCGGCGCTCACGGCGCGGGCCTACCGCGCCCGCGCGACGCGGGCCTCGTCCCAGACGGGCTCCGGCGCCTCCCGCAGGCGGCCGTCGGAGCCGAAGACCAGGAAGCGGTCGAAGGAGCGGGCGAACCAGCGGTCGTGCGTGACGGCCAGCACCGTTCCCTCGTAGCGCTCCAGCCCTTCCTGCAGGGCCTCCGCGCTCTCCAGGTCCAGGTTGTCGGTCGGCTCGTCCAGCAGCAGCGCCGTCGTGCCCGCCAGCTCCAGCAGCAGGATCTGGAAGCGGGCCTGCTGCCCGCCGGACAGCTTGTCGAAGGGCTGCTCGGCCTGCGCCGTCAGCTCGTACCGGCGCAGCGCGTTCATCGCCGTGCCCCGGTCGCGGGCGTGCTCCTCCCACAGGATGTCCCGCAGCCGGCGCCCCTGAAGCTCCGGATGCGCGTGGGTCTGCGCGAAGTGCCCCGGGACGACCCGGGCGCCCAGCCGCCAGCGCCCCGTGTGGGAGACCGGGTGCTCGGGGTCCCCGGCGAGCAGCCGCAGGAAGTGCGACTTGCCGGAACCGTTCGACCCGAGCACGGCGACCCGCTCGCCGTAGAAGACCTCCAGGTCGAACGGCTGCATCAGCCCGGTCAGCTCCAGCTGCTCACAGGTGACCGCGCGTACGCCGGTGCGGCCGCCGCGCAGCCGCATCCGGATGTCCTGCTCGCGCGGGGGCTCCTGCGGCGGTCCGGCCTCCTCGAACTTCCGCAGCCGGGTGCGGGCGGCCTGGAGACGGGAGGCCATGTCGGAGTTGAAGGCCGCCTTCTGCTTGTACATGTTCACGAGCCGCTTGAGCTGGGCGTGCTGCTCGTCCCAGCGGCGGCGCAGCTCCTCGAAGCGGGCGAACCGCTCGCGCCGCGCCGCGTGGTACGTGCCGAAGCCGCCGCCGTGCACCCACACGTCACTGCCGGCCGGGCTGGGCTCCACGCTGACGATCTTGTCCGCGGCGCGGGCCAGCAGCTCCCGGTCGTGGGAGACGAAGAGCACCGTCTTGCGGGTCTCGCGGAGCTGCTCCTCCAGCCAGCGCTTGCCGGGGACGTCGAGGTAGTTGTCCGGCTCGTCGAGCAGCAGCACCTCCTCGGTACCGCGCAGCAGCAGCTCCAGGACGAGGCGCTTCTGCTCACCGCCGGAGAGCGTGGTCACCTTGCGCCACTGCGCCTTCTCGTACGGCACGCCCAGGGCGGCGGTGGTGCACACGTCCCACAGCGTCTCGGCCTCGTAGCCCTGCGCCTCGGCCCAGTCGGCGAGCGCCTGCGCGTACGCCATCTGCGCGGCCTCGTCGTCCACGGTCATGATCGCGTGCTCCGCCTCGTCCACGGCGCGGGCGGCGGTGCGGATGCGGGGCGGGGAGACGGAGACCAGCAGGTCGCGCACGGTCCGGTCGTCCCTGACCGACCCGACGAACTGCGGCATCACGCCGAGTCCGCCGGAGACGGTGACCGTGCCGCCGTGCGGGGTGAGCTCGCCGGAGATCAGGCGCAGCAGGGTCGTCTTGCCGGCGCCGTTCGCCCCGACCAGCGCGACCGACGCGCCCTCACCGACGCGGAACGAGGCGTCGGCGAGCAGCATCCTCCCGTCCGGAAGGAAGTACTCCACATGTGCGGCCTCGACGTGTCCCATCCGGCCGATTCTGGCCGTCTGTCCCCACACGGCCAACCGATTTACCGTGAGGCCCGTGACGGACACCGACGCGATACGGACCGACCCGCTGGTGCAGTGCTCCCTGACGGAGCTGCGCCGCCGCACGAGCACGAAGTGGCGCACCCATCCCGCGGACGTGCTGCCCCTGTGGGTGGCCGAGATGGACGTGCCGCTCGCCGAGCCGATCGCGCGGGCGCTGCGCGAGGCCGTGGACCTGGGCGACACCGGGTACGCGGAGGGGCCGGGCCCCTACGCGGCGGCGCTGGACGGCTTCGCCGCGAAGCGGTGGGGATGGCGCGTACCGGCCGACCGGGTCCGGCTGGTGCCGGACGTGATGCAGGGCGCGGCCGAGCTGCTGCGGCTGGTCACCCGTCCGGGCGATGCGGTGGTGCTGAGTCCGCCGGTGTACACGCCGTTCTTCCAGACCGTGGCCCGGCTCGGGCGCCGGCTGGTCGAGGCCCCGCTGGGCGCGGACGGGCGACTGGATCTCGACGTGCTGGACGCGGCGTTCCGCACCGCCGTCACGGGCGGGGGCCGCGCCGCGTACCTCCTGTCCAGCCCGCACAACCCGACCGGCACGGTGCACACGGCGGACGAGCTGGCCGCCGTGGCGCGGCTCGCCGAGACGCACGGCGTGCGGGTGATCGCGGACGAGATCCACGCCCCGCTGGTCCCGGCGGGCGCGACGTTCACCCCCTATCTGACCGTGCCGGGCGCGGAACGCGGCTTCGCGCTGTACTCGGCCTCCAAGGCGTGGAACCTGGCCGGTCTCAAGGCCGCCGTCGCGGTGGCCCGCGAGGCGGCGGCCGACGACCTGGCCCGGATGCCCGCCGAGGTGGAGAACGGCGCCTCGCACTTCGGCGTGCTCGCGCACGTGGCCGCGCTGCGGGACGGCGGAGCCTGGCTGGACTCCCTGCTCGACGGGCTGGCGGCGAACCGCGCCCTGCTCGCGGACCTGCTGGCCGAGCGGCTGCCGGACGTGCGGTGGCGGGAGCCGGAGGGCACGTTCCTGGCCTGGCTGGACTGCGCGGCACTGGGCCTCGGCGACGATCCAGCCGCGGCGTTCCGGGAACGGGGCCGGGTCGCCGTCGTGCCGGGCCACGTCTTCGGCACCCCGGGCGCCGGACACGTCCGCCTCAACTTCGGGACGACTCCGGAGATCCTCTCCGAGGCCGTCACCCGCCTGGCCGCCACCCGGAGCTGACCCTCCGCGGCTGTGGGGGCCGTCCCGGAGAGTCCCGTGCCCCACGACTGAGCGCTGTCATGTAAGGGCGGATGCCGCCCCTTCCCCGCTCCCGCGCGAGATTCCCGCCCGGCACCGACGCGGAGCACCGGTTCCCGGCCGACGTGCCCAGCCGGGCGCACACCGCGGAACGCGCCGCCCGACCCGGCCCGCCGGACGCGCGGGCGGACACGGCGGGCGGACGGGAGGGGCCGGAATCGGCGGTCCCGCGCGGCGGGAAGTGTGCCGTCGCGGGCGAGGGGGAACCGCCATACGATGACCGAGGACGGGCGCCGGCCGGTGACCGTCCGCGACCCGCACCACGAACGCCGTACGCCACCGCGAACCGTTCACCTGCGAGGGGAGCCCCCGTGGCCCGTGCGCATCCCGTCCCGAGTGGAGACCCGCTCACCGAGTCCGAGGCCGCGGCCCACATCCGGGGCATCTGCTTCAAGACCGGCCCGCCCCGCCGTCTCGGCGTCGAGCTCGAATGGCTGGTGCACGACGTGCACGCCCCTCCGCCGGGGCGCACCGGCTCCCGACGCCCGCACCCGCGCGCCGCCACGACCCCCGCACGCGAGCCGGTCGACCGCCCGCCCGATCGCACGCCTCCCGATCGCACGCCCCCCGGCCGCACGCCCCCCGACCGGCAGGGCGACCGCCCACCGCTGGACCGCACCGCCCTCGACCCGGCCCGGTTCGAGACCGCCTACGCCGCTCTCCGCGCCACGCCGCTGCGCTCCGCGCTCACCGTCGAGCCCGGCGGCCAGATCGAGCTCAGCTCGCTGCCCGCGGACTCCCTCACCACCTGTCTCCGGTCCCTCCGCACGGACCTGGCCGCCGTGCGCGCGCGGCTGGGCGAGCACGGCCTCGCCCTCGTCGGTCACGGACTCGATCCGTACCGACCGCCCCGGCGCCTGCTGGACCTGCCGCGCTACCGGGCGATGGAGGCGTACTTCGACCGCTCCGGACCGGCCGGGCGGGCCATGATGTGCAGCTCGGCGTCCGTGCAGGTCTGCGTGGACGCGGGCACGGAGGAGCCCGGCCCGCTCGGGTACGCCCGCCGCTGGCTGCTGGCGCACCTGCTGGGCGCCGTTCTGGTCGCCGCGTTCGCCAACTCTCCGCTGCACCGGGGGCGGCGCACCGGCTGGCGGTCGACCCGGCAGGCCGTGTGGGCGGCGATCGACAACGGCCGCACCCTCGCCCCCGCGCCCGGCCGCGACCCGCGCGCCGCCTGGACCGCCTACGCGCTGGACGCCCCCGTGCTGTGCGTCCGGGCGGCGGAGCCGGACGAGCCGTGGGACATCCCGGCGGACTGCGGCTACTCGTTCCGCGCCTGGTTGCGCGGAGCCGGTCCGCGGCCGCCCACCGTGGAGGATCTCGACTACCACCTGACGACGCTGTTCCCGCCCGTGCGGCCGCGCGGGCACCTGGAACTGCGGATGATCGACGCCCAGCCCGGTGACGACGGCTGGATCGTGCCGACGGCGGTGACCACGGCGCTGTTCGACGATCCGGCCGCCGCCGAGAGCGTCTACCGCACGGTGAAGCCCCTGGGGGACACGGCCGGGCCCTCGCCCGCGCCGCGCAACCCGCTGTGGCGGCGCGCCGCGCGGTACGGGCTCACCGACCCGGAGCTGCACGCCGCCGCCCGCGCCTGCTTCGCCGCCGCCCGCGAGGCGCTGCCCCGCCTCGGCGCCGGGCCGGAGGTGCTGGCGGCCGTCGACCGGTTCCGCGAGCGGTACGTCGAGCGGGGCCGGTGCCCCGCCGACGACGTGCTGGACGCGGGGCGCCCGCGGCCCCCGGCCTCCCCGCGCACCGCCCGTCCCGCCGTTCTCGCAGACCCCGTAGACCCCGCAGACCCCGTCGGCACCACCACGGACGTACCGAGGGAGAGCCGCTCATGACCACCGCCGAGGACCGGACGGTCCCGTACGACCCCGAGGTGCTCCGCGCCCGGGCCCTGGAGACGCTGCTCGCGGCCCGCGCCCGCACCACCGGGCTGACCGGCTGCGTCGACGAAGACGACCTGACGGCGCAGCACTCCCCGTTGATGTCCCCGCTGGTCTGGGACCTGGCGCACATCGGCAACCAGGAGGAGCAGTGGCTGCTCCGCGCCGTGGGCGGGCGGGACGCCATCCGGCCCGACATCGACCCGCTGTACGACGCCTTCGAGCACCCGCGCGCCGCGCGCCCCTCCCTGCCGCTGCTCTCCCCCGCCGAGGCACGCGCCTACGTTGCCGAGGTACGCGGCCGGGCGCTGGACGTGCTGGAGGCCAGCCCGCTGCGCGGCACCGGTCTGCTGGACGGCGGCTTCGCGTTCGGCATGATCGCCCAGCACGAGCAGCAGCACGACGAGACGATGCTGATCACCCACCAGCTGCGGCGCGGCCCGGCGGCGCTGACCGCTCCCGAGCCGCCCCCCGCACCGGGCGACGCGGCGCTCCTCCCGCCCGAGGTGCTCGTCCCGGGCGGTCCGTTCGTCATGGGCACGGACACCGAGCCCTGGGCCCTGGACAACGAACGCCCCGCCCACCGCAGGAACGTTCCGGCGTTCTTCCTGGACACCCTGCCGGTGACCAACGCCGCCTACGCCCGCTTCCTGGAGGACGGCGGCTACGACGACCCCCGCTGGTGGACGGAGGCCGGCTGGGAGCACGTACGGCGGCACGGCCTGTACGCACCCCGGTTCTGGTCCCGGGCGGGCGGCCAGTGGCTGCGCGACCGGTTCGGCGTCACCGAACCCGTGCCGCCCGAGGAGCCCGTGCTGCACGTGTGCTGGTACGAGGCCGACGCGTACGCCCGCTGGGCCGGGCGACGACTGCCCACCGAGGCCGAGTGGGAGAAGGCCGCCCGCCACGACCCGGCGACCGGCCGGTCACGCCGCTACCCGTGGGGCGACGCCGACCCCGGCCCGCAGCACGCCAACCTCGGTCAGCGGCACCTGCGTCCCGCACCCGCGGGCGCCTACCCCGAGGGCGCGTCCCCGCTGGGCGTACGGCAGTTGATGGGCGACGTGTGGGAGTGGACGGCGTCGGACTTCCTGCCGCACCCGGGCTTCCGCGCGTTCCCGTACCGCGAGTACTCCGAGGTGTTCTTCGGCGGCGACTACAAGGTGCTGCGCGGCGGGTCGTTCGCCGTGGACGGCGTCGCCTGCCGGGGCACGTTCCGCAACTGGGACCACCCGGTGCGGCGGCAGATCTTCTCCGGTTTCCGCACCGCGCGCGACGCGAGCCCCCGTGCCGACGGCGGGGAGGTGACCGCCTGATGTGCCGTCACCTCGCCTATCTCGGGCCGCCGGTCGCCCTGCGCGAGGTGCTGCTGGCACCCGCCCACTCGCTGTACAGGCAGTCCTGGGCCCCGCGCCGGCAGCGGTACGGGACCGTCAACGCCGACGGCTTCGGCGCCGGCTGGTACGCACCCGACGACCCGGTGCCCGCCCGCTACCGCCGCTCCGGGCCGGTGTGGGGCGACCCGTCGTTCCAGGACCTGTGCCGGGTGGTCCGCTCGCACGCCGTGCTGGCCGCGGTCCGCGACATCACCGAGGGCTGCGTCGCCGACGAGTCGGCCGCCGCCCCGTACGCCGCCGGGTCGTGGCTGTTCAGCCACAACGGCGCCCTGGACGGCTGGCCCGCCTCCGTCGCCGGCCCGGCCGCCACCCTCCCCGCCACCGAACTGCTCGCCCTGGAGGCACGCTGCGACTCCGCGCTCGCCTGGGCGCTGATCCAGCACCGGCTCCGGTCCTCCGGGAGCGACCCGGGCGACGACGCCCTCGCCGGCGCTCTCGCAGGCGTCACGCGTGACCTCGCCGCGGCGGCCCCCACCTCCCGGCTCAACTTCCTCCTCACCGACGGCCGCACGATCGCCGCCACCGCGTGGGGCGACGAGCTGTGGTACCTGCACCTCGGCGACCACTCCCTCGTCGTGGCGTCCGAGCCGTACGACGACGACCCGCGCTGGGCGACCGTGCCCGACCGCCATCTGCTCACCGGCGACCCGTCCGCAGTCCACCTCACCCCGCTCGACGAGCGCGCCGGGGACCGCCCGGTCCACCCCTCCGTCCACCCGCAGGACGCCCGTACGCAGCACGCCCGCCGTTCCCAGCGACAGGAGCCCGCACTGTGAGCCCCTTCTCCCTCACCCGCACCCTGCCGCCGGACGCCACCGCCGCGGCCCTCCGCGCCGACGTGCAACAGGGCCTCGCGCGGCAGCCGAAGGAGCTGCCGCCGCGGTGGTTCTACGACGCCCGCGGCAGCGAGCTGTTCGAGGAGATCACGCGCCTGGCGGTCTACTACCCGACCGGCGCGGAACGGGAGATCCTCCAGGCCCGCGCCACCGGGATCGCGGACGTCACCCGGGCCCGCACACTGGTGGAACTGGGCTCCGGCTCCTCCGAGAAGACCCGCCTCCTCATCGACGCCCTCACCGCGCGCGGCGGCCCGCTGCACTACGTGCCGGTGGACGTCAGCGAGTCCGCGCTGACCGGCGCCGGGAAGGCCCTGCTCGCCGACCACCCCGGCCTCACCGTGGACGCCCTGGTCGCGGACTTCTCCACCGCGCCCGCGCTCCCCGCCACCCCCGGCCCGCACCTGATCGCCTTCCTCGGCGGCACCCTCGGCAACCTGGTGCCCGGGGAACGCGCCGGCTTCCTCCGCATGGTGCGCTCGCTCCTCGGCGACGAGGACGCGCTGCTGCTGGGCACCGACCTGGTCAAGGACCCGGCGACCCTGGTCGCCGCCTACGACGACGCGCAGGGCGTCACCGCCGCCTTCAACCGGAACGTGCTCGCCGTACTCAACCGCGAACTGGACGCCGACTTCGCACCCGACGACTTCGACCACGTCGCCGTCTGGGACGCGGAACGCGAATGGATCGAGATGCGACTGCGCGCGCGGAGCGCGGTCACCGCGAAGATCCCGGCCCTGGACATGACGGTCGACTTCGCGGCCGGGGAGGAACTGCGCACCGAGGTCTCGGCCAAGTTCCGCGAGGCGGGCGTACGGGAGGAGCTGGCTGCGGCCGGCCTCGCCCTGCGGTACTGGTGGACGGACCCCTGCGGGCGGTTCGCCCTGTCCCTCGCGTCACCCGCGTAGACCGCCACCCCGCGGGCCCCCGCGCCGCCCACCGGCCCTCGCACCGTCCCGCCGTACTCCGCCGCACGCGTGCGGCGGAGTACGGCTTAGGATGCGGCGCATGAGTTTCAGCCAGGGTGATCCGTTCGGGCGCGGCGGAGCCGGGGGTTCCGGAGGTTCGGGGGGATCCACGCCGGACTGGGCCGCGCTCGCCGAGGAGTCGGAGCGCAAGCGCGCCAGTAAACGGCGCTGGCTGATGATCGGCGGCGGCGCTCTGGCGACGGTCGCGGTGGCGGGCATCGTCGCGGTGGCCGTGGTCAGCGAGAACGGCGACCCGGAGGACAAGCCGTCGCAGTCCCTCCCCACTCCGGAGGACCTGCCGTCGAGCCCCCCGCAGCCGGAGCCCACCTTCGAGAAGGAGCTGCCGCCCGCTCCGCCGCAGGACTACCTGAAGAACCCGGAGAAGGACAAGGCACCCCTCGACACGGGCACGCTCTTCCCGGACACGACGATCACCGTCAACGGCCGCGAGTACACCCGCGAGGCCGTCGACTCCACGAAGAAGTGCACCGCATCCGCCCAGGGCGATCTCGGGCCGGTGCTGGAGAAGAACGACTGCCGGGAGATGTTCCGCGCCACCTTCGTCCGCGACGGGCTGGCCTTCACCCTCGGCATCGCGGTCTTCGACTCCGAGAAGGACGCCTCCGCCGTCAAGTCCGGCTACGAGCCGAACGTCGAGTCCCTCTCCGGCGGCGACGTGCCCACGTACTGCCGCACGGTCGTCTGCCGCACCACCGTCAACTCGCTCGGCCGGTACGGCCTGTTCACCATCTCCGGCCACACCGACGGCAAGCCCGCCGGCGACGACGACGAGCCCGCCAAGCAGGTGGCCGTGGACGGCTCCAACTACGGCTACTCCCGCCTCATCGACCGCGGCGAACGCCAGGCCGCCGCAGACGCCTCCGCGGGCTGAGCCCGCGCCCGGCCGCCGGAAGCGTGCGGTCGCCCCGCACGGGGTGCGGGGCGACATCGCGCGACATCGGGCGACATCGGGCGACCTCCGGATCAGTCCAGCTTGCCGAGCTGCGCCTCGACCACGGCCTCCGGGACTCCCCAGTCCCCGCCGCCCTCGCCGAGCAGCGCGGCGCCGTTCATCGCCATGAACGTGACGACCGTGTCACCGTCCCGGTAGACGGCGAACCTGGACATCGGGATCTTCTTGCCCTCGGTGTCGACGGTCACCGTGAACGTCGTCGCCTCGTCGGTGCCCTGTGCCGGGGCGTCCGGCACCACGTCGGTGACACCCTGCTTCTGCGGGCCCACCGCGAAGCCGCCCTGACACGCGCCGGTCCAGTCCCGGAGCTCCTTCATCGCGTCGGCGGCACCGTCGCCGCCGTACCCGGCGACGCCCACCCGCACCACCTGGACGTCGAACGCGTCGTCCATCGCGTCCTCGAACGCCTCGAGTTCCTCCATGTCGAGGTCGCCGTCACCGTCGAGGGCAGGCGTCTCCTGCTTCTCCGAAACGGTACGGAGCACCGCCGGGCCGGGTTCACCGGGAGCCGTCTTCATGAACAGGTCGACGTACGGCCCGCACTCGGCGGGCTCGGCCTTCGCCCCCTTCGGCGGCGGCATCACGTCGTCGGCCGCGCCCTTCTCGACGGTGAAGCCCTCGACGTCGCCCTCCGCCAGCGCCAGCTTCTCCAGGTCGCCCTGGGACATGGCGGGAGCGGCGGGAGCCTCCGCCTTCTTCTCGCCGCCCGGCTTCGCGTCGTCGGCGGCCTCCGAGGCGCCTCCGCACCCGGTCAGCACCAGTGCCGCGAGCGCGGCGACAGCCGCGGCAGCCGCGGGGGGCGTGGGGGACGTGGGGGTCGTTCGGCGTACGTTCTTCTGCACTTCGTCATCTCTCCACAGATCACCGTTGAAAGGGTGATCTTCGAGCACGCCCCTCCTCCCTACAAGTCCCCATGTCCCACATCTGAACAGATGGGCCGTCACGAACTCATCACGCTTCGTCTACCTTTCCTCTGCACGAACTCCGCCTCGCCAACCGCGCGTTGCGCGCGAACGAGCGGGGCAGCGGTCGGGGCGGTTGGTGAGTCCGCGTGACCGCGTGCGTGGCGGAATGGCTGGTGTCGTGGTGGTGCGGGTGTAGGGGCGGGCTACGGGAGGGGGGTGGCGGGTGCGTTCAGGGTGCTGGTGGCGGGTGTGGTGGGTGGCTGGTGTGCACACCTCTCTGACGTGGTGGGCCAGCGCGGATCTTGGCGGTTGGTCTCTTTCCGGGGTGCCGTGTCGGGCTGCTGCCGCCTCGTGGCGGGGGTTTCGTCTTCTCGCTTCGCTCGTTTCCCGTGCCCTTGGGCTGAGCATCCTCTGCGGGCCGTTCCGGCTCGGCTGCGCGACACCCACCGGTGATGTTCCGGTGCCCTCTTCCCCGTTTCCCGCCCCGGGCGGGCGCAAGAGGGGTTGCTCGCGTGGATGTGGCAACGAGGTTGCCACATCCACGCGGGCGACCCCCGGCGCTGTGACGGGTGTGACGACCGAGGCTCCCGTGAGGGAAGCACGCGCCCCAACACACCCATCGTGAACGCGTACCCGGGCCGGAACGGCCCGCAGACGAACCGCATGCCACACGACAGGTGGAACGAGCGAAGCGAGAAGACGAAAGCCCGGCCACGGGGCGGCAGCAGCCCGACACGGCACCCCGGAAAGAGACCAACCGCCAAGATCGGCGCTGGCCCGCCACGTCAGAGAGGTGTGGACGCCAGCC
>NZ_JAVREQ010000016.1:0-162030 GCF_031845485.1 Streptomyces hazeniae
GAGAGGACGCCATGCCGAAGTTCTTCTACGCCCTCGCGATCGTCCTGTTCGTCACCGCCGGCGCCGTGTTCGTCGTCGGTGGTGACGGCCACCTCGGCCGCGGCTGGGCCTGCATCGCCTGCGGGCTGATGGCCTACGCCGTCGCTTCCGGCAAGACCCGCAAGAAGTGACCCGAGAGGAGACCCCCTGATGTCGCAGGAGCCCTGCAAGCAGTGCGAGGAGCACGCGAAGAAGCACGCCAACCTCCTCGGGATCGGCTCGAAGGAGGACTGCCCCGACTGCCTGGAGCACCTGGAGCTGCACAAGCGGGAGCGGCGCATCAAGTGGTGGTGATTCCCACCCCCGCCGCTCACACCGAACACGAGAGGAACCCCCCCCCGTGAACGCCGAGATGCACACCGGGATGACCGCCGCCGACTACCGGGCCCGCGCTGCAGGGCTGCTGACCGCCCGCCACCGCGACGACCTGCCCGCGAAGTACATCGAGCAGGCCGCCGTCTGGGCTCAGCTCGCCCAGGCCGCCGCCATCAGCGAGACCAAGCAGGAGGACTGACCATGACCACTCCCGTCTACACCCGCACCGAGAAGGCGCAGCGTGCCCGGCTGCTGCTCAAGGGCGCCAAGAACTGTTCCGGTGACGTCTCGCGGATCGAGGCGCAGATCGAGCGGATCGACCAGGCCGCCGCCGACCGGGGGCGGCGTGAGCACGAGGCGCACGCCCGGCGGCTGAACGAGGCCAAGGACACTCTGGCCGCCGCCCGCGTCGCCGAGCGCACCGCCACCTCCCGCGAGGAGCGGCAGCGCGCCAAGGGCGAGCGGCGGGAGGCGGAGAAGCGGCTGCGGGTCGTGGAGCGCGCCGCCCGCTGACCCCGGTCGGGGCGGCCCACGCCGGCAAGCATCCGGGCCGCCCCGCCGGGCCCCCAACCCCTCATCGAAGGAATCAGGAGAGCACCACGATGGCAGACACCCACGCCGCCGAGGCGGCCGATGCACCCCCGGCCGCCCCGCGGCTGTCCCTGGTCAAGGACACCGACACCCCGGCCGCCGAGACGGCGACCGCCGAACCGACCGCACCCGCCCCCGCCGAGGAGGCGGCGCCGGGCGCGCCCTCCGAGGGCGTTGAAGCCGCGCCGGTGCAGGAGTTGCGGCCGGTGGACAATCCCGCGCTGACGATGCCCGAGGGCACCTGGGTGGCGCAGAAGCGCGCGTACATGGCCGATGCGCCGCCGGTCATCCACCCGGCGCTGCGTCGGGCCGATGACTTCACCTACGCCGCGCGGTGGGCGGGGGCGTACTACGGGCACGTGACCGCGTTCCACACCGTGCGGGCCCCGCTCTACCTGGGTCGGCTCACCTTGCAGGCGCCGCGCGGCGCGGGGCGGCTGTTCATGCGGTGGGGCCGGTGGGTGCTGGACACCGAGGCCCGGCCGGTGACTGCGAAGGCCGCCGCGGCGGCGGATGTGGAGGCGTGGCTGTCGCTGTCGCGGGAGCACTCCCGTCGGGTGCGGCCGCGGCGCATACTCTCCCTCGCCGTCGGCACCGTCGCTCTGGTCACCGGCACCGCCGCCGCCCTCCTCGCCCCCGCCTGGGCACTCGCCGCCGGCGCCGTCGGTGCGGCGGCCGGTCTGGGGCTGGCGGGGCGGAAGGCGGACCGGCCGATCGTCACCCGCTACGTCTCCACCCACACCATGCGGCAGCTCGATTCCACCGAGGTGTTCGAGGCCCTGGCCGCCATCGGCATCGAGGGCAAGAAGGGCCGCAGCGGCGTCACCTTCGCCGCCGAGGTCCAGCGCGACGGCCCCGGCTGGCGCGCCGAGGTCGACCTGCCCCCGGGTGTGGAGGCCGGGAAGGTGCTGGAGAAGCGCGCCGCGCTCGCTGCGGCGATGCGCCGCCCCATCTCCACCGTCTGGCCCGAAGGCGACCGCAACGCCCACCCCGGACGCCTGGTGCTGTGGGTGGCCCAGCAGGACCCCGCCAAGGCCCCCCGCCGCCTGTGGCCGCTGATGAAGAACGGCCAGGCCGACGTCTTCGCCCCCCTGCCGTTCGGCTTCGACCCGCGCGGCAACCTCGTGACCATCACCCTCATGTACTCCAACCTCCTGGTCGGCGGAATCCCCGGTTCCGGCAAGACCTCCTGCGCGCTGGCGATCGTGCTCGGCTGCGCGCTGGACCCGACCGCGGAGCTGTGGGTGTACGAACTCAAGGGCTCCGGTGACCTCAACGCGGTCAAGCCCGTGTGCCACCGGTACGTCTCCGGTGACGACGACGAGGACATCGAGGCCACCATCGCCGGACTGCGCGCCGGGATCGCCGAGCAGCAGCGCAGGGCGAAGTTCATCAAGGCCCTGCCCTCCTCCGAGACCCCCGACGGGCGGCGGGTGACCCGGGAGCTGGCGGAGAAGTACCCGGAGCAGAACCTCGGACCCCGGGTCATCGTCGTCGATGAGGCCCAAGAGCTGTTCACGCACGAGGAGTACGGCGCCGAGGCGGCGAAGCTGTGCACCAAGCTGATCAAGAAGGGCCGCGCCTACGGCGTCATCCTGATCCTGCTCACGCAGAACCCCGACGCCTCCTCCCTGCCCACCTCCGTCTCCTCCTCGGTCGGCACGCGGCTGTGCCTGGCGGTCATGGACTGGCGGGCGAACAACAACGTGCTCGGCACCGGCGCCCACGAACGCGGCCTGCGCGCCACCGAGATCAGCGTGACCGAGCAGGGCACCGGCATCCTCGCCCGCGGCCGTGAAGGGTCCACGGTGCGGGCGGCGTTCATCAAGCAGACCGAAGCCGAGGACATCGGCAAACGCGCCCTCGCCCTGCGCACCGCCGCCGGCACCCTCTCCGGTGAGGCGGCGGGGCAGGAGGTCGAGCACGCCGACACCGCCACCGTCATCGACCACCTGCGCGACGTGTGGCCCGACGGCGCCGACGCCGTGCACTCCCACCGCCTGGTCGAAGCCCTCGCCGCCTACCGGGCCGATCTGTACGGGGCGTGGCTGGACACCGAGGACTCCGCAGCACGCTCCACCGCCCTGTCCGCGGCGCTCAAGCCGCACAAGGTCCCCACCCGCCAGCTCACCCTCCGCGAGTGCTGCGGAGGCGCCAAGGGAGTGCGCTACACCGACCTCCCCAACCCCGACGACGCCGACGACTAGACACCCCCGAACCCGGTTTCAGGAACGGATCAAGGTTTCACCCCGACCCGAAACCGGTTTCGACCCCGACACCACCCCTGACCCGCCCTGACCAGCACTGATATCGGGTTTCGAGGTCACACGGCACAGCCCCGGGAAGCGCCCGTGAGCGGGCTGTGCGCCCTGCCCCACGGCCCCGACACCACGCCACCATGACCCCGCCCAACCCACCGACGAGACAGGAACCCATGGACCGCATCGACATGCCCCACCGGGCCTTCGAACACCTGCTGACCGGCTTCGTGTGCTACGAGGGCGCCGACCTCGCCCGCACCTACAAGCCCGGCGGCGTCGCACACCCCGGAGACCCCTTCGGCACCGTCTTCGCCTGGCTCTGGGAAGAGCGGCGAGGAACCGCCGTCTCCCTCTTCGCCGACCTGCTGGCCGAAGCCCGCCGCCAGGCCGACCCCGGCAAGGAAGTCACCCTCGACGGACTGCTCAGGGGCCTGCGCTTCGCCCTCCACAACACCCCGCTCTCCCACTACACGGCGTACCAGGCCGTCGAAGACGAACTGCGCACCACCGTCCCCGAGTACTTCGGCGGCGACACCAACATCTGACCCACACCCCGCACAGCCCGAAGGGCCGACACCGGAGACCCCGGTGCCGGCCCTTCGGGCTATGTCAGGGAGGAGATCCCTCGTGCTCGACGTTCCATCCGTCCCGTTGCGTCTGGGGTCGGTGTGTACCGGCTACGGCGGCCTGGACCTGGCCGTGCGCCGCGCTCTCGGCGGCGAGTTGGCGTGGGTCGCGGACAACGACCCCGGCGCCGCCCGCATCCTGGCCCACCACCACCCGCGGGTGCCCAACCTCGGCGACATCACCACCACCGACTGGCACACCGTGCCCCCCGTCGACGTCGTCGTGGGCGGCTACCCCTGCCAGCCCTTCAGCACCGCCGGCAAACGGAAGGGAACCGCAGATGCCCGGCACATCTGGCCCCACATCGCCCGCGCCCTTGGCGTTCTAGGACCCCGCTACGCGGTCTTTGAGAACGTCGCAGGGCACCTTTCCCTGGGATTCGACACCGTCCTCGCCGACCTTGCCGCCCTCGGGTTCGATGCGCGCTGGTGCACTCTTCGCGCATCCGACGTCGGCGCCGCCCACCAACGCAAACGCCTCTTCCTCCTCACCTGGCCTACCGACACCCAGGGCCCGGGACGCCAAGGGGAAGGGCTACCCGGACGGACTGCCCACCGTGGCCGAACTGCTGCCCACCCCCTCCACCTCGGAGGCGACCGGCACCGGCCACGCCGCCCAGGGCGGCATGAACCTCAGGCACGCCGTCTCCCTCCTGCCCACCCCGCGGGCATCGGCGAACGAGAACCGGCAGACCCGCCGCACCCCCTCCCAGGAAGCCGGACGGCACGGGAAGTCCCTGGCGGCCGAGGTGTGCTCACTCCTGCCCACTCCGACGTCGGCGGACAGCGAACGGCACTCGACGACCTACGGCCGGGGCAACCCCACGCTGCGCGGCGCCCTGCTGCCGACGCCACGGGCCAGCGACGGCGAGAAGGGCGGACCGAACCAGCGGGGCAGCAAGGGCGACCTGACACTGCCCTCGGCGGCACACCGGCTTGGGGCGCCTACGGCCCCGCCGTCGCGCGCTGGGAGGACGTCCTCGGACGCCGAGCACCCGAGCCAACCGACGCTGTGGGACGCCTGAACGCACGCTTCGTCGAATGGCTCATGGGCCTGCCCGCCGGACACGTCACCGACGTCCCCGGCCTCTCCCGCACCGCCCAGCTCAAAGCCCTCGGCAACGGCGTCGTCCCCCAACAAGCCGCCGCCGCCCTCCACACCCTCACCCGACCCCACGCCGTCGACACAGCGGCGCGTCAGGCCGCCTGACTACGCCCGGGGCGACCGCCGTCCTCGCCAAAGAATGCGCGGTCGCCCCGGCTCTCCCGCAAGCCCCAAGAGACTGAGGAGGTCTCCCAGCATGACCCAACCCACCCCCGTCCGGCCACGCGGCGGGACGGCCAACCTGCTCGGCACCGCGCTGTGGCTCGCCGCCGCTGGGGTGCCGGTGCTGCCGTTGCGGCGCGGGAAGCTCCCGTTCGGCAACTGCCCGGCATGCACCAAGTCCGCGTGCGGGGACCGGCCGAACATGCTGCGGGCCGGGCCGTGCGCCTGTCCGCGCCCGTGCCACGCCTGGGCCGCCGCCACCACCGACCCCGACACCCTGCGCTCCCCGGCGTGGGCGCCGGCATGGCGGCAGGCCGCCGTGGTGGCCTACCACCCCGGCGGTGCCGGGCTGACCGTGGTCGACCTCGACAACCCGGCCGCCGTCGACTGGGCCCGCGGGAACCTCCCGCCGACCCGCACCGTGCCCACGACGCGCGGGGAGCACTGGATCTACCAGGGCACGATGCCGTCCTCGAACGGTGTGCGGCCGGGCATGGACATCAAATCGTCCATGTCCTACGCCCGCTACGTCGGCCCCGGCACCGGCCCCATGACGGAACTGCCGCAGGTCGTCCGTGACCTCATCGAGAAGCGGCCCGCCGTCGCTCGCCCGGCGCCGGGCGCCGTCACGGTGCCCACGGCGGCCGGGCGGGGGCTGTGCCCGCACCGGACGCCGACGTACCTCGAGCGTGGCATCGGCATGGCCGAGGGGCGCATCACCGAAGCGCGCAGCGCGGTCCATCACACGGTGTACCGGACGTTCCTGGCGGTGCTGTCCACGCATGGCCGGTGCGGCTGCCTCACCGAGACGCATGTGGCGCGGCTGTTCGCCGCCGCGCAGGCCAAGGGCGAGACCCTGCGGCACTGCACCGAGGCGTGGAGCAACGCCCGCAACCGGTTGGGAGTCTGATCATGTCCGAGGAGGAGAAGACCCCGGCGCGCGAGGTCATCACCGAGTACGCGCAGGAGCACTTCCGGTACTTCCGCACCGGCGACGGGACCGTGTACGCGCAGAAGAAGGGCCACCCGGTGGCCCGGCCGATCCGCTCGCAGGGCACGACGGGCAGCCACCGGCAGGAACTCATGGTCGGCCTGTACCGGGACGGGCGCGGCGTGTTCAACGGCACCGCGCTCAAGGAGGCGCTGGACCTGATCGAGGCTCTGGCGCTGACGGAGGACGTGCAGAGCGTGCACATCCGCGTCGCTCCCGGGTTCGACGGGGCGACGTGGCTGGACCTCGGTCGCGACGACGGCCAGTCCGTCCGCATCCACCCCGCAGGGTGGGAGGTGACCGTGCCGGACCCGCGTGAGGTGTGCTGGCGCCGTACCCAGCTCACCGGCGAACTCCCCGTGCCGGTCGCGGACACGGACGGCAAGGGCATCGACCTGCTGCTCAGGTTGTGCAACTTCGCCGGGCCTCAGACCGAATGTCTCGCGATCGCGTGGCTCATCGGCTGCCTCGGTCCGTCGGTGCCCGTTCCGGCGCCGTTCCTGACCGGTCCGCAGGGCGCGGGGAAGTCGACCGGCGGGCGGATGCTGGTGCGGATCATCGAGGGCATGTCCGGCGACCTGCGCCGGGCGCCGACGGATGAGGAGAACCTGACCACGACCGTGGCGGCCGGGTGGGTCACCGCGCTGGACAACCTCTCTCACCTGACCCCGGCCCTCTCGGATGCGATGTGCCGCATCGTCACCGGCGCCGACGACGTCAAACGGGCCCTGTTCACCGACGGGGACGTCTTCCGCATCGCCTACCGGCGACCGCTACTCATGACCGGCATCGACGTCGGAGTGATCAAACCCGACTTCGCCGAACGCCTCCTGCCCCTGCGCCTGGAGCGTCCGCGCGTCCGGCGCACCGAGGCGGAGCTGTGGGCGGAGTACGCAGAGGTGCTGCCCGTCGTGCTCGGGTCCCTGCTCGACCTCACCGTCAAGGTCCGGGCCGCCGAGGCGGAGACCCCGACGGATCTGCGGATGGCGGACTTCGCGCACCTGTGCGCGCAGCTCGACGCCGCGACCGGACTCGGAGCCCTCGCCGCCTACCGCCAGAGCCTGGACGACCTCAACGACGACGTGATCGAAGGGGACCTGCTCGCGCAGACCGTCCTCAAGCACGCCGAGAGCATCGAGCCGGGCGGGGCGCAACGGATGACCTCCACGGAGTGGCTGCACTGCCTCTCCCGCCTCTACAACGGCGACGAGCTGCGTCCGCTGCCCAAGGGGTGGCCGACCACCGGCAAGGTCCTCTCCGACCGTCTCAAGCGCCTACAGCCCACCCTCGCGGCCCGGGACGTGCTCATCGACTCTGGGCGCACCAGCGAGGGCCGCTACCTCGAAATGACCCGCCCCCCGAACCCGCCGGCCGACGAGGGGAAGCGGATGTTCTGACCGGGCACGTCGCGAAAAGGCAAGAGGAGCACCACCGGCCCGGCGTGCTCCTCTTGCTGTTCGGCGGCGCAGCCGCCCTGCCATGGTCGCGCCGCGAAGCGGCTCCCTCTTCACGTCTTGAGCCGCACCCGCACTACTACAGACACCCCCTCCTTTTTTCCTAAGAGGGAAGACGCTGCGTCATCTGCGTCATGCGGGACACCGAAACGGCCCCTGGCCTGCGATGACGGCCATGACGCAGACGGCCGACCTCTGCGTCATCCTGCGTCATCTGCGTCACACAAAACCGCAGGCCAGAGGCGCGAATGACGCTGATGACGCTGATGACGCAGAAAACACCACCTCGGACACACAGTCGACGCCCGCCCCGGACGCGCTTTCGCGCACCGACCCCTCAGGAGGAACCGGTGTCCACCACGGCACGCCGCCAGATGCTCAAGCTTCCCGAAGTCCTCGAAGAGATCGACATGAGCCGCGCCGCCTTCTACCGCATGCGCGCCCGGGGCAAGGCGCCCCGCCTCGTCAAGCTGCCGAACGGACACCTCCGCGTCCGTCGCAGCGACCTCGACGCCTGGTGGGCCGACTGCGAACGGGCCGCCGCCTGACCACCTGATCAACCCGATCCGCCGAAGGGGCCCGGCTCACGCCGGGCCCCTTCTCTGCACGAAAGGCACCTGGTGGGAAAGACGTACGACGTGCGCATCTGGAGCGTCCGGCAGCGCAAGGACCGGCGCCAGTCGTCGGCTGAGCTGCGCTGGAAGACGGGCGACACTCCGCACTCGCAGACCTTCCGCACGAAGACGCTCGCCGACGGCAGGCGAGCGGAACTGATGCGAGCCGTGCACGAGGGCGAGCCGTTCGATGAGGAGACCGGCCTCCCCGTGCGTGAGCTTCGTCAACGGAACGACGTCTCGTGGTTCCGGCACGCGCAGGACTACATCGAGATGAAGTGGCCGCACTCCCCCGGCTCCACCCGCCGGACGCTCGCCGAGGCGATGGCCACCGTCACACCCGCTCTGGTCAAGGACAGCAAGGGGATGGCCGACGCCGAGACGGTTCGGACGGCGCTCTACAGCTGGGCCTTCAACGTGAACCGCCGCGATGAGACCCCGCCGGCGGATGTGGTCCGCGTGCTCGACTGGTTCGAGCGGAAGTCCCTCCCCGTCTCAGCGGTCGCGGACCGGATGCGCGTGCGGACGGCACTCGATGCGCTGACCCGGAAGCTGGACGGGACGACGGCCGCCGCGTCGACCATCCGACGGAAGCGGGCGATCTTTCACAACGCGCTGGGCTTCGCCGTTGATGCGGAGCGCCTGACCAGCAACCCGCTTCCACTGGTCCAGTGGAAGGCGCCTGAGCAGGTAGAGGAGGAAGTAGACCCGGCCTGCGTGCCCGACCCCCGGCAGGCAGCGGCTCTGCTCCACGCTGTGCGCATTCAGAGCCCGCGCGGTCGCCGACTGGTCGCGTTCTTCGGCTGCATGTACTTCGCGGCCGCGCGACCTGCCGAGGTGATCGGTCTGCGCGCCCACGACTGCGACCTGCCGCGACGCGGTTGGGGCGAGCTGAGGATTCGGGAGACCCGCCCGCGCTCCGGGTCGGCATGGACGGACACCGGCGAGTCACACGACAAACGCGGGTTGAAGCACCGTCCACGGAAAGCGGTGCGCGTTGTACCGATCCCGCCCGACCTGGTGGCCTTGCTGCGGTGGCACCTCACCGCGTACGGCACAGCTCCGGACGGGCGCCTGTTCCGCACCATGCGGGGCGGGCTCATCCAGGACACCGGATACGGCGAGGTCTGGGCGGAAGCTCGCCGCCGGGCCCTCACGCCCGCGCAGTTCGCCTCTCCGCTTGCGAAGCGGCCGTACGACCTGCGGCACGCGGCGGTATCGACGTGGCTCAGCTCTGGCGTCGAACCGCAGCTCGTGGCGAAGCGCGCCGGCCACAGCGTCACCGTGCTGTTCCGGGTCTACGCGAAGTGTCTGGACGGCACGGCGGACACGGCGAACGCCCGGATCGAGGCGGCGCTGAGAACCGCCAGGTAGGCCCGGGGATCGTGCCCCACACGTGCCCCACACGTGCTGGTCAGCACGCGAAACAGGGTGAGACAGAGTGGGTCATTCCCCACAAAACGCGGCCCCGCAGAAGCGGCATGCGAAAGGGCCCGGTGATCAGCGTTTCCGCTGGTCACCGGGCCCTTTCCCGCTGTGGCGGCGCCAGGATTCGAACCTGGGAAGGCTGAGCCGGCAGATTTACAGTCTGCTCCCTTTGGCCGCTCGGGCACACCGCCTGGGATCTGCCGCCCGGGGACACCGCTTGTCGGCGGTGCTCCGTGGCAACGGGGTAAACCATACCTGATGGGCGGGGGTGGTCCGCCACCCGGTTGACCGGCGGCCGGAGGCGGCGCGGGTGGCTAGGCTTGCGGGCGCGGACGGGCCCGCGAACGGGCGGGCCGGACGCGTGACGTGTTGGACCGTTTCCTACCTACGAGGAGCCACAGACACCATGGCCGACTCCAGTTTCGACATCGTCTCGAAGGTCGAGCGGCAGGAGGTCGACAACGCGCTCAACCAGGCCGCCAAGGAGATCTCGCAGCGCTACGACTTCAAGGGCGTGGACGCGTCGATCGCGTGGTCCGGCGAGCGGATCGAGATGCGCGCCAACTCCGAGGAGCGCGTGAAGGCCGTCCTCGACATCTTCCAGGGCAAGCTGGTCAAGCGGGGGATCTCGCTGAAGTCGCTGGACGCGGGTGAGCCGCAGGCGTCCGGCAAGGAGTACAAGCTGTTCGCGTCCATCGAGGAGGGTATCTCCCAGGACAACGCGAAGAAGGTCGCGAAGATCATCCGCGACGAGGGCCCGAAGGGCGTGAAGGCGCAGGTGCAGGGCGACGAGCTGCGGGTGTCGTCGAAGAGCCGTGACCACCTGCAGGAGGTCATCGGCCTGCTGAAGGGCAAGGACTTCGACTTCGCGCTGCAGTTCGTGAACTACCGCTGAGCCACGGGCACGAGCGGGTACGGCGCTCGTGCCGGGTGGCGCCTGTCCCGGCTACCAGCGGTAGCCGGGGTAGGCGTCGCGGGCGGTCGTGGGGACGATCTCGCGGCCCAGGGGCATCAGGGAGATCGGCACCATCTTGAAGTGGGCGATGCCGAACGGGATGCCGATGATCGTGGCGCAGAAGGCGATTCCGGCGGTGATGTGGCCGATGGTGAGCCAGATACCGGCGACGACCAGCCAGATCACGTTCCCGACGCCGGAGGCGAGGCTCGCGCCGCCGCCGCGTTCGACCGCGCGGTAGCCGAAGGGCCACAGCGCGTAGACCGCGATGCGGAAGCACGCGATGCCGAAGGGGATCGTGATGATCAGGATGCAGCAGAGAACGCCTGCCACGAGGTAGCCGAGGGCCATCCAGAGACCGGAGAGGATCAGCCAGACGACGTTCAGGAAGGTCCTCATCGGGGCCCGCCTCCCATCTTTTCGAGCCGGGCGATGCGTTCCGCCATCGGCGGGTGGGTGGAGAACAGCCGGGACATCCCGCCGCCGCGGAACGGGTTGGCGATCATCATGTGGCTCGCCGTCTCGAGCCGCGGTTCGGGCGGGAGCGGCAGCTGTTTCGTTCCTGCTTCCAGTTTGCGCAGGGCCGAGGCGAGCGCCAGCGGGTCGCCGGTGAGCTGGGCGCCGGCGGCGTCGGCCTCGTACTCGCGGGAGCGGCTGACGGCGAGCTGGATGAGGGTCGCGGCGAGCGGGCCGAGGATGATGATCAGCAGCATTCCGGCCAGGCCGGGGCCCTCGTCGTCGTCGGAGCGGCCGAGGGGGATGAGCCAGGCGAAGTTGACCAGGAAGAGCACCACGGAGGCCATGGCCCCCGCGACGGACGAGATGAGGATGTCGCGGTTGTGGACGTGGCTCAGCTCGTGCCCGAGGACGCCGCGCAACTCGCGTTCGTCGAGGAGGCGGAGGATGCCGTCGGTGCAACAGACGGCGGCGTTGCGCGGGTTGCGTCCGGTGGCGAAGGCGTTGGGGGCGCGGGTCGGGGAGATGTAGAGGCGGGGCATCGGCTGCCGGGCGGCGGTCGAGAGGTCCCGCACGATGCGGTAGAGCTGCGGGGCCTCGAACTCGCTCACCGGCCGGGCCCGCATGGCGCGCAGCGCCAGCTTGTCGCTGTTCCAGTACGCGTACGCGTTGGTGCCCAGCGCGACGACGAGTGCGACGACCAGGCCGGTACGGCCGAAGAAGCTGCCGATCAGGATGATCAGGGCGGACAGCCCTCCGAGGAGCAGAGCTGTCCTCAGCCCGTTGTGCCGGCGGTGCACGGTACGCCCTCCAGATGGTGCCGCAGGAGAACCCTTGAGGCAGGTGGTCGTTCCACCTCCCAGTGGACCCTCACGTACGGGTCAACGCGAGACGGGGGACGCCGGTTCCCGGCCGGTAGCTTCGGCCGGGTGGAGGGGCGGGCGGGTCAGAGCAGGGTCGTCGCCGCGAAGCGGAGGACGAGCTGCGGGGCGCCCGACAGGGTGACGCCGACGAGCCCGGTGACGGCGAGGGTGGCGGCCAGGGGAGCGCCCAGTCCCGGCCGGCGGCCCTCGGGGGCGGTGGCCGCCTCGGCGGGCTCCGGGCCGCGGAAGAGGAGCGCCGTCCAGCGCAGGTAGTAGTAGAGGGCGAGCACGACGTTCACGGCCATGATCACGGCGAGCCAGCCCAGGCCGGCGTCGACGGCGGAGCGGAAGACGACGACCTTGGCGAAGAGGCCGATGACACCGGGCGGCAGGCCGGCCAGGCAGAGCAGGAAGAAGCCGAGGGCGAGCGCGGCGAGCGGGTTGCGGGCGTACAGGCCCCGGTAGTCCCGCAACCGGCCTTCGCCGCCGACGTGTGCGGCGACGGCGAAGGCGCCGAGGTTCACCACGGCGTACATGAGCGCGTAGGCGACGGTGGAGCCGAGGGCGTCGGCGGTCCCGGACTCCGGGGTGCGGCCGGCGGCCGCGAGGGGGACGAGCAGGTAGCCGGCCTGTCCGACGGAGGACCAGGCGAGCAGCCGTACGGCGCCGCGCGAGCGGTCGGCGCCCTGGCGCAGCGCCCCCAGGTTGCCGACGGTCATGGTGAGGGCGGCGAGTAGGGCGAGGGCCGGGCCCCAGACGTCGGCGTAGGTGGGGAACCCGACCAGGGTGACCAGGGCGATGCCGGAGAAGCCCACCACCTTGCCGATCACCGAGAGGTATGCGGCGACGGGGAGCGGGGCGCCGGCGTAGGCGTCCGGGACCCAGAAGTGGAAGGGCGCGGCGGCGGTCTTGAACGCGAAGCCGACGAGGGTGAGGGCCACGCCCGCGGCGGCGAGCGTGCCGAGGCGGGGGTCGACGGAGGTGAGCTGTTCGGCGACGACCGTGAGGTGGAGGGAGCCGGTGGCGGCGTACACGAAGCTGATGCCGAGCAGCATCACGGCGGTGGCGGTGACGGAGGAGAGGAAGAAGGTGAGCGCGGCCTCGGAGGAGCGGCGTTCGCCGCGGCGCAGGCCGACCAGCGCGAACGCGGGCAGGGAGGCGACCTCCAGGGCGATGACCAGGGTGGCCAGGTCACGGGAGGCGGGGAGCAGCGCGGCTCCGGCGGCGGAGGTCAGCAGGAGGAACCAGTACTCGCCGGCGGGAAGGCGCTCGTCGCGTACGGCGGGGACGGAGAGCAGCGCGGCGAGGAGCGCGCCGCCGAGCACCAGGAACTGGACGACCAGGGTGAAGGGGTCCGCGACGTAGCTGCAGGCGGCGGCGCCGGTGGGGGCGGTGGGGTCGGCGGGGTCGGCGGGGTCGGCGGTGAGGCAGAAGGTGCTGAGGTCGGCGCCGACGAGCGGGACGATCGTGAGCACTGCGGCGGCCAGCCCGCCGAGGGCCAGGGCGCCGAGCAGGTGCTTGCGGTGCTCGGGAAGGAAGAGGTCGGCGACGAGGACGGCGAGGGCGGCCAGTGCGGCGACGGTGGGCGGCGCGATGGCGAGCCAGTCGACGGACTGCACGAGGCTCGGTGCCGCTGCGGCTCCGGCGAGCGGGGTCATGGGGTGGCTCCCGGCAGGAGGTTCTGGACGGCGGGGTCGGTCAGGCCGAGGAGGAGCGCGGGCCAGAGTCCGGCGAGGACGGTGAGGGCGACGAGCGGGGCCCAGGCCGCGTACTCGTGGCCGTGCACGTCGGGGAGCGGGGCGGCGGCCTCGCGGGTGGCGGGGAGGGTCGTGGTGCCCCCGGCGGTGCCGGTGCCGGTGCGGTCGTCGGGTACGGGTTCGGCCCCGGACGTGGGGACGGCCCCGGGCGTGGGTTCGGCCGCGGGCGTGGGTTCGGCCGCGGGCGT
Source organism: Streptomyces hazeniae (assembly GCF_031845485.1). NCBI lineage: Bacteria > Bacillati > Actinomycetota > Actinomycetes > Kitasatosporales > Streptomycetaceae > Streptomyces > Streptomyces hazeniae. The sequence goes on from NZ_JAVREQ010000016.1 coordinate 13,806, forward strand.
GGGGGCGCGCCGTTCCGCGGGGTCGCCCATGCACACCCGGCGGACGACGATCAGCAGGTAGGCGGCGGTGAGCAGGGTGCCGAAGGCGCCGACGGCCATGCAGACCAGGAAGCCCGCGCGGTCGAGGCCGGGGGCCGGGTCGAAGGCCCCGAGGAGGGCCAGCATCTCGCCCCAGAAACCGGCCAGACCGGGCAGGCCGAGAGACGCGACGGCCCCGAACGCGAGGAGGCCGCCGAAACGCGGCATCCGTCCGTAGAGGGCGGCTCCGCTGCGGCCGGCCAGGGCGTCGAGGTCGGTGGTGCCGGTGCGGTCCTTGAGCGCGCCGACGAGGAAGAACAGCAGGCCCGTGATGAGGCCGTGGGCGACGTTGGCGAAGAGGGCGCCGTTGACACCGGTCGGCGTCATGGTGGCGATGCCGAGCAGCACGAAGCCCATGTGACCGACGGAGGAGTAGGCGATCAGCCGCTTGAGGTCGCCCCCGGCGCCGCGCCGGGCGAGTGCGAGGCAGGCGAGGGAGCCGTAGACGATGCCGGCGGCGGCGAACGCGGCCAGGTAGGGGGCGAAGGTGCGGAAGCCGTCCGGGGCGACGGGCAGCACGATCCGGACGAACCCGTAGGTGCCCATCTTCAGCAGGACGCCCGCGAGGAGGACGGACCCGACGGTCGGGGCGGCGGTGTGCGCGTCGGGGAGCCAGGTGTGCAGCGGCCACATCGGGGTCTTCACGGCGAGGCCGACGCCGATGGCGAGGACGGCGGTGATCTGCGTGGCGCGGCTGAGTTCTGAGCCGTTGTCAGTGGCGAGTGCGAGCATGTCGAACGTGCCGCCCTGGATGCCGACGAGGAGGAGGCCGAGCAGCATCACGACGGAGCCGAGCAGCGTGTAGAGGATGAACTTCCAGGCGGCGGGGCCGCGTCCGTCGCCGCCCCAGCGGTTGATGAGGAAGTACATCGGGATGAGGACCATCTCGAAGGCGAGGAAGAAGAGCACGAGGTCGAGGACGGCGAAGGTGGCGAGGGTGCCGGCCTCGAGGACGAGGAGGAGCGCGACGAAGCCGGTGGGGGACGGGCCCGCCGGCATGCGGAAGTAGGAGTAGACCGCGCAGAGGAAGGTCAGCAGCGCGGTCAGGACGAGGAGGGGGAGCGAGATTCCGTCGACGCCCAGGTGGAGCCGTACGCCGAGGGCGGGGATCCAGCTGAGGTCGGTCTCGGCCTGGACGGCGGCCGGCTGGTCGTGGTCGAAGCCGGCGGTGAGCACGAGCGTGACGGCGAGGACGGCGCCGGTGACGGTCACGCCGTGCCGCAGGACGGCCTGTTCGGGGCTGCGCCCGCGCAGCCCGGGCGGTGCGGGCAGCAGGGCGGCGCCCGCGCCGAGCAGGGGCAGCACGACGGCGGCGGCGAGCAGCAGTCGCATGGCGGTGTCGTTCAGCGGCAGCACGGCTCAGGAGCCTCCGTTTCCGGTGGCGGCGACCACGGCTGCCACGGCGAGCACGAGGGAGCCGGCGAGCAGTGCGCTGAGGTAGGTCTGCACGTTGCCGGTCTGGGCGCGGCGGACGGCGCCGCCGAGCAGGCGGGGGCCGAGGCCGGCGCCGCGGACGTAGGTGTCGACGACGGCGTGGTCGAGGAAACGGACCAGCCGGGCGGCGGCGCGGGTGGGGCGGACGAACAGGGCGGCGTACACGGCGTCGAGGTGGAAGCCGTGGGCGGCGTGCCGGTGGAGCGGTCCGAGGAGTACGCGGCCGGGGTCGGCGGGGTCCGGGGCGGCGGCGATGTCGCCGTAGGCGGGCTCGTGGGTGGCGATGGCCTCGGCCTCGGAGGTGGCCGCGTCGTCCCCGGGGTGTGCGGCGACGGCGCCGAGCGGGACGCCGCGGCGGGCGGTGGTGTGCCGCCAGGCGGCGTAGACGGTGATGCCGCCGACGAGGGCGAGGCCGGTGGCGAGGACGGAGGTGACGAGGGTCGGCGCGAGGGAGGTGCCGTCGAACCATTCGGGCAGCACGCCGTAGGCGAGGCCGAGCGCGAGGGAGGGGACGGCCAGCACCCACAGCACGGCGTTCATGACGACGGGCTCGCGGCCGTGGTCGGGGGCCTCCTCGGGGCCGTCGCCGCGCAGGGCCAGCAGCCACAGGCGGCCGGCGTAGGCGGCGGTGAGGAACGCGGTGAGCAGTCCGGCGGCGAGGACGGTCCAGCCGACCGCGGCGGGCACGCCGTCGGTGTCGCCGAACGCGGCGTGCTCCGCGGCGCCGAGCACGGCCTCCTTGGAGAAGAAGCCGGAGAACGGCGGGATGGCGGCGAGGGCGAGGAGTGCGACGGCCATGGTCCAGGCCGCGTCCGGGGCGCGCTTGGCGATGCCGCGCATCCGGGACATGGCCGCGAGGGAGTTGGTGCCGGCGGCGTGGATGAGCACGCCGGCGCCGAGGAAGAGCAGCGCCTTGAAGGCGCCGTGCGTGAGGAGGTGGAAGACGGCCGCACCGCGGTCGAGGACGGCGAGGGCTCCGGCCATGTAGGCGAGCTGGCCGACGGTCGACCAGGCGAGGACGCGTTTGACGTCGTCCTGGGCGAGCGCGGCGAGCGCCGAGCCGACCATGGTGACGGCGGCCATGGCGGCGAGCACGGCGAGCGCCGCGGTGGAGGCGGCGAAGACCGGCAGCAGCCGTCCGACGACGTACACGCCCGCCGCGACCATGGTGGCCGCGTGGATGAGCGCCGAGACGGGGGTGGGGCCGGCCATGGCGTCGGGCAGCCAGGTGTGCAGGGGGAACTGTGCGGACTTGCCCGCGACGCCGGCCAGCAGGAGCAGGGCGACGAGGGTGGGGTGCTGCAGTTCGTAGTCGGAGAGGGTGGAGCTGACCCGTATGACCAGGGTGCTGATGCGGAAGGTGTCCAGGTCGGTGGCGAGGGCGAAGATGCCGACGAGGAACGGCACGTCGCCGAGCTTGGTGACCAGGAACGCCTTGAGGGAGGCGTCGCGGGCTGCGCGTGTCTCCCAGTAGTGGCCGACGAGGAAGTAGGAGCAGATGCCCATCACCTCCCAGCCGACGAGGAGCACGATGAGGTCGTCGCTGTAGACGACGAGCAGCATCGCGGCGGTGAAGAGGGAGACCAGCGCGGCGTAGGAGGAGTAGCGCGGGTCGTCGCGCAGGTAGCCGGTGGAGTACAGCTGCACGCAGGTGGCGACGACACCGACCAGGACGGCGACGAGCGCGGCGTAGCCGTCGATGTGCAGGGCGAGCTGTACGGGGAGGTCCGGGGCGCCGGTCGGGGTCAGTTCGGTGGCGGCGCTGAGGGGGGTGCCGCCGTGCTGCCGCGCCGCGACCAGGACGGCGAGCACCGCCGAGGCGAGGGTGGGCAGCAGTGCGAGGGGGCGGACGAAGCCGGGTGCGCGGCGGCCCAGCAGCAGGCCGGAGAGGGCGCCGAGGAACGGCAGGAGGGGGACGAGGACGGCCAGGGTCGTGGTGGTCACGCGGTCTGCCTCCCGGCGGCGGTCTTCCCTGGCACGGCGTCGTCGGCCGTCCCGTCGGGCGCGAGGTCGGGTGGTGCGCCCTCCGGTGCGCCGCCCTGCCGTTCGTCCGGCTCGTCGCCGTCGTCCTCGCGCAGGGCGCGCAGGCGGTCGATGTCCGCGCTGCCCCGGTTGCGGTACACCAGCAGCACGATGGCGAGGCCGATGCCGATCTCGGCGGCGGCGATGGCGATGGTGAAGAGGGTGAGCGCCTGCCCGGCGTGCAGGGCGTCGCGCAGCCACACGTCGAAGGCGACGAGGTTGAGGTTGACGGCGTTGAGCATCAGCTCGACCGACATCAGCACGAGGATCGCGTTGCGCCGGGCGAGGACGCCGTACAGGCCGGTGCAGAAGAGGAGGGCGGCGAGGACCGCCGGATACGCGAGGTGCATCAGCGCTTGCCCCCTCGCGCCGCGGCCGTGTCCCCGCGGCGGCGGGAGAGCACGATGGCGCCGACGAGCGCCGCCAGCAGCAGCACCGAGAGGGCCTCGAACGGCAGGACCCAGTGCCGGAAGAGCATCGCGCCCGCGACCCGGGTGGAGCCCTGTACGGGGCCGTCGAGGTCGATCCAGGTGGTGCGGAACGCGTCGACGACGAGGGTGACCAGCAGCGCGGCCGCGGTGACGGCCACGAGCAGGGCGACCGGCCGGTTGCGGGAGTCCGCGTCGGGAGAGCGTCCGATCGGCGCCCGTGTGAGCATCAGCCCGAAGAGCACCAGCACGACGACCGATCCCACGTAGATCAGCACCTGCACCCAGGCGATGAACTCGGCGGTGAGCAGCAGGTACTCGACGGCGATGCCGCCGAGCGCGACGACCAGCCAGAGCGCGGCGTGCACGAGTTGCCGGGTGGTGACGGTGACGATCGCGGCGGCGAGGGTGACGACGCCGACGAGGAGGAAGACGATCTCCACGCCGGTGGGCGAGAGGAATCCGGGGTGGTCCGCCGCGAGCGCGACGGTGGCGGGCGCCGGCGGGCTCACTCGGCGTCGCCTCCTTCGGCCTCGGCCTGCGCGCGGCATGCCTCCGCCTTCTCGGCGGCCTTGTCGGCTGCCTTGCGTGCGGCGGCGATCTCCTTCGGCTCCTCGGCCGCCGGGTCGAGCGGGGGCGGTTCGGGCACCGTCCACATCCACTCGCGCAGCTTGTCCCGTTCGTGCGTCAGCTCGTGGATGTCGGTCTCCGCGTACTCGAACTCCGGGGACCAGAAGAGCGCGTCGAACGGGCAGACCTCGATGCAGATGCCGCAGTACATGCACAGGGCGAAGTCGATGGCGAACCGGTCCAGCACGTTGCGGCTGCGCTCGCGGCCTCCGGGAGCGGCGGCCGGCACGGTCTCCTTGTGCGAGTCGATGTAGATGCACCAGTCGGGGCACTCGCGTGCGCACAGCATGCAGACCGTGCAGTTCTCCTCGAACAGCCCGATCACGCCCCGGGTGCGGGGGGCGAGTTCGGGCTGCGTGTCCGGGTAGTGCGCGGTGACGGAGCGCCGGGTCATCGTGCGCAGGGTGACGGCGAGCCCCTTGGCGAGGCCGGAACCGGGCACGGGCATCAGTTGATCACCACCTTGACGACGCCGGTGAGGGCGATCTGGAACAGGGCGAGCGGCACCAGCAGCGTCCAGGCGAACCGTTGCAGCTGGTCCTCCCGCAGCCGCGGATAGCTGACCCGCAGCCAGATGACGAGGAAGGCGAGGGCGGCGGTCTTGAGCAGCGTCCACACCCAGCCGAGGTCCCCCGACGCGGGACCGTGCCAGCCGCCGAGGAAGAGCACCGTGGTCAGCCCGCACAGCACGACGATCCCGGCGTACTCGGCGAGCAGGAACAGCGCGAAGCGCAGGCCCGTGTACTCGGTGTAGGCACCGAAGATGATCTCCGAGTCGGCGACCGGCGCGTCGAACGGCGGCCGCTGCAGCTCGGCGAGCCCGGCGGTGAAGAACACGAAGGCGCCGATCAGCTGCCACGGCACCCACCACCACTGGAAGCCGTCCAGGATGCCGGTCAGCGAGACGCTGCCCGCAGCCATCGCGACGGACGCCGCGGCGAGCAGCATCGGCAGTTCGTACGCCATCAGCTGCGCGGCCGTCCGCAGGCCGCCGAGCAGGGAGAACTTGTTGGCCGACGCCCAGCCGCCCATGACCGAGCCGAGCACTCCGACCCCCATCACGGCGAGGACGAAGAACACGCCGGCGTCGATCACCTGCCCCACGCCTCCGTCGGGGGCGAAGGGGATGGCGATGAGGACCAGGAGGTAGGGCAGCAGCGCGACGGCGGGTGCGAGCTGGAACACCCGGCGGTCGGCGCCCGCCGGGACGACGTCCTCCTTCTGCGCGAACTTGACGCCGTCGGCCACGAGTTGGGCCCAGCCGTGGAAGCCGCCCGCATGCATCGGGCCGACGCGGCCCTGCATGTGGGCCATGACCTTGTGCTCCGTCTGCCCGATCAGCAGGGGGAAGGTGAGGAAGACGGCGAGCACGGCGAGCAGCCGCAGGGTCACGTCCAGCACGTCCATCTACCGCTCACCGCCCGTCTCGTCGTCCTGCGCACCACGCTCGTCGCGCGGTTCGCCGGTGGAGGGGCCGGCCGCGTCGTCCTCACGCCGGTCGGCGCCGGAGCCCGGTTCCCGCTCCGGCTCCTCGAAGGCGGGGCGCGCGTGGTGCCACGGCGCGTCCGCGGGGCGCGGCGTCTCACCGGGGGGCTCGCCCGCTTCGTCCGCGGGGGGTGCCGTGCGCTGACTCGCCGAGCCCTCACTCGCGCTGCGCGAGCGGCGCGGCGGGCGGGACGCGGGAGCGGCGGCGGCGCCTCGCTCGGACGGGTCCGGCTCCGCGGGTCCGCCCGCGGACGGCTCGGCCGTCCCGGCGGGACGCTGACTCGCCGAGCCCTCACTCGCACTCCGCGAGCGGCGCGGCGGGCGGGACGCCTCCGGCGTCCCCGTGTCCCCCCCGGTCGCAGGGGTCTGGTCCGTGGGGGTCTGGCTCGCGGAGCCGGCCGACGCGGAGCGGGTCCGCCGGGCGGGCCGGTCGCCGCCCGCCGCCGCACGGCCGCGTGCCGGGCGGGCGGGCGCGGGCGGAAGCTGCCCCTTCAGCGGACCCCACTCGTTGGGGTCCGGCACGCCCGGCGGCAGCATCTGCCGCCGCTTGGGTCCGCCGTGCTCCGACTCGCCGGGCTCCTTCGCCCCCGGCCACGCCTTGGCCACCCGTGCCGCCAGGACGAAGTCCTTGCGCAGCGGGTGCCCCTCGAATGCGTCGGGCAGCAGCAGCGGCGCGAGATGCGGATGGCCCGTGAAGTCGACGCCGAACATCTCGTGGGTCTCGCGTTCGTGCCAGGCGGCGCCCGCGTACACGGGGGTCGCCGTCGGCAGGACGGGCGCCTCGTGCGGCACGGTGGTCCGCAGCACCAGCCGTCGCACACCACTGCCGGGGTCCCCGCTACCGGGGTCCCCGCGGTGGTCACCGCCCGGCTCGTGCGGCAGGGCGACGAGGTGGGCGCAGACGTGGAATCCGGTGCCCGGCTCGTCGACGGCGCTCAGCCAGTCGAAGTACGTGCACCCCAGTGCGTCGCGGGCGGTTTCGAGGGAGGCGATCCAGCGCTCCGCCGGGACGTCGACGGTGAGCAGGGCGTACGCCTCCTCGGCGCTCGCGCCCTCGCCGAAGAGCGCCGCGGCTCCGCGCGGCAGCCAGCCCACCGGCGCCTGGTCGGACTCGGTCGGCGCCTCGGCCGCCGGCTCGTCCTCCGGTTCGGCGCGGCGCACGGCGCCGGGGTCCTCCGTCGGCTTGGGCATCGCCTCGCCGGGGACGTCCGACACCGGCTGCCCGGAGCCGCCGGTCCCCTGGGCGCCCGACGGCTCGGCCGGCTCGCCGGGCCCTGCGGACGCCGGAGGCTCGGCCGGTCCCGTGGGTTCGGGGCGGTCGGCCGGCTCGGGGGGTCCGTCGGGCGTGCTCACCGCTCCCCCTCACGGCGCGGGGGTTCGACCAGGCCGCTGGTCAGCTCGCCGGGCGTCGGCTGCTGCACCGCCCCGGCTGCCGGGGCGGCGTACCGTTCGGCCACCGACTCGTTCGCGATCTTCTCCTGGAGTTTGAGGATGCCCTGGAGGAGCGCCTCGGGGCGCGGCGGGCAGCCGGGCACGTACACGTCGACCGGGATGATCTGGTCGACGCCCTTCGTCACCGAGTAGGAGTCCCAGTACGGCCCGCCGCAGTTGGAGCAGGCGCCGAAGGAGATCACGTACTTCGGCTCCGGCATCTGCTCGTAGAGCCGCTTCACCGCGGGCGCCATCTTGTCCGTGACCGTGCCGGACACGACCATGAGGTCGGCCTGTCGCGGGCCCGGCGCGAACGGGATGACGCCGAGCCGGATGAAGTCGTGCCGGGCCATCGACGCGGCGATGAACTCGATCGCGCAGCAGGCGAGGCCGAAGTTGAAGACCCAGAGGCTGTAGCGGCGGCCCCAGTTGAGGACCACCTTCATCGGCTCCGGTGCCAGCCGCGCCAGCGCGCCGAGCCGCCGCGGCTCGGGCAGGTCGGTCGTCGTCGGCGTCACGTCCATGGCGTCACGTCCATTCCAGGACGCCCTTCTTCCACGCGTAGAGCAGGCCCACGGTCAGGAACCCGAGGAAGACGAACATCTCCACCAGTGTGACTCCCCCGTACCCGGGATCGGCGAAGACCGTCGCCCAGGGGAAGAGGAAGATCGAGTCGACCGCGAAGATCACGTACAGGAACGCGTACACGTAGTACCGGACCTGGGTGTGCGCCCAGCCCTCACCGACCGGGTCGACGCCGCACTCGTAGGTCAGCAGCTTCTCCGGCGTGGGCACGACGGGCCGCAGCAGCCGGCCGGCGGTGAAGGCGACGGCCACGAACAGCACGCCGACGACCGCGACCAGCCCGACGACCGCGTAGCCGTGGAAGTAGTCCGGCACGTCCGCTGCCCGTCCTCTGCTGCTCGCTCTGCCCGCTCCGTCCGGCGTTCCGTGGCGGGGAGTCTAGCCCCTGGGGTTCGGCCCGCGGACCCGAGGTCCACGACGAACTGCACGTCGGCTGCACGCAGGCCGGGACCGGTGGCGCGCCTACCGGCTCGCGCCGTGACCCCTCGCGCGGTCACGCATCCGGACGGGCGCGGGCACGGCGGTCGGCGTCGGGTTCAGGCCCCGGGTTCAGGCCTCGGGGTTCAGGCCTCGGGGGCGAGGCGGGCGTGGAGGTGCATGTCGTGCCAGGCGTCGGGGTGGCGGAGGGCGGCGCGGCGGGTGCCTTCGAGAGCGAAGCCCGTCTTCGCCGCGACGCGGCAGGAGGCGGGGTTGGCGACGGAGTGCTGCAGTTCGAGGCGGTGGAAGCCCACGTCCTCGAAGGCCCAGGCGGCCATCGCGGCGACCGCGCTGGCGGCCACGCCCCGGCCGCGTGCGGCGGGGAGCGTCCAGTAGCCGGCGTCGGCCTGCCCCTCGCTCAGCGCGAGGCAGCGCAGGGCGGCCCGGCCGACGAGGGCGTCGGTCGCGGTGTCGACGACGGCCCAGTGGGCGTCGGTCTCCGCCTGCCAGGTGGCGCGCCAGCGGGCGATCCAGTCGCGGGCCTCGTCCTCGGAGTCGGCGCGGCGCCGGTGCCACTGCTGGATCGCCGGGTCGCGGAACGCCGCCACCACCGCGGGCGCGTCGGTCGTCTGCCAGGGGCGGAGCGTCAGCCCGCCGTCGGCGGGGAGCGCGGGCTGCGCGGTCTTCGCGAGGGTGCCGGGCGGAAGGACGGGCGGAACGAGGGTGGGCATGGACCGCATCCTGCCGCAGGTCGGTCCCGCATCACCCTTGACCGAGGGAACGAACCGGGAGGAAACTGGACACAGGTCAGGAAGTCGGAGAGCCGCACCGTCGACGGAGACGTCCGTCGGCAGGAGACACTCGGCAGGCTCTGACTCAGGGCCCCGGGAGCCCGTGGACACCGGAACCTCGGCGACGACCGAGGCGGAGGGTGCCAGCAGCGGACCCCCGGGGACTGTTCTGTGCGCGAGGCGCGGCGGGCGGTTCAGGCGTCGGTGTCCTTCGGATGGCGCGGCGCCGCGTAGACGATCCAGACGGTTCGCCGATCACGCTCGATCAGGTAGCGGACCTTCCTCCACTCTCCTCGGGGTCGGCTTTGATCCGGGCCGTGGCACGCCAGCTTTCGATGACGCGCTCGGCGGCGTTGTCGGTGCCGAGTTCGGCGGCGTCCGACAGCGCGCCGATCAACTCGACTGTGAACGCCCGCACCTCTTCGTCCGTGAGGTGCCGTGTCCATGGAAAGACGTCGGCCGTTGCGGACAGCAGAGAGCGCGCACTGGAGTCGTGCTTCATCAGCGCGAGGAACATGCGGGACGACGTGGAGAGGTTGGCGTCTCTCTGCTCCTCCAGGGCAGCGGCACTCAGATAGAAATCGGGCGCGTCCCGGTGGGTGACCCGCAGTCTTCCCGCGCGAGCGGCACGCTCGGCCACCGCACGGGGGTTCCTGGAGAGGTCCGAGAAGGTGACCGATTCGAGGCTCATGCGAACAACGCTACTCAGAATACATTCTGAGTACCACCCGAGCACCGCGCGTGCCGGCCGAACGGGGTGGGGGAAACCCCACCCCGGGGCGCCCAGGAACCCCATGGCGGTCGGGCCCGGCGCCGGGCAGGCTGGGCGCATGACCGTGAGGGATACGCAGCCGGGCGAACAGCCGGCCAGAGCGGCCGACGCGCCCCTGCCCGCACCCCGCGCGCCGCTGAGCGCGCAGACGTGGCGGGAGATCGCCCACCTGCTGAGCAACCTGCCGGTGGACGTCGTCGGCTTCGTGTACGTGGTGACCGCGCTGTACGTCAGCACCGTGCTGTCGTTCACCGTCGTCGGCCTGCCGCTGCTGGCGCTGGGGCTGCTGGGGTGCCGAGGGCTGGGGAGGATCGAGCGGCGGAGGGTGCGCGCGCTGCTGCAGGTGCGGATCGACGAGCCGAGTCCGCTGCGCACCCGCGAGAAGGGCTTCTTCGCGTGGCTGTGGGCGCAGCTCAAGGACCCGGTGGCGTGGCGCGGTTCGCTGTACGGCCTGATCCGTCTGCCGTGGGGGATTCTCACCTTCACGGTGGCGCTGGTGAGTCTGTTCGTGGCGTGGCCGGCGCTGCCGTGGGTGGCGCGGGGGCTGACGAACGTGGACCGGGCGATGGCGCGGGCGCTGCTGTCGCCGTCGGACGAGCTGGAGCGGCGGATCGCCGAACTCGAGTCGGACCGGGGGGTGGTGGTCGACACCGCCGCCGCCGACCTGCGCCGCATCGAACGCGACCTGCACGACGGCGCCCAGGCCCGCCTGGTCTCCCTCGCCATGGAACTCGGCCTCGCCAAGGAGAAACTCCTCGAAGACCCCGAGGCTGCGGCGAAAATGGTCGGCGACGCCCACGGCGAAGTGAAACTCGCCCTCCAGGAGCTGCGCGACCTCGCACGCGGCATCCACCCCGCCATCCTCACCGACCGCGGCCTCGGCCCCGCCCTCACCACCCTCTCCCGACGCTGCACCGTCCCCGTCACCGTGACCGCCGACCTGGGCGAACGGCCCGCGCCCGCGATCGAGGGCATCGCGTACTTCACCGTCTCCGAGCTGCTCCAGAACGTCAGCAAGCACAGCGGCGCCCGGACGGCCGCGGTGGAGGTGTGGCGGTCGGCCGGGCGGCTGATGCTTCAGGTCACCGACGACGGGAAGGGCGGCGCGGGCGCCCGGCCCGGGTCCGGGCTGGACGGGCTGGCGGAACGGCTGGACGCCGTCGACGGACTGCTCGTCGTCGACTCCCCCACGGGCGGACCGACCACCCTCACCGCCGAGTTGCCCTGGCGCGCACGGGAGCGGGCGAGCCGATGACGACCCGGTCCGAGGAGTCCGAGGAGAGGGCGACGACCATGACGTACACCGCTGTTCCGTCCGCCGCCGGCCGCGGCGCCGCCGCGGCCCGTCGCGGGCCGTCGGCCCGGCTGCTGCTCGCGCCGGTCTCCGGCCGCGCTTGGCGGGAGTACGGGTACGTCGCGACCGGCATGGTCGTGACGCCGTTCGCCTTCGCGTTCGCCGTGGCGATGCTGTCCGCCGGCGCGGGACTGCTGGTCACGTTCCTCGGTGTGCCGGTGCTGGCCGCGGGCCTGGCCGGGTGCCGGGCGCTGGGGCGGCTGGAGCGGGCCCGTGCCCGGGCGCTGCTGGGCATGCGGGTCGACGAGCCGGAACCCGTTCGGGTTGCGCAGCGCAAGCCGGGAGCGGTGGCGCTGATGGGTGCGGTGCTGCGGAGCGGGGTGTCGTGGCGGAGCATGCTGTACGCACTGCTGCACCTCCCGTGGGCGGTGTTCTCCTTCTCCCTGACGGTGAGCTTCCTCGCCACCGGCTGGACGGCGTTCCTCTATCCGGCCTGGCACTGGGTCTTCCCCACCTTCACCGACCAGCCGGGCCTCCAGATGTGGGAGGCCCGGCCCGGCGAGAACTGGTACCTCGAGACGCCGACCGATCTGGTGATGGCGTGCACGGCCGGTCTGCTCGTGGTGCTGGCCACGCCGTGGCTGGTCCGGGGCCTGACGACGGTCGACCGGCTCGCCGTGCACGGCCTGCTGGGACCCTCCCGGCTGACGACGCGGGTGCGGGAGCTGGAGTCGGACCGGGGGGTGGTGGTCGACACCGCCGCCGCCGACCTGCGCCGCATCGAACGCGACCTGCACGACGGCGCCCAGGCCCGCCTGGTCTCCCTCGCCATGGAACTCGGCCTCGCCAAGGAGAAACTCCTCGAAGACCCCGAGGCTGCGGCGAAAATGGTCGGCGACGCCCACGGCGAAGTGAAACTCGCCCTCCAGGAGCTGCGCGACCTCGCACGCGGCATCCACCCCGCCATCCTCACCGACCGCGGCCTCGGCCCCGCCCTCACCACCCTCTCCCGACGCTGCACCGTCCCCGTCACCCTCACGGTGGACCTCGGTGCGGCCCGCCCCGCACCGGCGATCGAGGGGATCACCTACTTCACAGTGTCGGAACTTCTGCAGAACATCGGAAAGCACGCTGGCGCCGAGCACGCGGTCGTCGACGTGTGGTGCACGGCGGACCGGCTGCTGCTCCAGGTGACCGACGACGGCAGGGGCGGCGCACAGGCGTCTCCCGGGTCCGGACTGGCGGGGCTGGCGGAACGGCTGGACGCCGTCGACGGGCTGCTCGTCGTCGACTCCCCCGCAGGCGGGCCGACCACCGTCACCGCCGAGCTGCCCTGGCGGGACCCGGACCCGGCGCCCCGCTGAGGCGCCCTGCAGGGACCTCGCGCCCCCGTACGGCCCGCGTGCGCAACCCTTCCGGAGCACGACGGCGTCCCCCCGGCGAGGAGGGCCGCTGGGATACTGGGACCGCCGGGATGCGCCCGGCGCGGGTGGGGGCCGGGGAGCCATATGGAGGACAGGGTGCGTGTCGTCATCGCCGAGGACTCGGTGCTGCTGCGGGAGGGGCTGACCCGGCTGCTCACCGACCGTGGTCACGAGGTGGTCGCGGGCGTCGGCGACGCGGAAGCGCTGGTCAAGACGATCGACGAGCTGGCCTCGGACGATTCCGGGGGCGGGAGCGGGTCCGGCGGGCTGCCGGACGTGGTGGTCGCGGACGTGCGGATGCCGCCGACGCACACCGACGAGGGGGTGCGGGCGGCGGTGGCGCTGCGCCGGGCGTACCCGGATCTGGGGGTGCTGGTGCTGTCGCAGTACGTGGAGGAGCAGTACGCGACCGAGCTGCTGGCCGGCTCCAGCCACGGGGTGGGCTATCTGCTGAAGGACCGGGTGGCGGACGTCCGCGAGTTCGTCGACGCGGTCGTGCGGGTGGCGCGGGGCGGCACGGCGCTGGACCCGGAGGTGGTGGCGCAGCTCCTGGGCCGCAGCCGCAAGCAGGACGCGCTGGCCGGGCTGACGCCGCGGGAGCGCGAGGTGCTGGGCCTGATGGCGGAGGGGCGGACGAACTCGGCGGTCGCCGCGCAGCTCGTCGTCAGCCACGGCGCGGTGGAGAAGCACGTCAGCAACATCTTCATGAAGCTCGGACTCTCCCCGAGTGACGGAGATCACCGGAGGGTGCTGGCGGTTCTCCGTTACCTGAATTCCTAGGTCAGAAAGGGCGCTGGGGAATCCCGTTCCCGGTGAATCTGTTGTTTGTCTCAGAATCCGTTCCACTATGTGGCCGGGACAAGGAAGGCGACCCTTACCCACGTACGATGTCGACGAGCCGCAGCCTCGAGGGAGGTCCGAATCCGTGACCAGTCAGGTCAACAGTCCAGCCGGCGCAGAGACCGGCGCCGGACAGCCGTCCCCGGCCGGGGCGGAGACCGTGAAGGAGGTCCGCCGACTGGACCGGGTGATCATCCGGTTCGCGGGTGACTCCGGCGACGGCATGCAGCTCACGGGTGACCGGTTCACCTCGGAGACCGCCTCGTTCGGCAACGACCTCTCCACGCTCCCCAACTTCCCCGCCGAGATCCGCGCCCCCGCCGGCACCCTGCCGGGCGTCTCCAGCTTCCAGCTGCACTTCGCGGACCACGACATCCTCACCCCGGGCGACGCGCCGAACGTGCTGGTCGCGATGAACCCGGCGGCGCTGAAGGCGAACCTCGGCGACGTGCCGCGCGGCGCGGAGGTGATCGTCAACACCGACGAGTTCACCAGGCGCGCGATGGCCAAGGTCGGCTACGAGGCCTCGCCGCTGGAGGACGGCTCGATGGACGGGTACAGCGTGCACCCGGTGCCGCTGACCACGCTCACCGTCGAGGCGCTGAAGAGCTACGACCTGTCGCGCAAGGACGCCGGTCGCTCGAAGAACATGTTCGCGCTCGGGCTGCTGTCCTGGATGTACAACCGGCCGACGGAGTCGACCGAGAAGTTCCTGCGCACCAAGTTCGCCAAGCGGCCGGATCTGGCGGAGGCGAACGTCGCCGCGTTCCGCGCGGGCTGGAACTTCGGCGAGACCACCGAGGACTTCGCGGTCTCCTACGAGGTGGCCCCGGCCACCTCGGCGTTCCCCGCCGGCACCTACCGGAACATCTCCGGGAACCTGGCGCTGTCCTACGGACTGGTCGCCGCGTCTCAGCAGGCGGACCTCCCGCTGTTCCTGGGCTCGTACCCGATCACTCCGGCCTCGGACCTGCTGCACGAACTGTCCAAGCACAAGAACTTCGGCGTGCGCACCTTCCAGGCCGAGGACGAGATCGCCGCGATCGGCGCGGCCCTGGGTGCGGCGTTCGGCGGTTCGCTGGGCGTGACCACCACCTCCGGCCCCGGCGTGGCGCTGAAGTCCGAGACGATCGGCCTCGCCGTGTCGCTGGAGCTGCCGCTGCTGATCGTGGACGTGCAGCGCGGCGGGCCCTCGACGGGGCTGCCGACCAAGACCGAGCAGGCCGACCTGCTCCAGGCCATGTACGGGCGGAACGGCGAGGCGCCGGTGCCGATCGTCGCCCCCGCGACGCCGGCCGACTGCTTCACCGCGGCGCTGGACGCGGCGCGCATCGCGCTGACCTACCGGACCCCGGTCTTCCTGCTGTCCGACGGCTACCTCGCCAACGGCTCCGAGCCCTGGCGGGTACCGGAGCCGGACGAGCTCCCGGACCTGCGCACCCAGTTCGCCACCACGCCGAACCACGAACTGGCGGATGGCACCGAGGTGTTCTGGCCGTACAAGCGCGACCCGCACACGCTCGCCCGCCCGTGGGCGGTGCCCGGCACGCCCGGCCTGGAGCACCGGATCGGCGGCATCGAGAAGGCCGACGGCTCCGGCAACATCTCCTACGACCCCGAGAACCACGACCGCATGGTGCGCACCCGCCAGGCCAAGGTGGACGGCGTCGAGGTCCCCGACCTGGTCGTGGACGACCCGACGACCGACGCCACCGACGGCCCGGCACGCGTGCTGGTGCTCGGCTGGGGCTCGACGTACGGCCCCATCACCGCCGGCGTGCGGCGCGTGCGGCGGGACGAGGGCCGGATCGCGCAGGCCCACCTGCGGTACCTCAACCCCTTCCCGAGGAACCTCGGCGAGGTCTTGCGGCGGTACGACAAGGTGATCGTCCCCGAGATGAACCTCGGCCAGCTCACCGCCCTGCTCCGCGCGAAGTACCTGGTCGACGCGCAGTCCTACACCCAGGTCCGCGGCCTGCCGTTCAAGGCCGAACAGCTGGCGGACGTCTTCAAGGAGGCCATCGGAAATGCCTGAGCAGCAGCTCACCGCGGCCCCGGAGGCCGGGGAGAACCACCAGGGGAGCCACCCCGGTAACCCCCTGCTCTCCCTGGTGCCGAAGGCCGAGGGCAAGCAGTCCATGAAGGACTTCAAGTCCGACCAGGAGGTCCGCTGGTGCCCCGGCTGCGGTGACTACGCCGTGCTCGCCGCCGTGCAGGGATTCATGCCGGAGCTGGGGCTGGCGAAGGAGAACATCTGCTTCGTCTCCGGCATCGGCTGCTCCTCGCGCTTCCCGTACTACATGAACACCTACGGGATGCACTCCATCCACGGCCGCGCTCCGGCCATCGCCACCGGTCTCGCGGCCGCGCGGCGCGACCTGTCGGTGTGGGTGGTCACCGGTGACGGCGACGCGCTGTCCATCGGCGGCAACCATCTCATCCACGCGCTGCGCCGCAACGTGAACCTCAAGATCCTGCTGTTCAACAACCGGATCTACGGTCTGACCAAGGGGCAGTACAGCCCGACCTCCGAGGCCGGGAAGATCACCAAGTCCACGCCGATGGGCTCGCTCGAGGCGCCGTTCAACCCGGTGTCGCTGGCGATCGGCGCCGAGGCGTCGTTCGTGGCCCGCACGGTCGACTCCGACCGCAAGCACCTCACCGAGGTGCTGCGGCAGGCCGCCGACCACCCGGGCACCGCCCTCGTGGAGATCTACCAGAACTGCAACATCTTCAACGACGGCGCCTTCGAGGTGCTGAAGGACAAGAAGCAGGCCCTGGAGGCGGTGATCCGGCTCGAGCACGGACAGCCGATCCGGTTCGGCACCCCGGCGGAGGACGGCCTCGGCACGAAGGGCGTCGTGCGCGACCAGGCGACCGGCGACCTGCGGATCGTGGACGTCACCGAGGCGGGCACCGACGGCGTGCTCGTGCACGACGCGCACGCCGAGTCGCCCACCACGGCCTTCGCCCTCTCCAGGCTGGCCGACCCGGACACGCTGCACCACACGCCGATCGGCGTGCTCCGCAACGTGCGCCGGCCGGTCTACGAACAGGAGATGGAGGAGCAGTTGGAGGCCGCCGTCGAGCAGAACGGCAAGGGCGACCTCGGTGCGCTGCTCGCCGGCAGGGACACCTGGACAGTCGTCGGCTGAACCGGCCGACCGGCCGACGGGCCGCAGGGCTCCGCAGTCTCCACGGGACCCCGCGCGTCATGACCGTTACGCGAAAACGGGAATGACAGGCGGGGTCCCTCGGCGTTACCTTCGACGAATCGTTTCTTCCGGAGGTGTGCCCCATGTCGTCGTCGAGCGAGACCCGCGGCGGTCTGGTCTACGGAATCGCCGCGTACGGCCTCTGGGGGCTCCTTCCGCTCTACTGGCACCTCCTCAAATCCACCGGCGCGACGGAAGTGCTCGCGCACCGCATGGTGTGGTCGCTGCCCACCGCGCTGCTGCTGCTCGCCGCGCTGCGCCGCTGGACGTGGATACGCGCCCTGGTGCGGCAGCCCCGTAGGCTGGGACTGCTGCTGCTCGCCGCGATCTTCATCTCCCTGAACTGGGGCATGTTCATCTGGTCGGTCACCCAGGAACGCGTCCTGGAAGCCTCGCTGGGCTACTTCATCAACCCGCTGGTCTCCATCGCCTTCGGCGTCCTCCTGCTCCGTGAACGCCTGCGTCCCGCCCAGTGGACGGCCGTCGGCATCGGCGCGATCGCCGTGGGCGCGCTCTCCGTCGGCTACGGCCAGGTGCCGTGGCTGTCCATCGCCATGGCGTTCAGCTTCGCCACGTACGGGCTGGTCAAGAAACAGGTGAAGCTGGACGGGGTGGAGAGCTTCAGCGCCGAGACGGCCCTGCAGTTCCTGCCCGCGCTCGGCTTCCTGATCTACCTCGCCGCACAAGACCAGTCCAGCTTCACCACGGACGGCCCCGGCCACGCCGCGCTCCTCGCACTGTCCGGACTGGCCACCGCCGTGCCCCTGATCCTCTTCGGCAACGCGGCCGTTCGGCTGCCGCTGTCCACGATCGGGCTGCTGCAGTACATGGCGCCGGCGTTCATGTTCGTGCTCGGGGTGACCGTGTTCCACGAGCCGATGCCGCCCGAGCGGCTGACCGGCTTCCTGCTGGTGTGGGCCGCGCTGGCTCTGCTCACCTGGGACGCGCTGCGGGCCGCCCGCCGGGGGCGGCGGGCGCTGCGCGAGGTGCGCGGCGCGGGGGCGGGGGCGGGTGCGGGTGCGGGGGCCGCGCGGCAGGCGGCCGGGGCGACGGCGGAGCCGCTTGCGGCCGGCGCCGAGGGGCGGCGGGGCCCGGGGCGGGGCTGACGCCGGGGCCGGGTGGGGTTGTTCCCGGTGGCTGGTGTGTGTGGGTGTGGGTCGGGGGCGTGGGCTGCGGTCCGGGCCGACGACCCGGAAACCCATGATGTACGGGCCGCGTTCTCAGCGAACAATAGGCACGACTCTTACTTCGCGGCCCACACATCACGGGCAAGTGTTTCCGGGCGCATCGGCCCTGCCCTCCGCCCACGCCCCCTCACGTCCCACGCCGCCGCCCCCGGCCCACCCCCGTGCCCTTGAGAGGGGGGAACGTTGATCCGGGCGTGGCCACAGCCTTCCGGGCAACCCTCAGGTGAAGCGAAGCAGAAGGCGCTTCGCCATCCCGTGCCCGTACTCCGCGGCCGTATCGAGCGCACTGTGTCCCTCGGGCCCTCGCAGCGTGGGCGATGCGCCATAGGCCAGCAGCACGGCGATGAGGACGACGCCCATTTCTCGATCGCCCTGGATCGCCGTATCGGCCTCGTGGTCCACGGCGTGAGCCAGAAGCGTCATCGTCGAGCAGACTTCATCGGGGTCGGCTCCCCCGTCCAGCAGGCGGGCCAGTTCCTGCACGTCGCCGTCTTCGACTGCCTGGTGAGCCTCGGTCCACGGGTTGTCGAGCGGGAACGTCATGCGTGCATAACCCCAAGCATCGGCTCGTCTGCGGTCGTTGGACGGGGCTCTACCCGGGCCGGGACCATCCTCGGTGTTCCTCGCCCGTGGGTCCAGTGACGCCGGCCGGAGCCGGGGTGGAGGCGTGAAGGGGGTGTGACGGTTCGGGCGGGGCGGGTGGGCGGCGTACAACCGGGGCGGCCGGTCGTGGGTCCAGGTGGTTACGGATGGGCACACGCCCGGACTGACCAGCCGGGCCCCGACTCCGAGGAGAACGCATGTCCCGTCGTCACACCGCCGCGCGCGGCCTCGCGTGCGCCGTCGCGGTACTGGCCGCCACAGCCGGCTTCCAGCCGGTGCAGGCCGCGCCCGCCCGGCCCGGGGGCCCTGCGGCCGATCCGGGCCCCTCGGTCCCCGCCACGGGGTCCGCGCCGTCCCGGGAGGTGCGCGAGGACTTCAACGGGGACGGCTTCGAGGACCTCGCCGTGGCGGCCCTTCGTCACGCGGAGAACACCGGGTACGTCGCCGTGGTGTACGGGTCGGCCACGGGCCCGGACCCGGCCACGGCGACGGTGATCGACCAGGCCACGCCCGGTGTCCCCGGCGAACCGGAGACGGGTGACTGGTTCGGCGCGGTCCTCGAAGCGCGCGACCTGGACGGAGACGGGTACACCGACCTCGCCGTTTCGAGCACGGGGGAGACCAGCGAGGACCCGCGCGGGGGCGGCTCCGTGACCCTGCTCTGGGGGTCTTCGGACGGTGTCACCGGCGAGGGCGCGGTGCTGATCGCCGCGGAGGAGGGCGACTGGGGCGTCGGCACCCACCTGACGGGCGGCGACTTCGACGGTGACGGCCACGCCGACCTGCTCACCTACCGCGCCGGGGACGGCTACAGCGTGCTGCACGGGCCGTTCGGCCGGGACGGGCGGTGGGCGCGCGAGCAGCAGGTGGAGCTTGAGGGTGCGCTCAGCATCGTCGCGGGGGACATGAACGGCGACGGTGCCGACGACGTGGCGGCCTTCCGTTCGTTCGAGGAGATGGCCGAACCGGGCGAGCTCTTCTCGGGCGGGCCGGACGGGCTGACGTACGAGCGGCGGCTCCCCAAGGGAGCGACCGGCGACGTCGCCGACTTCGACGGTGACGGCTACGGCGACCTGGCCTACCGCGAGGTGCCGGGCGGTGTCGTCGAGAACCTGCCCTGGGACTCCGGCACCGTGAAGGTGATGTACGGCGGCCCCGACGGGCCGGGCGCGCGCACCGCGTCCTTCACCCAGGCGACCCCGGGCGTGCCCGGCGCGAACGAGGAGGAGGACCAGTTCGGCGGCACCCTGACCGCCGGCGACGTGGACGGCGACGGCTTCGCCGACCTCGCGGCGGGGGTGCCGTACGAGGACATCGGCGACCTGGACTCCGCGGGCTCGTTCGTCGTGCTCAAGGGCGGGCCGAAGGGTCTGAGCGGCAAGGGGGCCCAGGCGATGAGCCAGAGCTTCGCCGGTGTGCCCGGGGCGGCGGAGGCCGACGACCGGTTCGGGGGTGCGGTGCGGCTGCGGGACTTCGACGGCGACGGCTTCGCGGACCTGGCCGTCACGGCGCCGGACGAGAACGACGGCAGCGGCGCCGTCTGGTCCTTCCCCGGCAGCCCGGCGGGCGTGACGACCGACGGGGTGCGGTCGTTCGGCCCGGCGGTGCTCGGCGGCTCGGTGCCCGAGGCGGGGCTCGGCCTGCGGCTGTCCGGTACCTCGTACGCGCCGCTGTGGCAGTACGAGTGACACCGCACGGCTCCTGAACGGCCCGCCGCGTGCATCCGCGCGGCGGGCCGTCGCCGTTCCGGAGAACCGGTTCAGCCGGTGAGGGCGTCGGTGACGGCGTCCATCACGGAGCGCCAGTGGGCGCGTTGCCGTTCGCGTTCGGCGGCGTCGGCGAGGTGCTCCTGGTGGAAGCGGAGCACCGTGCGGGCGCCGGCCGTGCCGGGGGCGGGCGAGACGGCGACCTGGAGGGTGGTGTCGTGCGCCCAGCCGGGCGGGCGCCAGGTGAGGCGGACCCGGTCGGCGGGCCGGAGGCTGCGCAGTTCGCCGCGGACGCCGTCGGGCGTCTCGTAGGCCGCGCCCTTGTCGCGGGGCAGCCGCGCGCCCGGGCCCAGCCAGAGGGCGAGGCCCTCGTCGCAGGTGAGGAAGTCCCACACCGCCTCCGGCGGCAGGGGAAGGGTCTTCGAGACGCCGATCTGCCAGCCGGCGTCCCGGGTGAGTCCGGTGGGCATGGTGCTCACTCCTCGTCGTGGCGGGCGCGGTGGGCCCGCACCTTGTGGCGGTTGCCGCAGTTGCGCATCGAGCACCAGCGGCGGCGCCCGGGCCGTGAGGTGTCGACGAACAGCAGGAAGCAGTCGCCGGCCCCGCACTCGCGGATGCGGTCGGCGTGCGGGCCGGAGAGCAGGTCGACGGCGTCGCGGGCGACGGTGGACAGCAGGGCCTCGCCGGTGACGGGGGCGGCCCAGCGGCGCGTGCCGTCCCCGGCCAGGGCGGGGGCGAGTGGCGGTGCGGCGGCCGCGGCGTTGACGGTCTCCAGGTCGGCGGGCGGTGCCGGTCGGCCGTGGGCGCGGGCCTGGGCGAGCCGCAGGAGTGCGTTGCGCAGGGCGCGGGCGGCGGTGACGTCGGCGTCGGTGAGGCCGTCGGGCGCGGGTGGGGGCGTGAGCCTGCTGCGGGCCGCCCAGGCGGCCAGGTCCTCCGGCCGGTGCAGCACCTCCCAGCGGGCGAACGCCCCCGGGCCGCCGGTGGGCAGCAGTTCCAGGCACAGGGCCCCGGGGTCGAAGAGATACGGCATCCCTTCGGGGGTCCGGAGCGTGAGTCCCGTGCCGACGGCATGCATGTAACCAGTATAGATGGTTACCGGTCGTCCGGCGAGTCCCGCGCCACCTACCGGACGGGTCCGTCGCCGGTGCCGTCTCCTGCCGGGAGGTCCCCGCGCCGCGTGAAGACGCACCGCTCGTCCCAGTTGTCCGGGTCCCCGACGAGGTGGAGCATCACCAGCTCTCCGTCGTCGTCCCGGACGGCGAACTGCAGAGGCCGGGTCCCCCGGTCGACCTTGAAGTCGAAGGTCGGCGAACCGTCAAGGTCTTCATCGAGCGTCCACGTGCCCTCCCCGGACATGCGGTGTACGCGGTCGTCGTCGCTCCACACGTCCTTGTACGGAAAGTTCGCGAACCACACGACGCCGTCACGCGCGACGTCCAGCGACGCTTTGCAGTCGGCTGCCTTCCACCGGCCCACCGCCTGGTCCGCCGTCACGGGCTCGGTCGGGAGGGACAGGCCGAGGCTGCACCCGGTCGCAGCCAGAAGCAGGAGGGCGACGGCGCCGCTACGGCGGAAGGCGAGGGACGTGCGGGTCATCGGGCGGCTCCGGGGGCGCGGGGCGGGTGGGTGAGAGCCGCCGGGGTGGGGATGCGTTCGAGGACGCCGCCGGCGAAGGTGTCGTACAGGGGAAGGGAGGCGAGGTGGACGTAGCCGATGTGGCAGTCGCAGACGGCCAGCGGGCAGGTGCGTGGGCGGAGCGCGGCGCGGTAGGAGCCGTCGTAGAGGTTGCCGAGGACGTCCGGCACGAAGTGGCAGCGGCGCACGGTGCCCTCGCCGTCCACGGAGACGACCGACTCGCCCGTGCGGCAGGGCAGTCCGGCGCTGCGGTGCGGGGTGCGGCTGTAGCCGAAGAGCGGGTCGATCCCCGTCCACACGGCGGCCTCCGCGTCGGTGTAGGTGTGTCCTTCGGCGGCGTTGACCCACAGGTAGACGTGGTCGGGCAGGTCCGCGCGAAGCCGGCGGGCGTGCGGCAGGTGCGCGGGCAGGCCGACGACGCCGACGCTGAACCGGACTCCGCGCGCCGCGAGGTCGCGGCACCTGGCCAGGAACCTCTCGTACGGGGTCTGGCCGGGGTGGTAGGTGCACCACAGGGCGAGGGTGGCCGGATCGGCGTCGTCGAGCCATCCGGTGCGGCAGCTGAGGTTGGTCTGGATCGCCACCCGGGCCACGTGCGGCATCCGGGAGAGGGCGACCAGGGCGCGCCGGTACCAGGAGCGCACCAGGCCCTCGCCCCACGGGGTGAACAGCACCGAGAGCCGGTCGCCGTCCTGGGCCGCCACCCAGGCGGTGAACCGTTCCAGGGCGGCGCGGTCGGCGTCGAGCTGGGCGCGGCTGTCGCGCCGCTTGGCGAACGGGCAGTAGGGGCAGTCGTAGTCGCACGAGGCGAGCGGGCCCCGGTAGAGCAGCGTCAGGTCCATGGACGGCTCCGCGGTCACTTGGCGGAGTAGGCGGCCATGGCCGCGCGGACGGCGGGTGAGAAGAGCATCGGACCGAGCGCGTCGGAGTGGGCCAGGCCCTCGGCCGACAGCCGCAGCCGCGTCACCGGCGCCGCGTCGTCCAGCCAGCCGCGGGCGGCGAACGCGGCCAGCTCGCCGGGGAAGTGGTCGTGCGGCGGCGCCCCGAACCGCTCGGCGTACACGGGAAGGTGCAGTCCGTCGGCCTGCAGCAGCGACTGGAGGAGGTGACGGCGGCGCGCCTCGTCCTCGTCGATGCGGCGGCCGTATTCGGCGTACGCGAAGTCGGCGGCGGGGCGCCCCACGTAGTCGTCGACCAGGGTGCGGATCTCCCGCATGTCGACCGCGTAGTCGAAGGAGTAGTGCAGGCCGGAGGTGTAGGAGCGGGCGCCGCAGCCGAGGCCGACCATGCCGTCGGTCTGGCAGGCGTGGTCGCCGGTCCCCGTGTCCGGGGCGTCGGCGCGGCGGAACATCCGCATCGAGACCTGCTGGTATCCGTGGGCGAGGAGGTGGTCCCGGCCGTGCCGGTACAGGCGCAGCCGGCGCGCGTCCCACTCCGGGTCCGTCTCCCCGGCGCGCCCGGCGCGGCCGAGACCGGTGAGGGGGCGCACGTACAGCGGGTAGAGGTACAGCTCCTCGGGCCGCCAGGCGAGCGCGGCGTCCAGCGAGTGCGTCCAGCTCCGCTCGGTCTGCCCGTCGATGCCGTAGATCAGGTCGATGTTGAGCACCGGGATGCGGCTGCGGCGTATCCGCTCCAGCGCCGCGTCCACGTCGGCACGCCGCTGGGGCCGTACGGCTGCCCGCGCCTCGGACGGGTCGAAGCTCTGCACCCCGAGGGACAGGCGGGTGGTGCCGCGCGCCTCCAGCACGGCCAGCCGGTCCGCGGTGACGGTCGAGGGGGAGGCCTCCACGGAGAGCGGCACGTCCGGATCGGCCAGGCGGACGCCCGTACGGCGCTCGGCGAGGTCGCAGAGCCGGTCCAGTTCGGCGGCGGTGAGGAAGGTGGGCGTGCCGCCGCCGAACGCGGCGGCGGCGAACCGGACCGGCCGGTCGCCCAGCGCCTCGCGCACCGCACCGGCCTGCCGTTCCAGCGCGTCCAGGTAGGCGGTGGTCAGGCCGTCGGGAGCACCGATCCGGGTGAAGAGGTTGCAGAAGCCGCAGCGCACCTCGCAGAAGGGGATGTGCAGGTAGAGCGAGAGGGCGTCGACCGGCTCGTCGGCCCACTCCGCGTGCAGCGCGGGGCGGGGGTCCAGCCGGCCGTAGGCGGTCTTGTGCGGGTAGGCGTAGACGTAGCTCGCGTACGGCCGTACGGGGTCGGGTGGGGTGTCGGCGCGGAGGCCGGGGGCCGGGGTGGGCGTGCCGGTGGGGAGCATCAGGGTTCCAGGAAGAAGTGGGCGTAGGGGACGGTCCAGACGACCTCGTGGCCGAGCCGGTGGCCGGTCCAGCCGTCGTCGCCGTAGGCCGTGCCGTGGTCGGAGCAGACGATGGCGAAGCACCGGCCGCGGCGGCGCACTGCGGCGAAGAGCCGTCCGATGTGGCGGTCGACGTACTCCAGGGCCGCGGCGTGGCTCTCGCGCGAGTCGCCCGACTCGGCTGTGCCGCCGGGGAGGTGGAACCAGTTCGGCTGGTGGAGGGCCGCGACGTTGACGAAGAGGAACAGCCGCTGGTCCGCCGGCACGGACGCGGCGATCCGCTCTGCCTGCCGGACCTGCGCCTCGAAGGAGGTGGGCGAGGCGACGCCGAACTCCGGTTCCCAGTGGCTCTCCTGGAAGAGGCCGGGCAGGACCGAGCCCAGGGCACCGCGCTTGCTGAAGAATCCCGTGCCGCCGACGCATGCCGTGCGGTAGCCGGCCCGGGCGAGTCCGGAGACCAGGTCGGGTGCGTCGTGGACCCAGGTGTGCGGTGCGGTGGTCTCGCTGCCGGCGAAGGCGGCGGCGAACAGCCGCGGGTGCGGGCCCGGCGTCGCGGGGGTGGGCAGGAATCCCGCGAAGATGGCCTGGTGGGAGGCGTAGGTGAAGCTGCCGGGCGCGTGCCGCTTCTCCCACCGGCCGCCCGGCAGATGGCGGGCGAGGTGCGGCAGGCGGCCCGCGGCGGCGAGTTCGGCGGCGACGTCGTAGCGCAGGGTGTCCAGCGTGACGAGCAACAGGTCGTGGCTGCCGACCACGTGATTCATGTCGGGCGGACCGCCGCCGGGCCACGACGCGGCTTCAGGCGGCGCGGCGTCAGGCGGCGGCATCGGCGGCCTCCTCGCGCCGGACGGCGTCGACCTGTGCCGCGTAGGCGTCCTGCCCCTCCGCACCGCCGCCGGGGAACCCGGTGAGGCCGGGGAGCAGGTCGCCGAAGGCGTTGACCTCGCCGACGGCGAAGCGGCGCCAGCCGGTGCGCGGGAGCAGGTCGACGCCCACGCACAGGGTGCGCGGGAAACAGGCCGCGGCCCGCTCGCAGGCATCCAGCGCGTCCCGCCAGCGCCCGCCGGCAGCCTCGACGGCCGTGCGGGCCCGGGCCAGGTCGCCGCGCCGCCCGCCGAGGTGCAGGTTCGTCATCGGGTGCCGGCTGGTGCGGACGACCGCGTGGGTGGCGCGTCCGCCGACGACCACCACCCGCAGGTCCGCCGCCCGGCCGTGCTGCGCGGCCTTGGGCAGCCACTGCTCGAGGTGGAGGCCGTCCGGGGCGAGGACGTCGACCAGGCGGGCGATCTCCCGCTCGGTGCGCAGCGTCCGCACCCGCAGCGAGTTGAACAGCCTTCCGTCTCCGTCCTGTTCGGCGGAGGTGACCGCCTGCATGCGTCCCCCGGGGCCGCGTGCCCAGGCCACGACGCCGGACGCGGACGAGCCGTGCGCGGGCTTGAGGAAGGCCCGTCGCAGGCCGGCCCCGTCCAGCAGCCCGCGCACCTCCTCCCAGCAGGAGGGCCGGGGAGCCCGCGGCCCCGAGGTGGGGGACGCGGGCACGGTGACACCCGCGGCCGCCGTCACGCCGTGGCACAGCCGCTTGTCGAACAGCACGGCCAGCTCGCCCGGGTCGTCGAGCAACCGGGCGCCCGCCTCCCGGGCGGCGCGGCCGATGCCGTCCACCGCCGCGGTGAAGGCCCGGTACCAGCGGGCGGTGCCCTCGACCCGGGCCCCGTCGGCCGTACCGCGCAGCAGCCGGTCGGCCTCGGCGTTCTCGCCGGGCGAGTCGATGCGCACGGTCTCCCCCGCACGGAACGACGCGCCCGCGCGCAGCACGTCGGCCCACGGCAGCACCCTCGGCGCCGGCAGGCCGGCGGCCCGTACGGCGTCGGCGAACAGCGTCACCCGGCGGTTGGCCGGGTTCCCCACCACTGCGAACCGGGTGGCGCGGCCGCTACTCGGCGACGGCGACATAGCGGTAGGTCTCGCCCCGGTACTCGTCCGGCTTCGTCTGCTCGGACACGTCCACCCGGACACCCGGGAACGCCTCGGGAAGAGCCGCCGTCATCGCGTCGGAGAGGAAGTGGAAGTGCAGGTCGAGACGCCGCAGGTGGGAGAGGGCCGCGCGCCCCTTCAGCAGCGCCTCGCCGCCGGTGTCGGTGAGCACGCCCATGGACAGGCTCAGCGAGGAGAGCCGCGCGACGACCGGTGCGGCCACCACCGCTGCGGCGACCTCGTCCTGGATCGGGCTGTTCTGGATGCCGAGGTGACGCAGGCGCGGCAGCCGCTCGCCGCCGAGGATGGCGGACAGGTCCCCGACCTCGGTGTCGCCGCCGTAGTTCGGGTCGCCCAGCCACAGTTCGAGGTTCTCCAGGGCGGGCAGGTCGCTCTCGCCGATACCGCGCACCACCGCGCCGGGCAGCCCGCCGGTCTCCACGAGGAGCGTGTGCAGCGCGTCGTGGCGCAGAGCCGGGAAGCGCAGGCCCGTGCCGCCGCGTATGCCCAGCACCTCCAGGCCGGGGAAGGCGTGCAGCAGCGGCGTCACGTCGTCGTGCTCGATCCAGGAGATCTCGTTCTGTTCCTGGTCCTGGTCGCCGAGGAAGAAGGCGCGCAGCGAGGTCAGCCGGTCCTTGGCGCCGGTGATCAGCCCGACCACGGCGGAGGAGTCGTTCTCGTAGCACTCCCCCCAGACGCCGACGAGGAGGGCGCGGACCGCCGACAGGTCGACCGTGCGGGCGAAGCGCTCCCAGCACTCCTGGAACGATTCGTCGTCGTCCCCGTACGGGTCGACCGACAGCCGCCAGGCCACCGCGTCGGCGGCGGGCAGTTCCTTCCGGTCGCCGGGCGCCGGGAAGTCCCATACCGGCAGACCGCCCAGCTCTTCCATGAGCCCCACTCCGGACATCGTGTCTCCGTTCGTACCCCGTGGCGAATGACGCTCTGTCTATCAGGCGGGTCTGACAGGCGGTTCGGCAGGCGTCGGCAGGGTCGGCAGGGTCGGCAGCCTTCGGCAGGCGGCCGGAGACGAAGGAGGCGCGGACGGTGGCCGGCGGGCCGAATGCCGCCGGGGCACGCCGAAGCCCGGCGCGCCGTGTGGGGGTGCGGCGGGCCGGGCTCCGGGAAGCGTGCGGCGTCAGTGGGCCTCGGCGACCGCGGCGGGCACCTTGTCGGCGTACCGCGGGGCGTCGGCGGCGGAGATGCCGAAGATCGACACGGCCTGGTAGTAGGTCCACGCGGTGGCGTTGCAGGAAGTCTTCGTGGCGCCGGAGTAGCCGTTGCAGACGCGCTTCAGGTCCTCGTAGAAGGCGCTGTCGATACGCGACTTGTTGGCGTCGAACTGGCCCTCGGCCTTGTAGTTGCGGTAGCCGAAGTCATGACGGATGCACGAGTTCTCGAACGGGAAGCCGAACGGGTTGTCCGGCGAGCTGCTGCACTTGTCCGTGCCCCAGTCGAAGCCGTACTGGGCGTACGAGCCCTGGTTCGCCCGGGCGCTGTGGAACGCGGACGAGCTGGACGAGCTGGTCTGGCTCCAGTCCGACATGAGCTGGAGCTTGGTGGCCGCATTGGCGGGCGCGGCGAGAGCGAGCACGGCGGCAGCACTCGTTGCCACGGACATGCCAAAAATGGACCGACGACGCATCCGTTCCTCCGAGGGGGGAAGGCGGCCCGATGAGGCCGCGGACGAAGGGAGTCACGCCTCTCCCGGCGTGCGGAGAAGCCCGGCCAGTGTCCAAGGCCGCACTGTCACATCGCCGTCAACACACTGACACCGCAGGTCGGATGGGTGACGCAGGCCACTCCCCCGGATCCGCCGCGTTCCCGCCGGGGGCTCAGGCGGTGACGTCGCGCGCGGTGAAACGGGCCCACGCGGCGGAGCCGAACACCGCGACGTACAGGGCCTGGAGGCCGAGGTTCCGCCACACCGGCTCCCACAGGACGGGGTCGCGCAGAAGGTCCGCGAAGGACAGCCAGTGGTGCGGGAAGAGGTAGGGGTGCACGGCGTCCAACTGCGGGATCTGGTCCAGGATCTGCACGGTGATCAGCAGCCCCACGGTCGTCGCCATCGCCGCGATGCCGCTGTTGGTCAGGGTCGAGACGAACAGGCCGATCGCCGCCAGGCCGAGCAGCGACGCCGCGACCACGAGCGCGATCGCCAGCGCCCGCAGCAGTCCCTGGGTCAACGGGACGGAGGTGCCGGACAGCAGCGTCACCTCGCCGAGCGGGAACAGCAGCGCGCCCACCGCCAACGCGGAGAGCGCCACCACGAGTGTCGCCGCGACGCAGAACACCGCCACCGAGACGAACTTGGCCAGCAGCAACCGGGTACGGCCCGCCGGCGCGACGAGCAGGTACCGCAGCGTCCCCGCACTGGCCTCCCCCGCGACGGAGTCGCCGGCGATCACACCGACCGCCATCGGCAGGAAGAACGGCAGGGTGGCGGCCAGCGCCGTGAAGACCAGGAAGAGGCCGTTGTTGGTGACCTGGGTGATGAACGCCGGTCCGCCCCCGCCGCTTCCGCCCCCCGAACCGTCGTCGCCCGTCTCGATCTTCACCGCGATACCCACCAGCGCGGGCACGGCGACGAGCACGCCGAGCAGCGCCAGCGTCCGCCAGCGGCGGAAGGTGAGGACGATCTCGCTGCGGAGCAGGCCGGACGGCCGCAGCAGCCGCCGCCCTGGCGCCGGGGCGGCCGGACGCGGCGCGCCGCCCCGGGTGAGTTCAGCCTGCGACATCGAAGCCCTCCCCGGTGAGTGCGACGAACGCGTCCTCCAGCGAGGCGTTCTCCTGACCGAAGGCCCGGACGCGTACGCCCGCACGGACCAGTGCCGCGTTGAGGTCGGCGAGGTCGAGCGGGTCGCCGTCCGGGGCTCCCGCGCCCGCGCCGGCCGCGGCCCCGTCGGCTCCGGCGTTGCCGTGCCCCGGTGCCGGTACCGGTGCCGGCAGTTCGCCGGTGACCCGGTTCTCCTCGACCGTGACGTCCGTGACGCCGTGCTCCTTCAGGAGGCGGGCGGCCTCCGCGGTGTCGGGGGTGCCGACGGCCAGCCGGCCGCGTACGCCCGCCGACATCTCGGCGACCGTGCCCTGCGTGACGAGCCTCCCCCGGTGCATCACGGCGGTGTGCGTGCACACCTGCTCGATCTCGTCCAGCAGATGGGAGGAGAGGAAGACGGTGATGCCGTCCGCGGCCAGTTCGCGGACCAGGGCGCGGATCTCCCGCATGCCCTGCGGGTCCAGGCCGTTGGTCGGCTCGTCCAGCACCAGCAGCTCGCGCGGCTGGAGCAGGGCGGCGGCGAGGCCGAGCCGCTGCTTCATCCCCAACGAGTACGCCCGCGCCTTCTTGCCTGCCGCCGCCGCGAGACCGACGCGCTCCAGCGCCTCCCCCACCCGCGCGGACCGCGTACGGGGGTCGGCGTCCGGGTCGGCGGCGTCGTACCGCAGCAGGTTGTCCCGGCCGGAGAGGAACCCGTACAGCGCCGGGCCCTCGATCAGGGCGCCGACGCGCGGCAGCACCCGACGGGCGGCCGACGGCATCGGCTCGCCCAGCAGCCGTGCGGTGCCGCGCGTCGGCTCGATGAGGCCGAGCAGCATGCGGATGGTCGTGGTCTTGCCCGAGCCGTTCGGCCCCAGGAAGCCGAAGACGCTCCCGCGCGGCACGGCGAGGTCCAGGCCGTCGACGGCGAGCTGACCGCCGCGGTAACGCTTGGTCAGCCCGGTCGTCTCGACGACCGTGGCGGCTTCCGCCGCTCCCGCCGCGTCCGCCATCCCGCCTCCGCCCGCTTCCCCGAGAGTGGTGTGGTGAGTCGGCCCCCCGTGCCGCCGTCGGCCGGCCGTGGAGCGCCGGGCCGGCGGCGGCACGCGGGCCGGTGCTACTTCGCCTCGTTCGCGGCCTCGACGAGGCCCTCCTTGGTGACGGCACCCGCGTACACCGTGCCGTCGTCCGTGATCAGGACGTTGAACAGGCGCGTCTCGAAGACCCGGCCGGTCCCGAAGTCGCCGTTCACCTTGTCGGTGAAGCCGTCCAGCATCCGCTGCCCGCGCGGGTCGCCCAGGTCGTCGAGCCCGGACAGAGCCTTGCCGCCCTTGCCCTCGCCCTTCACCTCGGGCGCCTCGATGCGGGCCACCGTGCCCCAGCCGTCGCCCAGCATCTCCAGGCCGCCGCCGCCGAACTCGGGCAGGGCGCCGTTCATCGGCCCGTCGAGGTCCTTCGGCTTCTGCGAACCCTTCGCGCCGTGGTCGAGCTTCTTCTCCGTGACGTCCGCGCCCTTCGGGGGTTCGAAGGTGAAGGTGCCGGCGTCCGGCCGGGCGAAGTCGACCTCGGTGTAGGCGACGTCGACGATCGCCTTGCCGCCCTCGTCCGGCATCAGCCGGACGCTGAGCGGCGCGCCGTTCTCGGCGTCCACGGCGATGCGCAGCGAGCCGACCGTGGAGTGCGCGGCGTCCTTCGGCGCGACGACCAGCTGGTACGCGTCCCGGCCGGCCACCTTGGCGGTGCCGTCCACGGTCACCGACGTCGACTCGTCCGCGAGGTCGAGGGCCTTCTGTGCGGCCTCCTTCGGCGTGAGGTCGCCGAGACCGTCGGGCAGTTCGTGCTTCCCGCCGGCCTTTCCGTGATCGCCGGAACCCTCGGGGGCGACGGCGTGGAACGCGGAGTTCGACGCACTGTCGTACGCCCACAGTTCGTCGCCGTTGCGGATCATGCTGTACTCGGCGGCGTCCTCCACGAGGGAGACGCGCTGCTTCTCGGGGCCGTCGGCGGCCACCCGCAGCGTGTGCTCGCCGGAGGCCAGCTCCATCAGCTTGGCCGTCGGCGCCGCGGGGCTCTCCTCCGCCCCCTCGCCCTGCTGCTGTCCGGCGCCGCCCTCCGAGGAGCGGTCACCGCCGCCGAACGGGCTCCCGCCCCGGTCGCCGCCACCGCCGCCGAGGCCGTCCGGCAGCGCCGGCAGGCCGAGGTCGGTCTGGACCCGTACGGTCCCGGACAGCTGGTCCACGTCGGAGGCGGCCATCTTGGCCACCAGCTCCTCGGCGGTGATCTTCGGCAGGTCGGGGGCGCCGCTGTCCGCGAGGGCCGGCACCAGGCCGATCGTCGCCGCGGCGAGGCCCGCCACGGCGACCGGTACGCCGTAGCGGACGGCCTTGCGGCGTGGCCCCCGCGTGCCCGGAACGCCCGGTACGGAGTCCTCCCCCTGGCCGTCGTCGGCCGGGTTGTGCGGTTGGATCTGTGCCATGTGAGCCCTACCTCCGTCGTCGGCGGCGGTCGTGCGGGTCATGCGGGTCGCGCCCGGTCGCACGGGTCCATCCCAGCCGCCATTGTCACCCGAGTCGGTGCGGGATGGTCACTCCATACGACCAGATCCACTGAGGGTGGGACGTCCGCCGAGGGGAGCAAGTTCCCGTACGCCCACGGGAGGAGACGGGTACCCCCGCGGGGCGGCTTCTCCCGTGTGCGTGTGCGGGCCACGGGTTTCCGGGACTCCGTCCTTCCGGCCTGAGCACGGGCACCGGTCCTCCCGCGCCACGGGGGCGTCCGCGCCCGGAGGAGGGCTGCGGAGGCGTAGGGGAGCAGCCGGGGGTGGTGAAGGACGCCGTCCCGCCGTCCCGGCCGGGCAGGAGGTGGGACCGGCCCCGGTCCCGGTCACGACCGCGCGACGGAGGGCGAGAGCTCCGGAGGCGGCGGGGCCCGAGGGGGAAGCGCTCAGCCCGCGCGGTGGACGACCGCGGCGCAGAGGTCGGACAGGGCCGCCTTGGCCGGTCCCTCCGCCAGGGGCTCCAGCATGGCCCGCGCCTCGTCCGCGTACCGCACGGTGTCCCGCCGGGCCTGCACCATCGCCGGGTGCGCCCGCAGCCCCGCCAGGGCGTCCCCGAGACGGGCGTCGTCGTCGAGGTCGCCCTCGAGCAGCGCCAGCAGGGCACGGTCCTCCGGAGAGCCGCCCGCCTCGGCGAGGGCCCGCAGGTGCAGCACGGGCAGCGTGGCGATGCCCTCGCGCAGGTCCGTACCGGGCGTCTTGCCGGACTCGTGGGAGTCGCTGGCGATGTCCAGCACATCGTCCGCCAGCTGGAACGCGGTGCCGATGCGCTCGCCGTACTGGGTGAGGACGGAGATCGTCCGCTCGTCGGCCCCGGCCATCATGGCGCCGAAACGGCAGGCCACGGCGATCAGCGAGCCTGTCTTCCCGGAGAGGACGTCGAGGTAGTGGTCGATGGCGTTCTGGCCGGCCGACGGGCCCGCGGTCTCCAGGATCTGGCCGGTGACCAGCCGCTCGAACGCCTGGGCCTGGATGCGTACGGCCTCCGGGCCGAGGTCGGCGAGGACCTGGGAGGCGCGGGCGAAGAGGAAGTCGCCGGTGAGCACGGCGACGGAGTTGTCCCAGTTCGCGTTGGCGCTGGCCACGCCGCGGCGCACGGCGGCCTCATCCATCACGTCGTCGTGGTACAGGGTTGCGAGGTGGGTCAGCTCGACCACCACCGCTGAGGGGACCACGCCCGGCGCGTGCGGGTCGCCGAACTGCGCCCCGAGCATCACCAGCAGCGGCCGGAACCGCTTGCCGCCGGCCCGTACGAGGTGCTGGGCAGCACCCGTTATGAACGGCACGTCGCTCTTGGTGGCCTCGAAGAGGCCCTCTTCGACGGCCGCCAACCCCGCCTGGACATCGGCTTCGAGGGCCGTGTCCCGCACGCTCAGCCCGAAGGGCCCGACGACGGTCACGAGGGGTACTCCTGTCTACGCGGCTTGTTCGCATCATCCGCACCGGCGCGGCGGCAGTTGCCGCCGTCACGGGCAGCGTAGCCGGTCGCGGAACGATCACGACCGGCGCGTACCCCCCCGCGCACCCGGCCGGGCGGACGGCTCCGCCCGCCCGGTCGATACGCTGCCCGGTGGGCGCCTCCCCGGACGTGCCCGAGCCCTGACCGGCGACGAACCTCGAAGGCGAGGCACCTGAGACGATGACCGAAGCCATCCCGTTCGACCTGCCCGGAGACGACCTCTTCGGCCTCGACAACCTGCCGTACGGCGTCTTCACCACCTCCGGCGCCCCGGACCTGCACCGCATCGGGGTGCGCTTCGGCTCGCACGTGCTGGACGCCGGCGCCGCCGCCGAGGCGATGGGCTCCGCGCACGCCGAGCTGCTGAAGGCCCCCACCCTGAACCCGCTGATGGCCGCGGGACGGCCGACCTGGCAGGCCGTCCGCGCGGACCTGCAGAACTGGCTGGGCGACCCCGGGCACCGCGCGACGGTCGGCGGCCACCTCGTTCCGCTGGCCGACGTCACGCTGCACCTGCCGTTCGAGGTCGCCGACTACGTCGACTTCTACGCCAGCGAGCACCACGCCACCAACGTCGGGAAGATCTTCCGGCCCGACGGCGATCCGCTCACCCCGAACTGGAAGCACCTGCCGATCGGGTACCACGGCCGGTCCGGCACCGTCGTGGTGTCCGGCACGCCTGTGGTGCGACCGCTGGGGCAGCGCAAGCCCAAGGACGCGCCCGCACCCTCCTTCGGCCCCTCGCAGCGGCTGGACATCGAGGCCGAGGTCGGCTTCGTCGTCGGCACCCCCTCGGCGATGACGACGCGCGTGGGCCGGCAGGACTTCCGCGAGCACGTCTTCGGCGTGTGCCTGCTCAACGACTGGTCCGCGCGCGACCTGCAGGCCTGGGAGTACGTCCCGCTGGGGCCGTTCCTCGGCAAGTCCTTCGCCACCTCCGTCTCCGCCTGGATCACGCCCCTGGAGGCGCTGGAACAGGCCCGCACCGAGCCGCCCGCCCGCGACGTCCCGCCGCTCCCCTACCTGGACGACAGCGGGGAGAAGGACGGCCTGGACATCCGGATCACCGTGACGCTGAACGGCGAGCAGGTCTCCGAGCCGCCGTTCTCCGCGATGTACTGGACGGCCGCGCAGCAACTCGCGCACATGACGGTGAACGGCGCCTCGCTGCGCACCGGGGACCTCTTCGCCTCCGGCACGGTCAGCGGCCCGGAGCCGGACCAGCTCGGCTGCCTGCTGGAGCTCACGGCCGGCAAGGGTCCCTTCCTCTCCGACGGCGACGAGGTCGTCCTCACGGCCTGGGCACCGGGACCGAACGGCACCCGCATCGGCCTGGGCGAGGTCTCCGGAACGATCGCCGCGGCCCCCGCGGAGTAGCCCGTCCGGCCCGCTGTCCAGCCCCCGGGAAAGCGTTCGTCGTCACAGTCGCGGACGCGCGCCCCCTGCTAGTTTGTCGTGACCCTGCACACACGGGGGTACGGCATTCGTATGGGAGGGGCGCGCGTGCGCAGAACACGGCTCGGCCTGGGCGCGGCCGCGGGCACCGCGGCGCTGGCACTGCTGATCGGCGGCTGCGGCAGCGACGGCGGCGACGGCTCCCACGGCGGCAAGGACAAGGACCAGGGCTCCACGTCCACCGGCGGCGGCTCGGGCGACGGCGGCTCCGGGAGCGGCGACGGCGGCAAGGACGGCGGCGGCTCCGACGGCGGCACCACCCAGGGCGAATCCTCCGGGGGCGGTGCGGACACCGGCGGGGACGGCGGCTCGGGCGACGGCGGCTCCGGGGGCGGCGACGACGCGGCGGCGCCCTTCCAGGGCCCCTGGGCCTCCGGCATGAAGGGCGCCGAGGGCGAACTGCTGGTCCTCATCTTCAACGGCACCAAGGTCTCGCTGGCCGGCCCCGAGGTGGCCTGCCAGGGCACGCTGAAGGCCGGCGACGGCCCGGCGAAGCTGGACCTGAAGTGCCGCGACGCGAACGCCGGCTACACCTCCGGCACCGTCACCGAGATCGACGACAAGGGCCTCACCGTGAAGTGGGGGTCGGGCGGGACCGCGGAGTTCGTGAAGGGCGCCGCCCCGGTCGGTCCCCCCGAGTGACGACGCGACGCCGAGCCGTCACCCCCGCCTGCTAGGTTGCTCCGTGACCTGATCACTACGGAGGGGAACCACGTGCGCACAACGGCACGCGTGTCGGGGGCGGCCGCGGTCATCGCGGCCGCCCTGTTGCTGACCGGCTGCGGCAGCGACGGCGGCGGGGAGAACAGCGACAAGGGCGGCGCGGAGCAGTCGTCCGGCGAGGGCGGCGCGTCCGCGCTGAAGGGCGCCTGGCTCTCCGGCGAACTCACCGACCGGGACCACAAGATCCTCGTGTTCGTCGAGACGGGCGGCAACGTCAACCTCTCCACCGAGGACGCCGACTGCACCGGCACCTACGCCGCGGACGCCGACCCGGTGACGCTGGAGATGGTGTGCGCGAAGGGCTCCGGCTTCGAGAAGGGCACCGTCGAGAGCGTCGACGGCGACACCCTCACCCTCGCCTGGGAGTCCGGCGGGAGCGACACCTTCACCCGCGCGGAGAGCTCCCTGGAGGACCTGCCGACCGAGATGCCGTCGGACCTCCCCACCGAGGAGATCCCGGACCTCCCGTCGGACCTGCCCAGCGGCCTGCCGGAGTAGCGGCTCCGCGGCGGGCGACCCGCACGAACGCCGGACGGCCCGCCACCCCTCGAGGGGTGGCGGGCCGTCCGGCGTTCGCGTCGCAACGGCGCTACCGGACGAAGACGCTCGCCTGGCCGGCCAGGTCCAGGAAGTACTGGGGCGCCACACCGAGCACCACGGTCACCGCGACGCCGAGGCCGATGGCCGACATCGTCAGCGGGCTCGGCACGGCGACGCTCGGCCCGTCCGCCTTCGGCTCCTGGAAGAACATCAGCACGATCACCCGGACGTAGAAGAACGCCGCGATGGCCGAGGAGATGACGCCGACCACCACGAGTGCGCCCGCGCCGCTCTCCGCCGCGGCCTTGAACACCGCGAACTTGCCGGTGAAGCCGGAGGTCATCGGAATGCCCGCGAACGCCAGCAGGAACACCGCGAAGACGGCCGCGACCAGCGGCGAACGGCGGCCCAGCCCGGCCCACTTGGACAGGTGCGTGGCCTCGCCGCCCGCGTCGCGCACCAGCGTCACGACGGCGAACGCGCCGAGCGTGACGAAGGAGTACGCCAGCAGGTAGAAGAGCACCGAGGAGACGCCGTCCTCCGAGGTGGCGATCACACCGGCGAGGATGAAGCCCGCGTGCGCGATGGAGGAGTACGCCAGCAGCCGCTTGATGTCGGTCTGGGTGATGGCGACGATCGCGCCGCCCAGCATGGTGACGACGGCGACGCCCCACAGCACCGGCTCCCAGTCCCAGCGCAGGCCCGGCAGCACCACGTACAGCAGCCGCAGCAGGGCGCCGAAAGCGGCGACCTTGGTGGCGGCGGCCATGAAGCCGGTGACCGGGGTCGGGGCGCCCTGGTAGACGTCCGGGGTCCACATGTGGAACGGCACCGCGCCGACCTTGAAGAGCAGGCCCATCAGCACCATCGCCCCGCCGATCAGCAGCAGCACGTCGTTGCCCATGGTGCCCGCCAGCGCGGGGTCGGTGGTCGGGTTCGCGTTGCCGACGACCCGCGCGATGCTCGCGTAGTCCACGGCGCCCGCGTAGCCGTACAGCAGCGCGATGCCGAAGAGCATGAAGGCGGACGAGAAGGCTCCCAGCAGGAAGTACTTCACCGCCGCCTCCTGCGACAGCAGGCGGTTGCGGCGGGCCAGCGCGCACAGGATGTACAGCGGGAGGGAGAAGACCTCCAGCGCGATGAAGAGCGTCAGCAGGTCGTTGGCGGCCGGGAAGACCAGCATGCCGCCGATCGCGAACAGGGCGATCGGGAACACCTCGGTGGTGGTGAACCCGGCCTTCACCGCGTCCCGTTCGCCCTGCCCGCCCGGAACGGCGGCGGCCTGCGCGGCGAACGAGTCCACCGGCCGGCCGTGGGCGGACGGGTCCAGCCGCCGTTCGGCGAAGGTGAACACCGCGACCAGACCGACCAGCAGCACCGTGCCCTGGAGGAACAGCGCCGGGCCGTCCACCGCGATGGCGCCCATCGCGGCGAGCTGGGCCTGGTCGGTGGCGAAGCCGTTCAGCCCCAGCGCCAGCACCGCCGCGAAGGCGGAGGCCAGCGCGGCCACGGTCAGCAGCGCCTGGGCGCCGTACCGGAACCGGCGGGGCAGGAACGCCTCGATGAGGATGCCGACGATCGCCGCGCCGAGCACGATCAGCGTCGGGGAGAGCTGGGCGTACTCGATCTTCGGGGTCGGGATGCTCCCGGGCTCGGCCGCCTGTGTCCACAGGCTGTGGACGGCGTGCGTCGTACTCAGAGCGCTCACTTGGCGGCCTCCACCTCAGGAGCAGGGTCCTTCTTCTGCACGTCGGACATGGTGTGCTCGACCGCAGGGTTGACGATCTCGGTCAGCGGCTTCGGGAAGACGCCGAGGAAGACCAGCAGCGCGATCAGCGGCGCGGCGACCACGAGTTCCCGGACCTTGAGGTCCTTCATGCCGCTGACCTCCGGCTTCACCGGCCCGGTCATGGTGCGCTGGTACAGCACCAGCACGTACAGCGCGGCGAGCACGATGCCGGCGGTCGCGATGATCCCGATGACCGGGTAGCGGCTGAAGGTGCCGACCAGCACCAGGAACTCGCTGACGAACGGCGCCAGTCCGGGGAGCGACAACGTCGCCAGTCCGCCGATCAGGAACGTGCCCGCCAGTACGGGCGCGACCTTCTGCACACCGCCGTAGTCCGCGATCAGGCGCGAGCCGCGGCGGGTGATGAGGAAGCCGGCGACGAGCAGCAGCGCGGCCGTGGAGATGCCGTGGTTGACCATGTACAGCGTCGCGCCGCTCTGCCCCTGGGTCGTCATGGCGAAGACGCCCATGATGATGAACCCGAAGTGCGAGATGGACGCGTACGCGATCAGCCGCTTCATGTCGCGCTGGCCGACGGCGAGCAGCGCGCCGTAGATGATGCTGACCAGGGCCAGCACGAGCACCACCGGCGTGGCCCACTCGCTGGCGTTCGGGAACAGCCCGAGGCAGAAGCGGAGCATCGCGAAGGTGCCGACCTTGTCGACCACGGCGGTGATGAGGACGGCCACCGGTGCGGTGGACTCCCCCATCGCGTTGGGGAGCCAGGTGTGCAGCGGCCACAGCGGCGCCTTCACCGCGAAGGCGAAGAAGAAGCCGAGGAACAGCAGCCGTTCGGTGCCGGCCGACATCTCCAGCTCGCCGTTCGCCCGGGCCTCGATGATCGCCTGGAGCGAGAAGGTGCCTTCGCCGAGCTGGTCGGCGGTGACCGCGTACAGGCCGATCACCGCGGCCAGCATGATCAGACCGCCGGCCAGGTTGTAGAGCAGGAACTTGACCGCCGCGTACGACCGCTGCCGTGACGCCTCCTCCTCGCCCGCCGCGTGGGCGCGGTCGCCGAAGCCGCCGATGAGGAAGTACATCGGGATGAGCATGGCTTCGAAGAACAGGTAGAAGAGGAAGACGTCCGTGGCCAGGAACGAGACGATCACCATCGCCTCGACGGCCAGGATCAGCGCGAAGAAGCCCTGGGTGGGCCGCCAGCGGCGGTTCGCCTGTTCGCCCTCCAGAGCGTCCGCGTCGTGCCAGCCGGCGAGGATCACGAACGGGATCAGCAGGGCGGTCAGGGCGACCAGCACGGCGCCGATGCCGTCCACGCCCAGCTCGTAGCGGACGCCGAAGTCGGCGATCCAGGCGTGGCTCTCGGTGAGCTGGTACCGGTCGCCGCCGGGTTCGAAGCGGACCAGGACCACGGCCGCGAGCACGACCGTGGCGAGCGAGAACAGCAGCGCCAGCCACTTGGCGGCCGTCCTCTTCGCGGCGGGCACGGCGGCGGTGGCGATCGCCCCGATCGCCGGGACCGCGGCCGTGACCGTCAGCAGGGGAAATGACATCTCAGACCGCCCTCATCAGCAGGGTGGCGGCGACGAGCACCGCCGCACCGCCGAACATCGAGACCGCGTAGCTGCGCGCGAACCCGTTCTGGACGCGGCGCAGCCGGCCGGAGAGACCGCCGAACGTGGCGGCGGTGCCGTTGACGGCCCCGTCGACCACCGAGTGGTCGAGGTAGACCAGGCCGCGCGTCAGGTACTCGCCGGGCTTGACCAGGGCGACGTGGTTGAAGTCGTCCTGGAGCAGGTCCCGGCGGGCCGCGCGGGTGAGCAGGCTGCCGCGCGGCGCCGTGACGGGCACCGGACGGCGGCCGTACTGGAACCACGCCACGGCGACGCCGATCACCATGCAGGCGACGGTGGCCGCGGTGATCGACCAGATCGGGATCGGCGGGTGCGGGTGCTCGAAGCCGGTCACCGGCTCCAGCCAGTGCACGAACCGCTCGCCGATGGCGAAGAACGCGCCGCCGAACACCGACCCGACGGCCAGCACGATCATCGGGATGGTCATCGTCTTCGGCGACTCGTGCGGGTGGACGGCGTTCTCGCCCTCCTCGCTCCAGCGCTTCTCGCCGAAGAAGGTGAGCAGCATGACCCGGGTCATGTAGTACGCCGTGAGGGCCGCGCCCAGCAGGGTCACGGAACCGAGGATCCAGCCCTGCGCGCCGCCCTTGCCGAAGGCCGCCTCGATGATGAGGTCCTTCGAGAAGAAGCCGGACAGGCCGGGGAAGCCGATGATGGCCAGGTAGCCCAGGCCGAAGGTGATGAAGGTGATCGGCATGTACGTCCGCAGGCCGCCGTAACGCCGCATGTCGACCTCGTCGTTCATGCCGTGCATCACCGAGCCGGCGCCGAGGAACAGCCCGGCCTTGAAGAAGCCGTGCGTCACCAGGTGCATGATGGCGAACGCGTAGCCGATCGGGCCGAGCCCGACCGCCAGCATCATGTAGCCGATCTGCGACATGGTCGACCCGGCCAGGGCCTTCTTGA
The DNA here is from genome assembly GCF_031845485.1 of Streptomyces hazeniae. Taxonomy (NCBI): domain Bacteria; kingdom Bacillati; phylum Actinomycetota; class Actinomycetes; order Kitasatosporales; family Streptomycetaceae; genus Streptomyces; species Streptomyces hazeniae. The sequence continues at coordinate 53,817 of NZ_JAVREQ010000016.1, forward strand.
TGTCGTCCTTGGCGCACCCGACGATCGCACCGAACAGCAGCGTCACCGCGCCGACGGTCACCACGGCGGTCTGCGCGGTGGGGGTGGCGTCGAAGAGCACCCCGGAGCGGGCGATCAGGTACACGCCGGCGGTGACCATGGTGGCGGCGTGGATGAGGGCCGAGACCGGGGTCGGGCCCTCCATCGCGTCGCCGAGCCAGGACTGCAGCGGCACCTGCGCGGACTTGCCGCAGGCCGCGAGCAGCAGCATCAGGCCGATGGCCGTGAGCGTGCCCTCGCTCGCCCCGTCCACGCTGCCCAGCACCGGCCCGAAGGCGAAGGTGCCGAAGGTGGTGAACATCAGCATGATCGCGATGGACAGGCCGACGTCACCGACGCGGTTGACGAGGAACGCCTTCTTCGCCGCGGTCGCCGCGCTGGGCTTGTGCTGCCAGAAGCCGATCAGCAGGTACGAGGCCAGGCCCACGCCCTCCCAGCCGACGTACAGCAGCAGGTAGTTGTCGGCGAGCACCAGCAGCAGCATCGCCGCGAGGAACAGGTTCAGGTAGCCGAAGAACCGGCGCCTGCGCTCGTCGTGCTCCATGTAGCCCACCGAGTACAGGTGGATCAGCGAGCCGACGCCCGTGATGAGGAGGACGAACGTCATGGACAGCTGGTCGAGCTGGAAGGCGACGTCGGCCTGGAAGCCGTTCACCGGAATCCAGCTGAACAGGTGCGAGGTCAGGGTGCGGTCCTCGGCGTCCCGGCCGAGCATGTCGGCGAAGAGCACCAGCCCGAGCACGAACGAGGCACCGGCCAGGGCGGTGCCCAGCCAGTGTCCCGTCCGGTCGAGCCTGCGTCCTCCGCAGAGCAGGACGGCCGCGCCGAGGAGCGGAGCTCCGACGAGCAGCCCGATGAGTGATTCCACTTACTGAACTCCTTACAGCTTCATCAGGCTGGCGTCGTCGACCGAGGCCGAGTGGCGGGAGCGGTAGAGCGTGACGATGATCGCCAGGCCGACGACCACCTCCGCGGCGGCGACGACCATGGTGAAGAAGGCGATGATCTGGCCGTCGAGGTTGCCGTGGATCCGGGAGAACGCGATCAGCGCGAGGTTCGCGGCGTTGAGCATCAGCTCCACGCACATGAACACCACGATGGCGTTCCGCCGGATGAGTACGCCCGACGCGCCGATGGTGAACAGCAGCGCGGCGAGGTAGAGGTAGTTGACCGGGTTCACTTCGCCTCCTCCTTCTCGCCGTCGCGGTCGCCGTCACGGTCTCGGTCGGGGTCTCGGTCGCCGTCGTCCGCGCGCCGGGCCTGGCGGCCCGCCTCGCGGGAGGCGTCGTTGTCCCGGCCCAGGTACGCGTCGGTGCGCTGTTCCAGCTCCGCCAGGTCGCGGAGCGCCTCGCCGGACACGTCGCGGACCTGGCCGCGGCTGTGCAGGGTGTCGCTGACCGTGAGCGCGGACGGGGTGCCGTCGGGCAGCAGGCCGGGGATGTCCACGGCGTTGTGCCGTGCGTACACGCCCGGGGCCGGCAGCGGCGGCACGTGCTTGTTCTCCCGCACGCGCTTCTCGGCGAGTTCGCGCTGCGTCAGGCGGCGCTCGGTGCGCTCCCGGTGCGTGAGCACCATCGCCGCGACGGCCGCGGTGACCAGCAGGGCACCGGTGATCTCGAAGGCGAACACGTACTTGGTGAAGAGCAGGGCGGCCAGGCCCTGTACGTTGCCGCCCTCGTTGGCCTGCGCCAGGCCGTTGAAGCTGGAGACCGACGCGTTGCCGAGTCCGCCGATCAGCAGGACGCCGAAGCCGAGGCCGCAGAGCGCGGCCATCCAGCGCTGGCCCTTGATGGTCTCCTTCAGCGAGTCGGCGGCGGTGACGCCGACGAGCATCAGCACGAAGAGGAAGAGCATCATCACGGCGCCGGTGTAGACGACGACCTGCACGACGCCCAGGAAGTACGCGCCGTTGGACAGGTAGAACACCGCGAGGACGATCATCGTGCCGGCGAGGCACAGCGCGGAGTGCACCGCGCGCTTCATCAGCACGGTGCCCAGCGCGCCCAGTACGGCGACCGTGCCGAGCACCCAGAACTGCAGGGCCTCGCCGGTGGAGGTGGTGGTGAGTGCCAGCTCGTTCATCGCGCGCCCTCCGCGCCCTGCGGGCCGGCTGCCTGACCGCCGGAGGCGGAGGCCGTCTGTGCCGGCGCCGTGTCCGTCGGGTCGCCCTCGGGGCGGTCCGCGTCGGAGACGGGGGCGGAGGCGGCGGGCTCCATCGGCCCGAAGGTGTCGGAGGACGCCTGGGGTGCGCCGCCCGCGTGCACCTCCTGCGGCACGGTGCCCGGGGCGGCCTCGGTGACGAGGCCGCTGTAGTAGTCCTTCTCCGTCATGCCCGGGTAGATCGCGTGCGGCGAGTCGACCATGCCCTCCTGGAGTCCCGCGAGCAGCTCCTCCTTGGTGTAGATGAGCGATTCGCGGGAGGAGTCGGCGAGTTCGTAGTCGTTGGTCATGGTCAGCGCGCGGGTGGGGCACGCCTCGACGCACAGGCCGCACAGGATGCAGCGCAGGTAGTTGATCTGGTAGACGCGGCCGTACCGCTCGCCCGGGGAGTAGCGCTCCTCGTCGGTGTTGTCCGCGCCCTCCACGTAGATCGCGTCGGCCGGGCAGGCCCAGGCGCAGAGCTCGCAGCCGACGCACTTCTCCAGCCCGTCCGGGTGGCGGTTGAGCTGGTGCCGGCCGTGGAAGCGGGGCGCCGTGGGCTTCTTGTACTCGGGGTACTGCTCGGTCAGCCGCTTCTTGAACATGGCCTTGAAGGTCACGCCGAAGCCGGCCACGGGGTTCTCAGGCACCGTCGGCCTCCCTTCCATCGTGATTCCCGTCCTGGGCGTCGCCGGACTCCGCGGCCGTGCCGACCAGTTCGCGGTCCGCGCGGGACCTGCGCCGGGGCACGGGCGGGAGGGTCTGGCCGGGCAGCGGCGGCACGGGGTAGCCGCCGGCCATCGGGTCGAAGCCGGCCTCCTCGGCGGCGCGTTCCTCCTGCTCCTCCGCCTGCTTGTCGGCGCGGTCGCGGAAGACGTCGACGACGAAGGAGAGCAGCAGCAGGACCAGGACGCCGCCGCCGACCCAGTACACGATGTCGGTGAAGGCGTAGTTCTCGTTGCGCATCGCGCGGACCGCGGCGACCAGCATCAGCCAGGCCATGGAGACCGGGATGAGGACCTTCCAGCCCAGCTTCATGAACTGGTCGTAGCGGACGCGCGGCAGGGTGCCGCGGAGCCACACGAAGCCGAACAGCATCAGTACGAGCTTCCCGGTGAACCAGAGCAGCGGCCACCAGCCGTGGTTGGCGCCCTCCCACACCGTGGAGATCGGCGCCGGGGCCCGCCAGCCGCCCAGGAAGAGGGTGACCGCGAGCGCGGAGACGGTGACCATGTGGATGTACTCGCCGAGCATGAACATCGCGAACTTGATCGACGAGTACTCGGTGTTGAAGCCGCCGACCAGGTCGCCCTCGGACTCCGGCATGTCGAACGGCGCACGGTGCGCCTCGCCGACCATCGCCACCATGTAGATGAGGAACGACACGGGCAGCAGCACCGCGAACCAGCGGTCGTCCTGCGCGTCCACGATGGCCGAGGTGGACATCGAGCCGGAGTGCAGGAAGACGGCGGCGAAGCTCAGACCCATGGCGACCTCGTAGGAGATCACCTGGGCGGTGGCGCGGACGCCGCCGAGCAGGGGGTAGGTCGAGCCGGAGGACCAGCCGGCCAGCACCGTGCCGTAGGCCGCGATGGAGGCGGTGGCCAGGATGTAGAGCACGGCCACCGGCATGTCGGTGAGCTGCATCGCGGTGCGCGTGCCGAAGATCGACACCTCGTTGCCGGGCGGGCCGAACGGGATGACGGCGATGGCCATGAAGGCCGGGATCGCGCCGATGATCGGGGCCAGGATGAAGACGGCCTTGTCGGCGCGCTTGACGACGACGTCTTCCTTGAGCATCAGCTTGATGCCGTCGGCCAGCGACTGGAGCATGCCCCAGGGGCCGTGCCGGTTGGGACCGATGCGCAGCTGCATCCAGGCGACGACCTTGCGCTCCATGACGATGGAGATCAGCACGGTCAGCATCAGGAAGGCGAAGCAGAAGACCGCCTTGAGGCCGATCAGCCACCACGGGTCCGTGCCGAAGGTCGACAGGTCCTCGGCGGCGAGCACGACGCTCCCCTCCGGGCCCGACGCGATGTGGGCGAGGGTGTTCACGCGTCCACCTCCTGGCGGCCGGTGCCGCCGGCGGCACCGATCTTGACGAGGTCGCCCGGGCGGGCGCCGGTGTCGGGCGTCACGCCGCGGCCGGCGGAGTTCATCGGGAGCCACACCACGTGGTCCGGCATGTCCGGGGTGACCCGGAGCGGGAACTCCACCGTTCCGGCCGGCCCGGTGACGGCGAGGACGTCGCCGTCCTTCACGCCGGTGGCCTCGGCCGTCGGGGCCGAGAGCCGGGCGAGCGCCGCGTGCCGGGTACCGGCCAGCGCCTCGTCGCCCTCCTGGAGCCGGCCCTGGTCGAGCAGCAGCCGGTGGCCGGCGAGCACCGCCTCGCCCTTGCCGGGCTGCGGCGCGGACGCGGACCGTTCGTTCGGCGCGGTGGCCTGCGCGTCGCCCGACGCGCCGCCGAGGCGGTCGAGTTCGCGGCGCGCGGCCCGTACGTCGGGCAGGCCGAGCGGCTTGCCGAGCGCGTCGGCGAGCATGTGCAGCACCCGGCCGTCCGGCGTCACGTGGCGGCGGGTCATCTGGTCGGGCTTGATGGCGGCCTCGAACATCCGGGCCCGGCCCTCCCAGTTGAGGAAGGTGCCGGACTTCTCGACGACCGCCGCCACCGGCAGCACCACGTCGGCGTGCTCGGTGACGTGCGACGGCCGCAGTTCCAGGCTGACCAGGAAGCCGACCTCGTGCAGCGCGTCGGCGGCACGGGACGGGTCGGGCAGGTCGGCGACCTCGACGCCGCCCACGACCAGCGCGGACAGTTCGCCGGTCGCGGCGGCCTCCACGATGGCCCCGGTGTCCCGCCCGTACGCGCTGGGCAGGTCGTCCACGCCCCAGGCGCGGGCGACCTCCTGGCGGGCGCGCGGGTCGGTGGCGGGGCGGCCGCCGGGCAGCAGCGACGGGATGGCGCCGGCCTCGACCGCGCCGCGTTCGCCGGCCCGGCGCGGAATCCACATCAGGGCGGCGCCGGTGGCGGTGGCGGTGCGCAGGGCGGCGGTCAGGGCGCCGGGCACGGCGGCGAGCCGTTCGCCGACCAGGATGACCGCGCCCTCGGTGCGCAGCGCCTCGGCGGCCTGCTTGCCGGCGCTCTCCAGGCCGACTCCGCCGGCCAGGCCGTCCAGCCACTCGGTCTCGGTGCCGGGCGCGGCGGCCAGCAGCGTGCCGCCCGCCTTCTGCAGGCCGCGGGTGGCGTGGGTGGCGAGCGCGAAGGTGCGCTGGCCGTGCTTGCGGTGGGCCTTGCGCAGCCGGAGGAAGACGCCGGGCGCCTCCTCCTCGGCCTCCAGCCCGGCCAGCAGGACGACGGGGGCCTTCTCCAGCGCGGTGTAGGTGACCCCGAGGCCGTCCAGGTCGCGGCCGTGGCCGGCGACGTGGGCGGCGAGGAAGTCGGCCTCCTCGGCGGAGTGGACGCGGGCCCGGAAGTCCACGTCGTTGGTGCCGAGCACGGCGCGGGCGAACTTGGCGTACGCGTAGGCGTCCTCGACGGTGACGCGTCCGCCGGTCAGCACGCCGACCCGGCCCTGCGCCGCGGCCAGGCCCTTCGCCGCCGCCTCCAGTGCCTCGGGCCAGCTGGTGGCCTCCAGTTCACCGGTCTCGGCGTCGCGCACCAGCGGCGCGGTGAGCCGGTCGTGGCGCTGGCCGTAGCGGAAGCCGAAGCGGCCCTTGTCGCAGATCCACTCCTCGTTGACCTCGGTGTCCTCCGCGGCCATCCGGCGCATGACCTTGCCGCGCCGGTGGTCGGTGCGGGTGGCGCAGCCGCCGGCGCAGTGTTCGCAGACGCTGGGGGTGGAGACCAGGTCGAACGGGCGGGAGCGGAACCGGTAGGCGGCCGAGGTGAGGGCGCCGACCGGGCAGATCTGGATGGTGTTGCCGGAGAAGTACGACTCGAAGGGGTCGCCCTCGCCGGTGCCCACCTGCTGGAGCGCGCCGCGTTCCAGCAGCTCGATCATCGGGTCGCCGGCGACCTGGTTGGAGAAGCGGGTGCAGCGGGCGCACAGCACGCAGCGCTCGCGGTCCAGCAGGACCTGCTTCGAGATCGGCACCGGCTTCTCGAAGGTGCGCTTCCTGCCCTCGAAGCGGGACTCGGCGGAGCCCGCGGACATCGCCTGGTTCTGCAGGGGGCACTCGCCGCCCTTGTCGCAGACCGGGCAGTCCAGCGGGTGGTTGATGAGCAGCAGCTCCATCACGCCGCGCTGCGCCTTGTCGGCGACCGGGGAGGTGAGCTGCGTCTTCACCACCATGCCGTCGGTGCAGGTGATGGTGCAGGACGCCATCGGCTTGCGCTGGCCCTCCACCTCGACGATGCACTGCCGGCAGGCGCCGACCGGGTCGAGCAGCGGGTGGTCGCAGAAGCGGGGGATCTCGATGCCGAGCTGTTCGGCGGCGCGGATGACCAGGGTGCCCTTGGGCACGCTGATCTCGACGCCGTCGATGGTCAGCGAGATCAGGTCCTCGGGGGGAGGGGCCTGGCCGCCCCCGGAGGCGGGAGCGTTGCTGGTGACGGTCACGCGTTCACCTCCAGGTGAGCGGTCTTGCCGGTGGAGCCGTCGGCCCAGAGGGTCGACTTGGCCGGGTCGAAGGGGCAGCCGCCACCGGTGACGTGCTGCTCGTACTCCTCGCGGAAGTACTGCAGCGAGGAGAAGATCGGCGAGGCGGCGCCGTCGCCGAGGGCGCAGAACGACTTGCCGTTGATGTTGTCGGCGATGTCGTCGATCTTGTCGATGTCGTCCATCGACGCCTTGCCGGCCTCGAAGTCGCGGAGCAGCTGGACGAGCCAGTAGGTGCCCTCGCGGCAGGGTGTGCACTTGCCGCAGGACTCGTGGGCGTAGAACTCGGTCCAGCGGGTGACCGCCCGTACGACGCAGGTGGTCTCGTCGAAGCACTGGAGCGCCTTGGTGCCCAGCATCGAACCGGCCGCTCCGACGCCCTCGTAGTCCAGCGGCACGTCCAGGTGCTCGTCGGTGAGGATCGGGGTGGAGGAACCGCCGGGCGTCCAGAACTTCAGCCGGTGACCGGGCCGCATGCCGCCGCTCATGTCGAGGAGCTGCCGCAGCGTGATGCCGAGTGGCGCCTCGTACTGGCCGGGGCGGGCGACGTGGCCGCTGAGCGAGTAGAGCGTGAAGCCGGGGGACTTCTCGCTGCCCATCGAGCGGAACCACTCCTTGCCCTTGTGCAGCAGGGCGGGAACGGAGGCGATGGACTCCACGTTGTTCACCACGGTGGGGCAGGCGTACAGGCCGGCGACCGCGGGGAAGGGCGGGCGCAGCCGGGGCTGGCCGCGGCGCCCCTCCAGCGAGTCGAGCAGCGCGGTCTCCTCGCCGCAGATGTACGCGCCGGCGCCGGCGTGGACGGTGATGTCCAGCGGCTTGCCCTTGCCGAGGGCGTCCTTGCCGAGGTAGCCCGCCGCGTACGCCTCGCGTACCGCCTCGTGCAGGCGGCGGAGGACGGGGACGACCTCGCCGCGCAGGTAGATGAAGGCGTGGTGGGACCGGATCGCGTGGCAGGCGATGATCATGCCCTCGATGAGGGAGTGCGGGTTGGCGAAGAGCAGCGGGATGTCCTTGCAGGTGCCCGGCTCCGACTCGTCGGCGTTGACGACCAGGTAGTGCGGCTTGTCGTCGCCCTGCGGGATGAACTGCCACTTCATGCCCGTGGGGAAGCCCGCCCCGCCGCGGCCGCGGAGGCCGGAGTCCTTGACGAAGGCGATGAGGTCGTCGGGGTCCATGGCCAGCGCCTTGCGCAGGCCCTCGTACCCGTCGTGCCGCTTGTAGGTCTCCAGCGTCCAGGCGTCGGGCTGGTCCCAGAAGGCCGAGAGCACCGGGGAGAGGAGCTTCTCGGGGGACTCGGTGGTCATCACTTGCCCTCCTCGGTGACCGGCCCGGTCGGGTTGTCGGGGTCGGACTCGGCACTCGGCTGCGGGGCGTCGTGCGAGCTTTCGTGGCCGGCAGGGGGTTCGGCGCTGCGCGGCGTGGTGCCGCCGGGGCCGGACGCCTCGGTGGTGGAGCCCTTGCCCTCGCCGTTCCGCGGGGAGACGACGCGGGCCGGGGCCTCGGCCTCACCCTTGGCGAGCCGGAGACCGGCGAGCGAGGCGGGGCCGGCGCCGCCGGACTCGGCGACGGCGCCCTCGCGCTCGTCGGGGAAGCCGGCCAGGATGCGCGCGGTCTCCTTGAAGGTGCACAGCTTCGCGCCGCGGGTGGGGTGCACGTCGCGTCCGGCGCGCAGGTCGTCGACGAGGCGCTTGGCGGACTCGGGCGTCTGGTCGTCGAAGAACTCCCAGTTGACCATCACCACGGGGGCGAAGTCGCAGGCCGCGTTGCACTCGATGTGTTCGAGGGTGACCTTGCCGTCGTCGGTGGTCTCGTTGTTGCCGATCTCCAGGTGCTCCTGGAGCTCCTCGAAGATGGCGTCGCCGCCCATCACCGCGCACAGCGTGTTGGTGCAGACGCCGACCTGGTAGTCGCCGCTGGGCTTGCGCCGGTACATGCTGTAGAAGGTCGCGACCGCGGCGACCTCGGCGGTGGTGAGGTCGAGCATCTCGGCGCAGAAGCGCTGTCCGGTGCGGGTGACGTGGCCCTCTTCGGACTGCACCAGGTGCAGCAGCGGCAGCAGCGCGGACCGGCTGTCGGGGTAGCGGGCGATGACGTCCTTCGCGTCCTTCTCCAGCCGTGCCCGGACGTCCGCCGGGTAGTCGGGGGCGGGCATCGCGGGGATGCCCAGTTGCACGTCGGTCATCGGTCGACGCCTCCCATCACGGGGTCGAGGGACGCGACGGCCACGATGACGTCGGCGACCTGGCCGCCCTCGCACATCGCCGCCATCGACTGGAGGTTGGTGAAGGACGGGTCGCGGAAGTGCACCCGGTAGGGCCGGGTTCCGCCGTCGCTCACCGCGTGCACTCCGAGTTCGCCCTTGGGGGACTCGACTGCCGCGTACGCCTGGCCGGGCGGTACCCGGAAGCCCTCGGTCACCAGCTTGAAGTGGTGGATGAGGGCCTCCATGGAGGTGCCCATGATGTTCCGGATGTGGTCCAGGCTGTTGCCCAGGCCGTCGGGGCCGAGCGCCAGCTGCGCGGGCCAGGCGATCTTCTTGTCGCCGACCATGACCGGGCCGGGCTCCAGCCGGTCGATGCACTGCTCGATGATGCGCAGCGACTGCCGCATCTCCTCGACGCGCAGCAGGAAGCGGCCGTAGGAGTCGCAGGTGTCGACGGTCGGGACGTCGAAGTCATAGGTCTCGTAGCCGCAGTACGGGTCGGTCTTGCGCAGGTCGTGCGGGAGGCCGGCGGAGCGGAGGATCGGGCCGGTGGCGCCGAGCGCCATGCAGCCGGCGAGGTCCAGGTAGCCGATGTCCTTCAGGCGTCCCTTGAAGACCGGGTTGCCGGTGCAGAGCTTGTCGTACTCCGGCAGGTTCTTCTTCATCTTCTTCACGAACTCGCGCAGCGCGTCGATGCTGCCGGGGGGCAGGTCCTGGGAGAGCCCGCCGGGCCGGATGTACGCGTGGTTCATGCGCAGGCCGGTGATCAGCTCGTAGAGGTCCAGGACCAGTTCGCGGTCGCGGAAGCCGAAGATCATGACGGTGGTGGCGCCGAGCTCCATGCCGCCGGTGGCGATGCACACCAGGTGGGAGGAGAGACGGTTCAGCTCCATCATCAGCACGCGGATGACGTTGGCGCGGTCCGGGATGTCGTCGGTGATGCCGAGCAGCCTCTCGACCGCCATGCAGTACGCCGTCTCGTTGAAGAACGGCGTCAGGTAGTCCATGCGCGTCACGAACGTGGTGCCCTGCGTCCAGGTCCGGTACTCGAGGTTCTTCTCGATGCCGGTGTGCAGGTAGCCGATGCCGCAGCGGGCCTCGGTCACGGTCTCGCCGTCGATCTCCAGGATGAGCCGGAGCACGCCGTGCGTGGACGGGTGCTGCGGGCCCATGTTGACGATGATCCGCTCGTCGTCGCTCGCTGCCGCGGCGGCGGCGAGCTCGTCCCAGTCGCCGCCGGTGACGTCGTAGACGGTGCCCTCGGTGGTCTCGCGGATTCCCGCCGTGGAATGTGTGGTGCTCATCAGCTGTACGACCTCCGCTGGTCGGGAGCGGGAATCTGGGCGCCCTTGTACTCCACGGGGATGCCGCCCAGGGGGTAGTCCTTGCGCTGCGGGAAGCCCTGCCAGTCGTCGGGCATCATGATCCGCGTCAGCGCCGGGTGGCCGTCGAAGACCAGGCCGAAGAAGTCGTACGTCTCGCGCTCGTGCCAGTCGTTCGTCGGGTAGACCTCGACGATCGAGGGGACGTGCGGATCGGCGTCGGGTGCGGTGACCTCCAGCCGGATGATCCGGTTGTGCGTCAGCGAACGCAGGTGGTACACGGCGTGCAGCTCGCGGCCCTTGTCCTCGGGGAAGTGCACGCCGGAGACGCCGGTGCAGTACTCGAAGCGCAGCGCGGGGTCGTCCCGCAGGGTGCGGGCGACGCGCAGCAGGTGCTCGCGGGCGATGTGGAAGGTGATCTCGCCCCGGTCGACGACGGTCTTCTCGATGGCGTTCTCGGGGAGCAGGTCCTGCTCCTCCAGGGCGCCTTCGAGTTCGTCGGCGACCTCGTCGAACCAGCCGCCGTAGGGGCGCGCGCTCGCACCGGGGAGCCGCACGGTACGCACCAGGCCGCCGTAGCCGGAGGTGTCGCCGCCCTGGCGGGGGCCGAACATGCCGCGGCGGACGCCGATGACCTCGCCGGAGTCGCCCCGGTGGCCGGGCAGGTTGTGCGCGTTCACGTCCTGGTCCGGGTTCGGGCCGTGGTCGCCGGCGGGCGTGCCGTCGGCCGGGTTGCCGTTGGCCGAGTTGCCGTTGGCGGTCATCGCAGGAGCCCCTTCATCTCGATCGTCGGCAGGGCCTTGCGCGCCGCTTCCTCGGCCTCACGGGCCGCCTGCTCGCGGTTGACGCCGAGCTTCTCGTTCTGCACGTGCTCGTGGAGCTTGAGGATCGCGTCCATCAGCATCTCGGGCCGCGGCGGGCAGCCGGGCAGGTAGATGTCGACCGGGACGACGTGGTCCACGCCCTGCACGATCGCGTAGTTGTTGAACATGCCGCCGGAGGAGGCGCAGACGCCCATGGAGATGACCCACTTGGGGTTGGGCATCTGGTCGTACACCTGCCGCAGCACCGGGGCCATCTTCTGGCTGACCCGTCCGGCCACGATCATGAGGTCCGCCTGGCGCGGTGAGCCGCGGAAGACCTCCATGCCGAACCGGGCGAGGTCGTAGCGGCCCGCACCCGTCGTCATCATCTCGATGGCGCAGCAGGCGAGTCCGAACGTCGCCGGGAACATCGACGACTTGCGGACCCACCCGGCGGCCTGCTCGACGGTGGAGAGCAGGAAGCCGCTCGGCAGTTTCTCTTCGAGTCCCATTTACCTATGCCCCTAGTCCCATTCCAGGCCGCCACGACGCCACACGTAGGCGTAGGCGACGAAGACCGTCAGCACGAAGAGCAGCATCTCCACGAGCCCGAAAATCCCCAGGGCGTCGAAGGAGACCGCCCAGGGGTAGAGGAAGACGATTTCGATGTCGAAGACGATGAACAGCATCGCCGTCAGGTAGTACTTGATCGGGAAGCGTCCGCCGCCCGCCGCCTGCGGAGTCGGCTCGATCCCGCACTCGTACGCCTCGAGCTTGGCCCGGTTGTAGCGCTTGGGACCGATGATCGAGGCCATGACCACGGAGAAGATCGCAAAGGCCGCTCCCAGGCCCGCTAGCACAAGGATGGGCGCGTACGCGTTCACCGCTCCTCGCTCCTTTCGGTCGCCCCCACATTCGAAGATCACTTCTATGTGAGGCAGTTCACAAGCCCTAGTGGGAGGCATCCTATGCCCGCCGCTCTGTGATCTGCGACACGGGGTACACAAGCTACTTTGTGATCTTCACCACCTGACAGGTGATCATGGAACCGCAGGCGCGACGATCTTCATACGCGAAGCTTCCGACTGTTCACGTTTCGTGCGTCTCGACCGGATTCCCACCTGCTGAGCTTAGGGTTCCCTTAACACCACGATAGTGCGAAAGCAAATTCGCGCGGGACATCGATGGCTGCTACACGACTCCGGCGTCCGCGAGCCGCACGCCGCCGGCCGCCGTGCAGCGCGGACGCGCGGTCGTGAAAACCGGCACAAGCCCGGGGCACGCATCCGCTCCGCGCCGGTCGTTGAGGGGCGTCACGACCGGACCCCTCGGTCACGGGCTCGTCACCGAACGTTCGCTCCCGCCCCGACCGGGCCCTGGGCCGCACGATCGACGCGGACGGCATCGCCCGGCCGAGCACCGAGGCCGCGGCGGGCCGCCCGGCGGTGACACCTTGGCGACGGGCCGCCCTCCCGCACGGCGGGGGGCGACCCGTCGCGTTCCCGCGGAGTCAGAACGCGGCCACGGCCCGCCGTTCCCGATCCGCGCACTCCTCCACGAGCACCGCCATCTCGTCGAACAACGCCCTGCGCTCCTCCCGGCCGGGCACCTCGGACCCCGCCGCCAGCCGCTCGGCCTCCGCACCCAGCGCCCGGATCTCCTCCCCGGCGGCGTCTCCGCCCGCCATGAGCAGCGCCATCCGCCGCTCGCACACCTCGGTGTACTCCCCCAGATCCGCAGCCGTCCCTGCGGCCAGCGCCGCCAGGCGTTCCCAGCCGCGACCCGACTCCGCGACCAGTTCCGCGGCCTCGGAACGGCCCTGCCCGGCAAGGAAGTCGGCGTACAGCGGACGCGTCGCACCCGGCGCGGTGTACTCGACCTCCAGGCACTCGTACAGCCGGCGCATGCCGTGGAAGAACGGCACCGGTGCGCCGAACCGGCGCTCCCAGCCCGTCTTCGTACGGGTGTCGCGGAGCTGTGCGGCGAGCTTCGCCATGCCGGACAGGCCGAAGTTGACGTCGAACCGGTTGCCCAGCACCGGCCCGGTCAGGTGCGCGGCGGTCGTGGCGAGCGCGCCGGCCACGTCGGGCACGCCCGTGGGCGGTCCGGTGGGCACGAGCATGGCGTGCCGGCCCTTGCGGTGCGCGGACCAGGCCGCACCGAACTCCTCCGTGCCGATGCGGTGCGGTGCCGCCGATTCGTCGTCGACGTAGAGGGTGTCGCCGTCGTAACCGGCCACGGCGACCGTGTACGGGTCCGCGCCGGGCCCCGGCTCCAGCCCGTGCCACGGCAGGCGCGACCGGTCCACCGTGCACAGCACCGGACGCCCGGCGTCCAGCGCGGCCCGCACCCGGTCCCAGCGCGGCCGCGCGGAGTGCTCCTCGGTGAAGGGGACGCCGAGCCGGGTCAGCGCGGCGGGCGCCCACGGCTCCGGGTGGTGCTGGGCGACGAGGGTGAGGAGCGGCGGGGTGCCTTCGTACGCGAACACGAAGTACATGAAGCCGATGCCGCCGGCCAGCCCCGCGACGACCGCCTCGTCCGGCGCCTCGGCGCCGAGGGCGTTGCGGACCAGGGAGGCGTCGTGGTGCTGGTCGGTGCCGAACCGGTCGTACACCAGCCCGGGGGGCGGTGCCGGGGCCTCGTCCCGTGCGGACCGGGCCAGGACGTGCCGGCGGGCGGTGGTGTACGACTCGCCGGTGCGCGCCATGCGGGCGCGCACGCGCTGCTTCAGTCGTCGGTGCTCCGTCATGATCCGTCTCTTCCGGATGCCCGACGCCGTTCCTCACGCGAAGCGGCGCGGTCACCCGTGAGGACGTACGGGCTGCGACGCGACAGGTCCTGCCGTCCTGTGACGACAGCGGTCACCTTCGCCCCCGCGGGGCCGGGCGGCGTGAGCACCCGGTCTGGAGGTCCGGCGCACAGGCGGCGCCGGTTCCCAGTATAGGAGTGCACGGGTTCCGCCGGGCGGCGGAGCGACGGCTTGGGGCGGAATCGGCAGCCTTACCCGCGAATTGTCCGTTTGGCGGGAGTAGTTCACCTCTCGCACGTGAAGTGCGCCACGCCCCGCATCCGACAGGGACTGCCACCTTTGCGCCCCGTTACGGGCGCGTGATATGCACCGGCGGCGCCTCCTCCGCGACCACCAACTCGCAGGACAGAGACGGCCATTGGAGCGAATCCGGCGCCCCGGGACACCGCCCCGCAAGCGACGGAAGGTGCCCAACGGGCCCCGAAGAGGGCGGGTGTGGCGCATCCCACCGCATTTGAAGGCAACCCGGCGGCCCTGCTCCACTGGCGCCATGGCCTCGAACGCTCACATACCCAGCCACCGGAAGCCCCGGTCGCGCGCCAGAAACCTGGCCGTGCGCGCCGGTGTGGCCGGTGGCGTCCTCGGCACCCTCGCCCTGACCGCGGGCTCCGCCTCCGCCGTCGGCGAGGAGGCGGCAGACTCGGCCGCCGGCACCACCACCGCCCAGCTCCCCGTCATCACCGGCGACATCGCCACGACGAGCGAGCGGACCGCGACGTCCCTGGAGATGTCCGCCGCCCAGTACGAGCTGGAAGCCGCACAGCAGGCCGCCGCGAAGAAGGCGGCCGAACACGCCGCCGACGAGGCGGAGAAGAAGGCGAAGGCCGAGGAGCGCCGCCGGGCCGAGGAGGCCCGGCGTGCGGCCGCCGCCCAGGCCGCCGAGGAGCGTGCCTCCCGCTCGTCCGAACGCACCGCTCTTGCCGCGGCTCCGGCCTCCGGCACGGTCGGGGAGCTGGTCTCCTTCCTGCGCGGGCAGGTCGGCAAGGCGTACGTGATGGGTGCGTCCGGCCCCAGCTCGTACGACTGCTCCGGCCTGGTACAGACCGCGTTCGGGCAGATCGGCGTCAGTCTGCCGCGCGTCTCGCAGTCCCAGTCCACCGCCGGCACCCAGGTGTCGGTGAGCGCCCTCCAGCCGGGCGACATCCTGTACTGGGGCGGGGCGGGCAGCGCCCACCACGTCGCCGTGTACGTCGGCGGCGGGCAGTACATCGACGCGGCGAACCCGGAGAAGGGCGTCGTCGTGCAGAACGTCTCCGACTGGCCGCCGGACGGCGCGACCCGCGTGCTCTGACCGCGGCCCGCGGCCCGCGGGCTCCGGCACCCGCCCCCCGCGGCCTCCCGGCCACCGGGCACCCTGCGGAAGGGGCCCCACCGCGACACTGCGCTCGCGGTGGGGCCCCTTCTTTCGTTCTCTCCCTCGCGGTGCGCTCACTCCGGAAGCGTGAGCTCGCCGGAGGCGGCGAGGGCGGCGCGACCGGTGAGCTGCGGGGTGTCGCCGTCGAAGTCGAGACGCAGCCGCGAAGGACGGCCGAGCGCGTGCCCCTGGGCGACGACCGCCCCGTCTGTGCGCAGCAGCCCGTGGCGCCGCAGCAGACAGGCCAGCGGCCCGGCCGCCGTTCCGGTGGCCGGATCCTCGGTGATTCCCGCGACGGGGTTGAAGAACCGGGCGTGCGCGTCGGCGTCCGCCTCCCGGGGGTCGAGGGAGTAGAGGTAGACGCCCTCGCCGCCGAGTCCGGGCAGCACGGCCCGCAGGCGGGCGGCGTCCGGCCGGGCGGCGTCGACCGCGGCACGGTCCCGCAGCCCCACCATCAGGTGGGCCGCACCGGTGAACACCACCTGCGCGACGGGCAGTCCGGAGCCCGCCCCCAGCTGGGACGGGTCCACGCCCAGCGCGCCCGCGAGTTCGGCCGGGCGGGCGGGTTCGGCGCCGAAGCGGGGCGCCTGCTGCCGCATCGTGACCTCGCTCCGGCCGTCGGCGTCCGTGCCCAGGGTGACGGGCAGGACCGCGTCCCCGAGCTGCTGGTGACGACGGCCCGCCACACCGGGGCCTCCCCCGCGACCGTGCAGCCGGTCCGTGCAGGCCGCCAGCCACCACCAGGCGCCGAGCGCGTTGTGGCCGGCGCCGAAGACCTCGGTGCCCTCGGGCGTGAAGGAACGCAGCCGGTGGTCCGCCCCCGGCAGGGTCGGCCGCAGCAGGAACGTCGTCTCCGCCTGGTTGAACTCCCGCGCGATGCGCGGCAGCAGCGCCTCCGGGATGCCGTCGGCGTCGGGGAGGAGGGCGAGCGGATTGCCGTCGAGCGGACGGTCGGTGAAGACGTCCACGAGGACGAAGGGCACGCGGCGTCGAACGGCCATGGTCGACTCCTTGTCGAGTGGGCGCCGGGCTGGAACGACCCCGAGGCTACGATCCGCGCACCCCCGCCTCCCAGCGGAAACGTGCCGCTCCGAGCCCCGATCACCGCGGATCGGGCGGTAGGTTGCCACGATGACCGACCGATCCACGGCGTCCCTGGACGACCAGGACTGGGCCGTCCTCGCCGAGCTGCAGAACGACGCCCGCATCTCGTACGCCGAACTCGCCCGCCGGGTCGCGCTCAGCCCGTCCGCCGTCACCGAGCGGGTGAGGCGGCTCGAGAGCCTGGGGGTGGTCACCGGCTACCACGCCGTGGTCGATCCGGCCCGTGTCGGGCGGGGCGTGCAGGCGGTCGTCCGCCTGAAGTACCCGGGCACGGCGCATCAGCCGCTGCGCCGGCTGATCGCCGACCGTCCCGAGATCCTGCAGTGCGACCGGGTCACCGGGGAGGAGTGCTACGTCATCCGGCTGGCGACCCGCGACATGCAGCATCTCGAGGAGGTCGTCGACGCACTGGCCCGGCTCGGCTCCCTCACCACGAACGTCGTCTACTCGACGCTCCTGCACCGCCGGACCATCGGCCCCTGAGCCGCGCCCGGCCGGGTACCGGTGGCCGTCACGCCTTCGGCGCGACCTTGGAGAGGCCGTTGATGATGCGGTCCATGGCGTCGCCGCCGTTGGGGTCGGTGAGGTTGGCCAGCATCTTGAGGGTGAAGCGCATCAGCAGCGGGTGGCTCAGGCCGCGTTCGGTGGCCAGCTTCATGACCTTCGGGTTGCCGATGAGCTTCACGAAGGCGCGGCCCAGCGTGTAGTAGCCGCCGTAGGTGTCCTTGAGCACCTTCGGGTACGACCGCAGCGCCAGCTCCCGCTGCCGTCCGGTGGCGCGCGCCTGCGCCTGCACGATGACCTCGGCGGCGATCGCGCCGGACTCCATCGCGTAGGCGATGCCCTCGCCGTTGAACGGGTTCACCAGGCCGCCGGCGTCGCCGACGAGCAGCAGGCCCTTGGTGTAGTGCGGCTGCCGGTTGAACGCCATCGGCAGCGCGGCGCCGCGGATGGGGCCGGTCATGTTCTCCGGGGTGTAGCCCCACTCCTGGGGCATCGACGCGCACCAGGCCTTCAGCACCTCACGCCAGTCCAGGTCCTGGAAGGACTCCGAGGTGTTGAGCACGCCGAGGCCCACGTTGGAGGTGCCGTCGCCCATGCCGAAGATCCAGCCGTAGCCGGGCAGCAGCCGGTCCTGTTCGCCGCGCCGGTCCCACAGCTCCAGCCACGACTCCAGGTAGTCGTCGTCGTGGCGGGGCGAGGTGAAGTACGTGCGCACGGCGACGCCCATCGGACGGTCCTCGCGGCGGTGCAGGCCCATCTTCAGCGACAGGCGCGTGGAGTTGCCGTCCGCGGCGACGACGATCGGGGCGTGGAAGGTGACCGGCTTCTTCTCCTCGCCCAGCTTGGCGTGCACACCGGTGATGCGGCCGGTGCGGGCGTCGAGGATCGGCTCGCCCACGTTGCACCGCTCGTACAGCCGGGCGCCGGCCTTCTGGGCCTGGCGGGCGAGCTGGTCGTCGAAGTCGTCGCGCTTGCGGACCAGTCCGTAGTCCGGGTAGCTGGCCAGCTCGGGCCAGTCGAGCTGGAGGCGCTGGCCGCCGCCGATGATGCGCAGCCCCTTGTTGCGCAGCCAGCCGGCCTCCTCGGAGATGTCGATGCCCATCGCGACGAGCTGCTTGGTCGCACGCGGCGTCAGACCGTCGCCGCACACCTTCTCGCGCGGAAAGGCGGTCTTCTCCAGGAGGAGGACGTCGAGGCCGCTGCGGGCCAGGTGGTAGGCGGTGGCGGAACCGGCCGGTCCGGCACCCACCACGATCACGTCGGCACGGTGCTCGGAAGGGGCCTGCGCTGGCGCGGCCTTCGTCAGGGGCTCGGTCACGACGGTCTCCCGCGAGTTCGGTTGGCCGCGCGTTGGGCCGGCCATGCGTGCCGGGCGCGGATCGCGACCAGTCTAGGAGGCGCTCCCGCTCCGCCCTGGGCGGGTACGCGCCCTCGGCCCGCGAGCGGCGGGCCGGGGGCGGCGGGCCGAGGGTGGGGCCTGCCCGCTGCGGAGTACGGTCAGCCCGCCTCGGTGCGGAACCCGCGGTGCAGCGCGACGATCCCGCCGGAGAGGTTGCGCCAGGCGACCCGCTTCCAGCCCGCGCCCTGGAGCCGGGCGGCCAGCCCCGGCTGGTCCGGCCAGGAGCGGATCGACTCGGCCAGGTACACGTAGGCGTCCGGGTTGCTGGAGACCGCCTCGGCGACCGGGGGCAACGCACGCATCAGGTACTCGGTGTAGACCGTGCGGAACGGCGCCCACGTCGGATGGCTGAACTCGCAGATCACGACCTTGCCGCCGGGCCGGGTCACGCGCAGCATCTCGCGCAGCGCCGCGTCCGTGTCCTGCACGTTCCGCAGCCCGAAGGAGATGGTGACGGCGTCGAAGGCGCCGTCCCGGAACGGCAGTCTCGTCGCGTCCCCCGCGGTGAACGGCATCCAGGGGTGCCGTCGCCGTCCCTCGCCGAGCATCCCCGTCGAGAAGTCGCACGGCACGGTGTACGCGCCCGCGTCGGCGAACGGCAGCGACGAGGTGCCCGTGCCGGCGGCCAGGTCGAGCACCCGGTCGCCCGGCTGCGCGTCCACGGCACGGGCGACGGCACGCCGCCACAGCCGGGTCTGCCCCAGGGACAGCACGTCGTTGGTCAGGTCGTAGCGCGCGGCGACGTCGTCGAACATCGCGGCGACTTCGTGCGGCTGCTTCTCCAGGGATGCGCGAGTCACGCCCCCATTGTTCACCGCGCCCTCGACGGACGGGCGGCGGGGGCTCGCGGACACCCGGCCGTCAGGACTCGAGCAACGTCAGGAGATCGATGTCCACGGGAAACGGAACGTCCGTCGTCAGCTTTCCCTCGTGAACCGGCCGGTCCGGGGAAGGGGCGAAGGTCCGCATCTCGTGGTGGCGCCAGAACTCGTGCACGACGGGTGCGTCGTCCACGGATCGCTCGATGCGCCAGTAGTACGGGACACCCCGTTCCGCAAGCAGCCCCGGTTTACGGAAGCGGTCGTCGCCGCGAGAGCCGGGGGAGACCACCTCCACCGCGAGTCTCACCGCACTGGCAGGCAGGCACTCGAGAGAGCGAAGATCGAGGCCGGTCCGCTCATAGACGACGAGGTCAGGCTTGATCACCGCATGCTCGTCGACCAGCACACAGCGCTCGACATTGACGCCGAACGCCTGCGGCCTGGCCTGGCGCAGCGCGACGAGCAGCCCGTCGCGCACCTGGTCGTGCCAGAAGTGGGTCATGCCCCGAACCACGATCGCTCCGTCCACCAGCTCCCAGTCGTACGGCAGCTCGAGGTCCTTGACCTGGTCGTAGGTCCAGCCGCCGTCGGGCGGGAACATCCAGTTGTCCGGTGTGGCCCGGGCGAGCCGGTCGGCGGTCATCGTTGCTCCCATGCGCGCCAGAGTGAACGGGAAACGTGCCGGGTGTCCTGGGAACGACGTTACCGTCACCCGCAGTGAGGCACGTCCGCCACGCCGTTGACGGTCAGCGGCCGCGGTAGGCCAGGCGGCCTGCGAGGACGGTGGCGCGGCAGGCGGCGGCGCCCGTCGCCGCGAGGGCGGCCAGGTCCGGGGCGACGAAGGCGGCGAGGTCGGCGCGTGCGCCGGGGACGAGCGCACCCGCGAAGGCGCGCTGCGGATCGGTGCCGGTCGGCGGGTCGAGCGGGTCCAGCGGCGGAACCGGCGCGTCCGGGTCGCCGTCGGCGACCGTGGCCAGGCCCGCGCGGGCGACCGCCCTACGGACTGCGGGGCGCGGGAACGGCCCGGCCACCGCCGTCACGCCGTGCCGCAGCAGGCGTTGCAGCCCGCGCCGGGCACTGCCGCCCCAGCGGGCGTCGTCCATGGCGAGGGCGTCGAGGGCGGCGCCGGTCAGCGGCTCGGTGCCCAGTTCGTCCGCCTCGCGCGGATCGGGGTGGTAGGCGCGGCCCAGCAGCGGGCCCGCGCCCCGGTGCACGAGCCCCGGCGTGAGCACGCCCGCCCAGCGCCGGGTGCGCGCCCGCGGGTACGCGGCGGACACCTCGTCGTACGGCCCGACGGCCGCGACCGTCCCGCCCTCGACGGCGACGGCCCCGTCCGCGATCGGCTCCGTGCCCGCGCCGGGCACGACGAGGTCCGCGGAGTGCAGCGTGAGCAACGGCGGACCGGCGCTCAGTCGGCCTGCACGAGCGTCAGCTCGGGGTGCGCGCTGCCGCCCGCGATCGCGGTGGAGGACAGGTGCGAGACGACCTTGTCGTCGACCGGGTCGTGCGCCGGGTCGTCGTGCACGCGCAGGTGCTCGTAGGTCGTGGCGCGCTGCGCCGGTACGCGCCCGGCCCCGCGGATGAGACCGATGATCTCGTGCAGGTTGGAGCGGTGCTTGGCGCCCGCGGAGGAGACGACGTTCTCCTCCAGCATCACCGAGCCGAGGTCGTCGGCGCCGTAGTGCAGGGTGAGCTGGCCGACGTCCTTGCCGGTGGTCAGCCAGGAGCCCTGGATGTGGGCGACGTTGTCGAGGAAGATCCGCGCGAGGGCGATGAGCCGCAGGTACTCGAAGAGGGTGGCCTGCGTCTGCCCCTTCAGCGTGTTGTTCTCCGGCTGGTAGGTGTACGGGATGAACGCGCGGAAGCCGCCGGTGCGGTCCTGCACGTCGCGGATCATCCGCAGGTGCTCGATCCGCTCCGCGTTCGTCTCGCCCGTGCCCATCAGCATGGTGGAGGTGGACTCGACGCCGAGGCCGTGCGCGATCTCCATGATCTCCAGCCAGCGTTCGCCGGACTCCTTCAGCGGCGCGATCGCCTTCCGCGGCCGCTCCGGCAGCAGCTCCGCGCCCGCACCCGCGAACGAGTCCAGACCCGCCTCGTGGATGCGGCGGATGGCCTCCTCGGGCGTCACGCCGGAGATGCGGGCCATGTGCTCCACCTCGGACGCGCCGAGCGAGTGGATGACGAGCTGCGGGAACGCCTCCTTGATGGCGGCGAAGTGCTTCTCGTAGTACTCCACGCCGTAGTCCGGGTGGTGGCCGCCCTGGAACATGATCTGCGTGCCGCCCAGCTCGACGGTCTCGGCGCAGCGCCGCAGGATGTCGTCGAGGTCGCGGGTCCACACCTTGTCGCTCTTCGGCGCGGCGTAGAACGCGCAGAACTTGCACGCCGTCACGCAGGCGTTGGTGTAGTTGATGTTCCGCTCGATGATGTACGTGGCGATGTGCTCCGTACCCGCGTACCGGCGGCGGCGCACCACGTCGGCGGCCTGCCCGAGCGCGTGCAGCGGGGCGTGCCGGTAGAGGTCGAGCGCCTCCTCGGGCGTGACGCGACCGCCCTCGGCGGCGCGGTCGAGTACGGACTGGAGGTCGGCGTTCTCGGGCACCGGGGCATCCCTTCACCTCACGCGGATACGGCCGCTCCAGCGTACGTCAGCGCTCCCGGCCTCCCGGGGGCCGCCCCTGGGCGTCAGCGGCTCTCCTCCAGCGTCCCGGCCGCGTTGCCGCCCGCCTCGTCGTGCGACTCGTAGCGCAGCCGCCCGTCGGCGCGGAGCCGGAACGTCTCCTTCTCGCTGCCGTCGGAGCACAGCACCCCGCCGCCGGGCGAGGAGCCGATCACGACGAGTGCGTCGCCGCCTCCGGTCACGTCCTTCAGCGTCCAGGCCCCGGGGCAGGTCACGCCCGCGAGGTCCACCTCGACCTCGCCGGTGGCGATCTCGTCGCCGGTCTTCCCGGGCGTAATGGTCAGCGTCATGGTGCCGGCGGGCAGCCCGTCGTCGGTGGTGAGGTTCCCGGTCCAGGTCCCGACGAACGCCTCGGGCACGGCCTGCGGGGCCTCCTCGCCGTGGCCGGGTTCGCCGGACGCGTCGGGTTCGCCGGACGCGTCGGGCTCGCGAGACGGCTTCGGCTCACCGGCCGCGGGCGGATTGTCGTGGTCCCCGGCCGTCTGGTCGCTCCCGCCACCGGGCATCAGGTCGAAGACGAGGCCCAGCGAGAGCAGTGCGGCGGCGAGCACGCCCGCGACGGAGAGCACCAGCGTGCAGCTGACCTGCCGCGCGTCGCGCTTCGCCCCCGCCGACACGGACACCCCGCGACGGCCCCGGTCGGGGGCGGGTGCCGGCAGCCCGCCGCCGTAGCTGGGATCGGGCGGTCCGAACACGCCCGGCTCGCCCGCGCCACCGCCCTCCGGTGCCCCGGCTCCGGTCGCGGCCCGCGCCGCCGTTCCGGAGCGGCTGCCTCGCGCCTCGTCCGGGGACGCCGACGCCGGGCCGGCCAAATCCGGCTGGGACACGGCGTGCGGTGCCGCGTGGCCACCCGGCACCGACGGCGCCTGCGGGGGACGCGGCGGCGGTTCCGGCGCCCGTGCGACAGCGCGGCCTTCGTCCGCAGCCTCGCCCTGCCGTCCGACACCCCCTGTGAAGGGCGCCCGCTCATGCGGCGACTCCGGTCCGGAACGGGCCCGGTCCCCCTGCCCCGCCGACGGCGGGTCGAGTGGCCCCGGTGCCGCACCCGTCCCGACGGGGGCTCCGCCGGCGGAGGGCGGCTGCGCGGTGTGCGGCGGGCCGGGCGGACCCCAGGGGGCCGTCCCTTCGGGGTCGGCCGGGTCGGGGGTGACGGGGTCGGTGAACGGCACCAGGCCGGAGGCCGGGCCGGGCGGGCCGTCCGGGCCGTCCGTTGCGCCCCTGCACCCGGGGACGGCCTCCGCAGTCGCGCCGTCCGGTTCCGCGTCCAGGTCGAGGAGGGCGACGGCGCTCCGGGAGGCGGCCTCCACCAGCGGGACTGGGAGCCACCCGTCGGCCGTGAGCGCGGCGGCACCCTCGTCCCCCGCGAGTGCATGGGCCACCGCCGCCGGCTCCGGCCGGTCCGCGGGCGCCTTCGCCAGACACGCGGCGATCAGCTGTCGCAGCGCACCGTCCGGCAGTCCGTCGAGATCCGGGTCCTCGTGCACCACGTGGTAGAGCAGCGCCGCAGAACTGTCCCCGGGGAACGGCGCGCTGCCCGTCGCCGCGTACGCCAGGACCGCGCCCAGCGAGAACACGTCCGAGGCCGGTCCGACGCCGCCGCGCCCAAGCACCTGCTCCGGAGCCATGTAGCCGGGCGAGCCGATGGAGGCGCCCGTCGAGGTCAGCGCGGAGGTGCCGTCGGTGGCCCGTGCGATGCCGAAGTCGATGAGCCGCGGTCCGTCGAGGGTGAGCAGCACGTTCGACGGCTTCACGTCCCGGTGCACCAGCCCGAGGGCGTGTACCGCGCCGAGCGCCTCCGCCAGTCCGGCGCCCAGCGCCCGTACGGCGGTCTCCGGCAGTGTGCCGTGTGCGGTCACCGCCTGCTGGAGGGAGGGTCCGGCGACGTACCCGGTGGCCACCCAGGGCACCGGGGCGTCCGGGTCGGCGTCCAGCACGGGCGCCGTCCACGTGTCCCCCACGCGCCGGGCGGAGGCGACCTCGCGGCGAAAGCGGACGCGGAACTCGGGGTCGGCGGCGAAGTGCGGGTGGACGACCTTGACGGCGACCGTGCGGCCGCCGGGGCTGCGGCCGAGATACACGCGGCCCATGCCGCCGGACCCGATCCGGCGCAGCATCCGGTACGCGCCGATCGTCCGCGGGTCGTCGGTCTCCAACGGCTGCATCGCGGTCCCCCTGTCCCCCTGCCCTTTCGGCATGCCTGCCGACGGACCCCAGGCTACGGCGCGCCGGGCCGTCGGCGCCCGGGCTTCACCGGGTCAGCAGATCCACCTTCACATCGGCGGGGAACCCGGTGGTGTCGCCGGTGCGGCGGGCGAACTCGGCGATTCCGGCGAGCTGGTCGGCACCCAGCCGGAAGTCGAGGGTGGTGAAGTAGCGTTCCAGCACCGACGCGTCGAACGGCTCCCAGCGCGCGGCCTGTTCGGCGACCTTGCCGACCTCCTCCAGCGACAGGTCGCGGGAGGCGAGGAACGCCTCGTGCACGGCGTGCACGATCTCCGGTTCGCGGGCCAGGTAGTCGCGCCGCACGGCCCACACGGCGAACACGAACGGCAGTCCGGTCCAGTCCTTCCACAGCCTGCCGAGGTCGTGCACGTCCAGCTCCGGTTCGGGCATCGCGCGGAGGAAGGCACGCAGGCCGACGTCTCCGATCACGACGGCCGCGTCCGCCTCCCGCAGCATCGCCGGGAGGTCGGGCGGGCAGGTGAAGTACTCGGGCCGCACCCCGTACCGCTCGGCGAGCAGCAGCTGCGCCAGCCGTACGGACGTCCGCGACGTGGAGCCGAGGGCGACCGGCCGGCCGTCCAGCTCCTCGAGCGGGACCCGCGACACGATCTCGCAGGACATGACACTGCCGTCGCACCCCACGGCGATATCCGGGAGGGCGACGAGGTCCCCCGCATTGCGGAGGAATTCCACGAGGGTGACCGGGCCGATATCGAGATCCCCGTTCACCAGCTGTTCGCTCAGCTTTTCGGGGGTGTCCTTGGTGAGCTCGAGATCCAGCAGCGTGCCCGTCCGGGCCAGACCCCAATAGAGCGGCAGACAGTTGAGGAACTGGATGTGCCCCACGCGCGGGCGGGACGTCGGCTGTGCTGTCACCCTCCGGAGGGTACGCCCGGCCCGACGGCGCTCCGTCACCCCTCCCGCCGTCGCCCGCCGGGCCGGGCGTCGACCTGCACGGACGCCGTGACGCACCCCCGGCGGACCTGCTCGGGTGAACGCGACAGAAGTCACTTCCCCGGGGGACCGGCAGCGTGCTAGGCTCCAAGCAAGTTGCAGTTAGGTTTCCCTTGCAGTACCAGAGCCTGCGGAGCATGTGACCGCGGGCTCTCGTCGTTTTCAGGCTTCTCGAGGTTCTGGAACAGGGCGACCCTTATAGGCCCAAGGAGGGCTTATGGCTACCGGAACCGTCAAGTGGTTCAACGCTGAAAAGGGCTTCGGCTTCATCGCCCAGGACGGCGGCGGTCCCGATGTCTTCGTCCACTACTCCGCGATCAACGCCACGGGCTTCCGCTCCCTCGAGGAGAACCAGGCCGTGACCTTCGACGTCACCCAGGGCCCGAAGGGCCCGCAGGCGGAGAACGTCGTCGCCGGCTGATCGCCCTGTTTCGCAGTACCCAAGGAGCTCCCCGCCCTCTCCGGGCGGGGGGCTCCTGCCTTTGCCCGCGCGGGCGTCCCGCGTTCCCGCGTCGCCCGCAACGCCCGCATCGCCCGCATCGCCCGCGTGGGAACGGCAACCTCCCTGCCCTTTCCACGCATGCCCCTGTCGGGGGCGGCCCGCCCCCGCGCCCCTTCCCCGCAGGGCACGGCGCTACCATGCGCTGCATGACCTTCACGCACACGTCCGGCGCCACGGGAGCTCTCCGCATTCCCGAGCGCGACGGGTGCGAGCGCTCCGGCCGCTAGCACGGCGGCCACCCGAAGCCGCCCCGCACCGCCCGCCGCAGCGCCACCGTCCGGCCGTCCACGGCCGGCCGAGCCACGCGTCACCGCGTTTCTTCTTCTCCCTCCGCGCCCGTCCGGCGCGGTGCGAGGGCGACCCCAGCGCACGCGCGCCCGTGATCCGCTCCGCACCGTTTCTGGAGGAGAACCGACCGTGACCGTCACCGCATCCACCGCCGCCTCGACCACCCCCGCCGTCCCCGCCCTGCGCGAGGCCCGTGTGCCCGCCGACGGCATGTACGAGGGCCGGCGCACCCTGCGCCGCGTCGTGCCCGACGGGTGGCAGGACCGCCCGTACGAGCTGTTCACCCTCGTCCCGCAGGGCCGCCTGATCGGCGCCGAGATACGCGACGTGGACCTGACAAGCCCCCTCGCCCCCGCCCTGCGCGAGGAGCTGAACCGTGCGCTGCTGGAGTGGAAGGTGCTGTTCTTCCGCGGCGCCCACCTCACCCCCGGGCAGCAGGCCGCCTTCGCCCGCCACTGGGGCGACCTGGAGACCAACCCGCTGCTCGCCCGCGGCTCCTCCGACGAGGTCGTCCGCTTCGACAAGGGCGACAGCGCCGTCCCCACCTTCGAGAACGTCTGGCACGCCGACGTCACCTTCCGCGAACGGCCCGCGCTGGGCGCCGTCCTCCAGCTCCGCGAGGTGCCGCCGGTCGGCGGCGACACGATGTGGGCCGACATGGCCGCCGCGTACGACAACCTTCCGGACGAGGTGAAGGCGCGCATCGACGGCGCGACGGCCGTGCACGACTTCCTCCCGGGCTTCGCCCGCTTCTACGGACCGGAACGCCTCGCCCCGCTCCAGGACGCGTTCCCGCCCGTCGAGCACCCGGTGGTACGCACCCATCCGGAGACCGGACGGAGGATGCTGTTCGTCAACACCTCCTTCACCACGCACCTCACCGGCATGCCGCGGGAGGAGAGCGACCGGCTGCTCGCGTATCTCGTGCGGCAGGCGCACGTGCCGGAGTACCAGGTGCGGTTCCGCTGGCAGCCGGGCGACGTCGCGTTCTGGGACAACCGGTCCACCCAGCACTACGCGGTCGACGACTACTTCCCGCACCGCCGCCTCGCCGAACGCGTCGCCATCGCCGGGGACCGCCCGTTCTGACACCGTTCCGGTTCCGGCCGCCGCGCCGTCAACGGCGTGGCGGCCCGCCCTCCCTTCGGGCGAAGGTACGGTCATATATGGGACCGCACGCCACGGCTCCTCCATGCTCGGACGTATGGGAGTACCGATGACCAGGGACCGGCTGGACCAGGCCACCCCGGACACGTGGATGTACCCGCCCCCCGCCGGGTGGACGTACGACCAGGTGAAGGACCTGGATCTCCCGTTCGACTGGGAGCTGGTGGACGGAGCGATCGTGGTACGCGGGATGACGAACGTCTGGCACAACCGCGTGCGCGATCGCCTCTACTTTGCGCTGGAGAGCGCACGCCGGACGCCGTACGCGGTGGCTTCCGCGCAGTGCGTGCTGGTGGACGACGTCAACCCGCCAAAGCCGGATGTGCTCGTCTACGACGAGCGGGATCTCGACGTCTTCGCCCTGGAGTGCATTCCGGTGGAGAAGGCGACCGTCGTGCTGGAGGTCGTCTCGCCCGGCTCCCGCCGGGAGGACCGCGTGCGGAA
The DNA here is from genome assembly GCF_031845485.1 of Streptomyces hazeniae. Taxonomy (NCBI): domain Bacteria; kingdom Bacillati; phylum Actinomycetota; class Actinomycetes; order Kitasatosporales; family Streptomycetaceae; genus Streptomyces; species Streptomyces hazeniae. The sequence goes on from NZ_JAVREQ010000016.1 coordinate 81,179, forward strand.
ACCGGCGATGTTCGCGGACGCACGGGTGCCGTACTTCTGGCGGGTCGAGCGGGGGGACGACGACTTCCCCGTCGTCCACGAGCTCTGGTTCCACCACGACATGGGCATGTACGTACCCGCTCCGGAGCGTCCGGTGCACACGGGCAAGCTGGTGACGGAGAGGCCGTTCCCGGTCGAGGTCGACCTGCGGGCGCTGGTCACCGGCTGAGCGGACACGGCTCGTGCTCCGGTACCGCCCTCGCGACGGCACCGGAGCACGAACGGCGCGGCGTCACCAGATGGACTCGACCCACTCCGGGTGGTCGATGAACGGGTTCCGGTTGCCCTGGAACTGGTCGAATATCGCCTGGTTGCGGTTCTCCTCGAAGGAGTCCACGGGGTCCTGGGCGTGCCACTGCTTCAGCACAGACAGGCGGCCCATGTAGGGCGCGGAGCCGTTGTCGACCTGGTCGTTGAGCTCCAGGTCCGGGCCGTCCGAGCCCTCGTAGCGGGTGGCCATGTAGAAGATCATGCGGGCCACGTCGCCCTTGACCGCGTCGCGCGGCTCGAAGGAGTCGGAGTCCGTGGAGCTGTCCGGTGCCTCGTCGACGGGCGAACCGCCGTTGTCGAAGTCCTTGTTGCCCCGGACGCCGTTCACCGACACGTCGGTGGGACGCAGGTGGTGGATGTCCGTGCCCGGGCCCGGGCTGGTGCCGAAGTCACCGTGCGACTTGGCCCAGACGTGCTCACGGTTCCAGTCGTCCTGGTCGCCGCCGTGCTGGGAGCCGCTGCGGGTCTGGCCGCTGTAGAGCAGGACGACGCTGCCGGAGTCGGACGGCGCGGCGTCGGTGACCTGGAGCGCGTCCCACACGTCGTCGTAGCTGAGGACCTGCTGGTCGCTGATGATGGTGTGCAGCGCGGACTTGAGGGCGTCGCCCTCCTTGCCCAGCGCGTCCTGGTAGTAGTCGGCCGCCGGTGCTCCGGGGGCGGGGGCGGGCGCGGCGGTGGCCGCGCTCTGCACGGTCATCCCGGCAAGCAGCGCACCGGCGGCGGCAAGCATGACCGCCTTGCGGCGGCGAGTGAAGTGTGGGGCGGGCATGTGGGGCTGTCCTCTCCCATCGACGTCTCGGTGAGAGCAGTGTCCCCGCCAGATCGGGAGATCATGTGAACATGACAAGTCCATCCCGTGACAGTCAACCCGCGTAGCGCGGGTCCGCTCGCGCGGCGCAGGCCGACATTCCCGGCGAACCCGCGCGTTCTACGGGCGCGCCCCTTCACCCGTCACGTACGCGACGAACCCCCGCCACGCGGCTTCGCCTACGGCGAGCTGTGGCCCTCCCCTCCGCTTGGAGTCCCGCACCCGGACCATGGGCGTGACGGCGGCGACCTCGACGCAGTCATTGTTGTTGCTACCGCTGTAGCTACTCTTGAACCACGGCGATTCAGCGCTGGAATCGCGCATCATGCCTCCCCCAGCACCTTCTCGATGTAAGCCAGAGACTCCCGTGGGCTGAGAGCCTGGGCTCGGATGATCCCATACCGAAGGTCGAGCAGCTGCACCTGTTTCGGGTCGGAGACCAGGCGGCTGGTCAGCTGGGTTTCCGATTGGCCCACAGCCGAGCCGTCGCCCAGTTTGAGGATCTGCATTTCGCCGCCCATACCCGCATGGTCCTCCCGGTCCATGGGCATGACCTGCACCTCGACGTGCCGCAGGCGCCCCACCTCCAGGATGTGTTCCAGCTGACGGCACAGCACCTCCCTTCCGCCGATCGGCCTGAGAAGCGTGACCTCTTCCTGGACGAAGGTGAGCGTGGGGGCCGACTGTTTCCGCACGATCTCCTGACGGGCCATGCGTGCTGACACGAATCGCTCTTGATCGTCGGCACTGAGCGCAGGCCGACGCACGTCGAACAGCGCTCTCGCGTACTCCTCGGTCTGGAGCAGGCCGTGGATGTTGTGCGTGCCGTAGGCGCCGATCTCCACGGCCTCGGCCTCCAGCTTGGCCAGATCGCGGACCTTTCTCGGGTAGCGGGCCTCCGCCACGTCTCCGCGAAACGCGGACAGCTTGCCGTCCGCCTCCAAGACGCGGTCCGCTCCATCCAGGAACTCCGGCTTCGGGGCGCGAATGCCCCGCTCGACACTGGAGACCATCTCCTCTCCGTAACCGATCTCCGCACCCAACTCCGCCTGCGTGAGCCCCGCTTCCCTGCGCCACAACTTGATCTGCCGGCCCACGACTTTCAGCACCGCCGCCGACTCGTCGTCCAGTTCTTCGCCCTGACCGTGCTCCACGTCCATACGCCCCACCTCCGTCGTGCCGTGGCCAACCGCCCCCGCGCTCGCGCGTCACGGCACAGCCCCCGTACAGAACCCGGAGGCATCCGTACAGGGACGCCGCGTACGGGCTCTGACATTCCTCAGCGTGACGCAGAACGCGCACTCTCGGTGAGAATCGCCCCCGAAGCCCCTCGAACGAAGTAACGAACCGGAACGCCCGACTCCGACTCCCGGACGACCCCGTACCGGCCCGACGGGGAGCCGGACACACCTCGCCGTCCGACCGCCAGCCCTGTTCAGCACGCATACACTCGGACACGCTTGGTGACGTGAACGCAGAGAAGACCCACCCCGAGCGGCAGTTCTCCGTGCTGCTCTCCCCCACTCGCCGCGGCGCACGGCTCGCACGACTGATCACCGTCGCGCACCTGGCCTCGTGGGGGCTGCCGTCGGACGCGGCCGCGCACGTCGTCGCCGAACTGGCCGCCAACGCAGCTCTCCACGGACGCGTGCCCGGCCGCGACTTCCGCCTCACCCTCACCGCCGGAGCCGACGGCCGGCTTCGCATCGAGGTGGCCGACACCCGGGGCGAGCGCCTCCCCACCGGCGGACGCCGGGCGCCGGACGCCGATTCCGAGACGGGCCGCGGCATGCTGATCGTCCAAGCCCTCGCCGACACCTGGGGCGTCGAGACCGGCCCCCTCCCCCGCAAGACCGTCTGGGCGGAGTTCACGTTCCCGCGGTGAGGCGACCCATCGGCGCTAGCATGGCGACGAGGTCTCCAGCCGTCGCAGGGTCCCAGAGGAAGGAGCGAGCGCCGTGACGATCGCCCCGGACCACGCCGCACATGACGCTCTGCAGTACCAAGCGATGCGAGACATCGTGGAGCGCATGCAGGACTCCGTTCCCGGCAAGCTCGAGATCACCAAGGAAGGGATCGTCCACGACATGATGTCGCCCGGGGGACCGCACGAGCTGACCGCAGCGCGGGTCAGCCGTCGACTGGAGAAGGTGATGCCAGAGGGCCTGCTGGCTCATACCGGCACGCCGGATGTCGAGGATGTGCACGAGGGCGTACTCCGGCATCCGGACGTGATGGTCATCGCCGAAGCGGACATGGAAGTGGAAGGGCCGTTCGCCCCGCAGAGCCTTCTCGCAGCGATCGAGATCGTCTCCCGTTCCAACCCGGGCAACGACTGGTCGGGCAAGATGCGTGACTACCCGATGCTCGGCATCCCGGTGTATGTGATCTTCGATCCGAGGACCGGGGAGGGTGCCGTGCTCTCGGACATCCATCCCACCCCGGCGGGTCCGCGTTACGCGACCCGCAAGGACTTCGTGTATGGCGAGGACGTCACGATCGCGGAGTGGACGATCTCCACGGAGGATCTGCCGCGCTACGTGTGACGGCCCGCCGCCGGCGGTCAGCCGCGCTTGCGGCCGACCGCAGAGGCGACGCCCCACGCGGCGGCGGCCGCGACGACGAGGCCGAGCAACGCCACGAAGTGGCCGGTGCCGTCCGGCCCCCACCATGCCTCGAGCGGGTAATTCGGGTTCATCTTCAGCATGTCGAAGACCGCCTCGAACCCGGCGACCTTCCAGATGATGACCGGCATGGCGTTGGCGAAACCGAAGAAGGAGCCGAGGGCCGCCACGACGGCGCCGCACACGTGGGCCGCCGTACGGCGACGGCCGACCAGGCCGACGAGCCAGCCCACGACCACACCGTTGACCACGGCGTGCGCGAAGAAGAAGCCGTTCACCACCGCCCGTGACGCGTCGGCGTGCGTGAACGCGAAGAGCAGCGTGTAGAGCGTCGCGACGACGAAGGAGGCCAGGAGGCCGAGGAAGAAGGCCCCGGCAGAACTCCCCCTCTTCGGCTGCTGCATCGGCCCGCCCGGGTAGGGCATCTGGCCGGGCGCGCCCTGCCAGCCACCGCCGGGATACATGGGCTGGCCGCCCATCGGCGGCTGCCCCGGAGGAACGTGGCCCGGCACGGGCTGCGGCCCCCCGACGCCGGCCTGCGGCTGCGGCGGGGCGGGCGGCGGCTGCTGCTGCTGCTGCGGATAGCCGTACCCGGGTGCGGGCTGCGGCGGCTGAGACGGCGGCTGCGGTGGCTGGTTCATGGGTCCCCCCGGCGACGGTGACTGGCAAGCGCAGCAAAGTTACCAATGCACGCAGCGTGCTCGTCGCCCCGTCGTCGGCCCTCCACGATCTGCACGCCGTCCACGCGCCACGGCCTCCTGGCGCGTGCTGCTCCGCCGGGCGTCGCCCGGCGAAGCACCACGCCCTGGCGGAGTTGAACTCGTTAGTGACGAAGGTCAGCCGATGTCAGGGCCGTCCGGGTCGAGCTCGGCACCCGACTGCAGGATGGGGAGCGCGGAGATCGCGTCCTGGTCCAGGGCTCCGTCGAAGACACGTACTTCGTCGACTTCGCCGGAGAAGAAGTCGGCGCCCGTCGACGCACCACCGGTCCTTCCGACGTCCACTCCGACCGTCGAGAAGTCCCATTCCGGGTGCCATTCCACGGATTCCGTCGCCTTGTCACCGTTCAGATACAAGGCGACCTCCCCGAGAACGGGGTCGTAGGCGAGCGCCAGGTGATCGCCGAAGCCATCCCGTGCGGGGACGTCGCCGGCAGCAACGACACGCGTGGACGGAGCTGCGTCCTCGTCCGCATCTCTGACCTCGAAGGACCATGCGCACCTTTCGGCGTCGTACCGCACCACCGTCCGTCAACTGCCGCCGCCACAGCGCCCTGAACCCCCGTCGGGACCCATCCAACGGGGGTTCAGGTTTGCGCTAGGAATTTGCAACCAAAGCCGCTTACGTTCGCCTGCGCGCGTTGCGAGCGAGTTCGATGTCCTCATCGAGCAAGCTGCCTCTAAACGGGCTACGGACATCATCAAGAACCACAACGAGCAGAGATGTGCCACTCACTGGCAGTTGCTCCCGAGCTAGCCATGACGGAATTTTAAAGTTGTCGATGAACCCCTCCGCTCCATCCCGAGTGGTCACTTTGACCCCCCATGCCGTAGTCGCAGACACGACCACTTCCAGCTCTTCGTCAACCCGCACCATGCCGTCACCCGTTCCCAGGCTCCCACACTCTACGCAGAAATGGGAGCGTTACGGGGGGGGGTCGCTACCATGCGGGATGTGCTGAAACGATGTGCCTCATCCAGGCGGAGGCGGCCGAGGGTGCAGCCGGGATCCGAGGGGGATCGTTCGAAGGGGTGAAGGTGCGGGGATTGAATTCACCGCCCGGTGGCGCGCACGGCACGCCTGCCAGCCCATGTGCGTTGGTCTGTCAGCCCAGGCTGCAGCATCAGGGAATCAGCTTCGAAGGTGGTTGATGTGACCAGAGAGCACCTCCAGGTTAATCGATTCGGGTTTGCCGAATACGAAGACATGATTGAGCTCGCCCATGGAGTAGATGCTCCAAAGGTGGTAGGAGTGTTGAGTTCGATCGTGGAGCTGGTTCTCGCAGGGGAAGACGACATGCTCGATTCGCTATCGGAGGGTGCGCAAGCAGATTTCGTAGTTCCCCTAGGAATGTGCGCGAGGATGCTTTCGAGTGGTGATTATTCGGCGCTTGAGCTTGTCTCTGCCGCCTGCACCGTGAGATATGCCGCCGAATCGCACATGTCTGAGTTCTCGGACAGCCTCGCGCAGATGTTGTCTCAGCTGCCACGCTGAGTGACGCTAGCGATCGCAAAGATAGGCCCCGTCGAGCTGTGCTCGGCGGGGCTGATTTGCCGTTTGACGCTGAGGTTGAAAGGGCGGGGTGACAGGCTATGGAGGCTCCAGGCCGAGTCCGGTCTCGGCGATGAAGCCCTCGAGGATCTCGGGCCGGCGTTGAATGCCGCGTAGTCGGTTCTTCACGAGTGGGGTGAGGTCGTCGATCGCGCGGGGTGCGAGGTTGGCCAGGGACTTCTTCAGTTGGGCCCATACGCCTTCGACGGGGTTGAGGTCTGGTGCGCAGGGCGGGAGCTTGACGATGGTGAGTCAGTCGCTGTTGCTGTCGCAGAACTCCCGCAGAGCCTTGGCGTGATGGGTGCTGGCGTTGTCCCACACCACGATCAGCGGGACGTCGCCGAGCTGCCGACGGGCAGAGGTCAGCAAGTCCACGAACTCGCGGGCGCGGAAGCCCTTCTTCTCGCCGGTACGGCCCCGGTACGTCTGCGTCCGGTAGATCAGGCGGGTCTCGCGGCCCGGTCTGACGCAGCTCATCCCGGCCATCAGGACCCGGCCGGACCCCTTGCCCGTGACTCTGAACAGCGGCGTTCTGCCCCGCCGCGACCAAGTCCGACCCTTGCCGGGCTTCAGGTCCTGCCCGGCCTCGTCCTCGAAGACTATCCACGCGCCCAGGAGCTGGGCCGTCCCCCTTACCCGTGACCACTGCTCCGTCCGCCACCGTGCTACGGCCTGCTCGTCGCACTCAACCGCCCGGTGTGCGGGAACCTGCGGCGACCAGCCCAGCCGGTGCAGCAGATACGACACCCCACGTGGCGTGTACCGGTACCCGAACAGCCTGTGGATCAGCTCGGCCACGCGCGCGAGGGTCCACCGCTGGTCCTCGTTCCAGCCGTGCGTCGCAGGACCGGCATCCAGCTCGGTCTGCAGCCGTTTCTGCCTGTTCATCGCTGAGCTGACAGGGAAAGCCGCCAGGTCCCTTGGAGGACAGGGCAGGCTTGCCACCGTCGCGCCAGGTCGCGTGCCAGGCGTAGGCCGACTTCCGGGTCACTCGTAACCTGCGGGCCACGTCCGGCGGCCGCAGCCCGTGCTCGAACATCTCCGCGGCCTCAAAGCGCACCGCTTCACGCTTCGCCCGCCCCGCGGCGGTCAGACCGCCGCCATCCGCGTACCTCTTGACGAGGATGTAGCACCGCCAACGCCCGCTGTCACCCCGCCCTTTCAACCTCAGCGTCATCTACTGCCCTCAAACGCCTCAGGAGCCCCGTCGAGATGTGTCTCGACGGGACTCCCGAATTCTTCCCCAGCTCAGCCTGACAATCGGCTCTGAATCGCCACTAGGCGCTTCCGACCAACAGTACGGTCAGACTCCCTGAGTTGCGAAAGGTGACCCGAGTTCAAATCCTCTAGAGGAGGTTCCAAAATTGCGCGTCGCTGAGATCCAGCCTCCTGTGCGAAGAATTCCGCTCCTGGGATGTTCTGATCCAATTGCCCCATCGCAGTCAGGCAGGCGTGTGCACATTTGAGCGCATCCTCGGAATCGGCACTGGACCGATAGAGGCTTGCATAACGCAACGCAAGAACCGAGTAGAAGGCGTAGATTCCCGCTACCCCAACGATCTCCTCGTCGGATGGTTCCAACTCCTGGAAGCCTTCTAGGGTCTCCACGTAGCCCTGGAATGAACCATCCGGAATTCCAGGTTTCCAAAGGTCCCCTACGGCGTGGACGACGAAATCGACGTCACCACTCCGCGCGGGGTCGCCGCCACACAACCCCGTGAAGACCTGTACCATCCGCTCCGCACAGCTCGCCACGAAGGTTGCAACCTTAGGGTACGACTGCCCTCGGATGGTGGCCGCGACCGCCTCATCGACTACCACTGAAAACTCCTCTGGCGAGTTGTCGTCTTACCGTTTCCGGGATACACCTGACCCATCATCTTACCGCCGGTGCCTCGGATGAGCGGCGCACACACACCCAGACATACATTGCGAGAGGTGCCTCCCACCGTGGGAGTCCAGCCCATTTCATTGATGAAGAGTAGGGCGTTCTGCTCTGCTTGGGTACCTGGAATATTGTCGGCGGCCATCTCACCCTTGCCGATAGCGGACACCTGCGCGGGCGTCAGGCCATCGCCAGATCCCGCAACGACGTTGATCGGGCCGTGAGGGGTATCCGCCCGAACCACAGCCACAGTGCTCACGTTCTTGCGAATAAATTCATCCGGCTCAGCGGCATGAATTTCGCTCGCTCGCGCAGAGAGATTGCAGTTATGAACCAGGACCGGGGTAGCCCCCGCCAGCACATAGTACGTGTGCTACGTGCCCCCTCTATCTGCGTATTCGCAGATCAGCGATGGTTTCGGGTTCCGCTGGTGTCCGTGGTTGTGCGGGGGAATCCGTGGGTGTTGCCGTCGCTACTGCCGTCAGGAGCGACGGGGCGCACGGTGGTGCTGCCGCGGTTGGGTGTCGGCGCAGGGGGATTTTACTGCCAGGCCCCGGGCTCGGCACGGAGTATGGCTCGGACGGTCTGCTCGTAGTGCTGGTGGCCGGTCTGGGCGCGGTGCTCGGCAATCCAGCGCGTCAGCTCGTCCGAGGTGTGCAGGGTGCCGGATGCGGCACCGCAGTTACGTTCCTCGCTGGTGACGCAGACCGCCGTGAAGGCCGGCAAGGCCAGGGCGTCTGGGACGGTGGTCACGTGGTAATCGCGGAATCGGTAGCGTCCGCGCGCAGCACGGGACTGCGCGTCGGTGTTCACGGAGTCAGGCATCCTCCGTCACCTCTTCCGGGTCGGGGAGGCGTTGACCGCGTGAGTCGGCAACCCTGAGCGCGTCGGACAGGGCTTCGGTCAGCCGGCGGGTCAGCCAGCGGGATTCGGTCGCCGACAAGGTCTTCGCGTCAGGAGCCGTGGCGTCTCGGGCGTTCCCAGCAGGTCCTCGCCCATGCCGAGCTGTATGGCTTCGATGTTGTCGGCGAGGTTGGCGAGGTAGCCCTGGCCGTCGGTGCTCAGGTAACAGGGGTGCCCGCCCTCTGTGGCCCACGGCAGCAGTCGCGGCCCCTGCGCGGTGGGCCCTCCGGGCTCTTGTGTCACTCGCTCGGCCATCCTGATTTCCTCTCCTCGGCTCGACTCGGGGCTACTGATCACGGTCTCGCTGGTGTGAGCCTTTGGGAGTAGCCAGCGTGTCTGCCTTTCAGGAAGAGCGCCAGGCGGCCGGAACGGGCTGGACGGACAACGGACTCATCTTCACCACCCCGAAGGGCAGGCCGCTCGACCCCGGCAACCTGACCCGCCGCTTCCGCCGTCTCCTCCACAAGGCAGGACTCCGGACGATCCGTTTCCACGACCTCCGCCACTCGACCGCCACCCTGCTCCTGGAACAGGGCGTCGACCTCGTCGTCATCAAGGAACTCCTCGGCCACGCCCACATCGGCGTCACCGCCGGCGTCTACGCCCACGTCCGACTCCGCCTCCAACGCCAAGCCATCGACACCCTCGGAGGCGTCCTCGGATCAACCGACGACGCCCCCGACAACCCATCCGTCACAGCCGTCGTCCGCTGACGTTGCCGTCACCGTTGCCGTCAAACAGCCAAAGTGCCCCGTCGGAATCAATCCGGCGGGGCACTTTGTTGATGAAATGCGCGGTCTTTCACGACCCCCCATGAAATCAAGGGGTCGTGGTCGACACCAATTCCCTCATCCGGGCAAGGAAAGACATACCTTCCCTTTCGGCGCGCATCGCAACATCACGGAACAGGAGCTTCTCGTCAGACTCATCAGCACCAGACAGGAGGGCGATATCCCGCACTTGCTGCCTGTAGTGAGTCATCAACCTGTCCCACGAAACGTCGCCTTCGGCGCCTGGACGTTCGGCCTCGCCTTCCGCCCAAACAGAATCAACCTCAAGAGCGCCAATAACGGCATTGAATGCGCCACTTCGCGATTCTTCGAGGTAGGCGCGCAACGCCAGAGTCGCGGCAGAAATTGACTCCACAGTCAAAGCTTGCGCGAGGCCAAATTCATCAACCGTGTTGATCGACTCAAGGTCTGACTCTGCACTCCTGATCGCAGCCTCAAGCCTGGGAGCAAGTTCGATGGCAGAGGCGCCCGGCCTGGCGCGCAGAACTCGCCACGCCCCCACCAGGCCATCGTGAACCAATCCGTATCCTTCCAGCTCAGCGTGGGCCTCGCTGTACGCCTGATAGACGGGAAGAGTCCGGTGGGCTGCGGCCAGAGAGAGCACGAAGACTCTCTCCAGGGCCAGCTCGCCACACGCTGCCTCGATCCGGCCAATCTCTTCCTTTATGAGCATTTGCACCCCTTCCGATGCCGCCACGATCGAGAGTTACCTTACGCCGGACGGAAGCCAGAGAGCGGTCCTAGGGCTCACAAGTGTCGCACCCTGGTTTGTCAGGAACTGAGAACAAGCAGGACAGAAAGGCCTACTGGCTGCAATCCCACCAGGACTAAGACCTAGGTGCTGAGCTGCAGTTACTAGCTTCACTTCAGCATGCGCACCATTACTCATCGATATAGCCAATTCTCCAGCGTCAAGAGAATCAGCCCTTTGGATCAGAGTGAGGTTACTCCTCGCTCCAACAGCAGACAGATCAATGCCTCCACCAACGCCGTCGGCGTGCAACATCCCGGTAGTCCTGTACCGCTGGCCGCCTGACGGAATCAGAGAATGCAAGTCGTCGGCCCTATCGGTCAGATGACCTAGGTCGGCAGCCCCGCCGCCGCAGTTGTGAACCAGGACCGGAGTGGCCCCCGCCAGCACATAGTACGTGTGGGTGTCGGTGACGGTGAGGTTGTGGACGGTGGTGGGCTGGGTGTAGCGGGCGACGGCGGTGATCTGGACGTGGGTGCCGGCGCTGGTGCGGAGCCACTGGCCTGCCTTCAGCTCGGTGGCGTCGATCCAGGCGTCGAGTTCCGGAACCCAGAACGGGTGGCCGTCGGTGGCCGTGACCGAGGCGGTCTCGTCACCCTTGTCGCCGTCCACGTCGACGGTGACGCGGACCAGGCGCTTCAGCCCCTTGCCGAGGATCTCGGCGGTGACCGTCTCCACCGTGGTCTCGCCCGTCTCCGGGTCGGTGGCACGGACCTCGTCCCCGATCCGGACCTCGCTGATCGGTTTCGTCGACCCGTCCGCCATCAGCACTCTGGTGTCCGGAGTGAAACTGTTGCTCACCGGACACGCCGCCGGCATGGCGTCGTCGCCCTGCTTCTTGGCCACCTTCGCCGCGATCTTCGACCATTTCGCCGCAGCCTTGGACTGCTTCCAGTAGGTCTTGAAGCCGGAGACGAGCTTGCCGACCAGCCCGGCGATTCTCTTCCCGAGCGCGACAGCCTTCTTCCACTTCCACGGCAAGCCGTACTTGGCCGCGAGTTTCCCGACCACTCCACCGGCGAAGCTCGTCGCGATGTTCACCGCCGTCTCGCCGCACGACCCCAGACTGCCGGTCGTGAAACAGTCCAACGCCGCCGTGATTCCCAGCTCGTCCGCGACGACCGCGGCCAGTTCCTTCGCCGCCGCGATCGCCTGCTGCTTCGCAGCGTTCGCCTCCGCCGAAGCCGCTGCGGCCTGGTTCGCGGCAACCGTGTTCCGCTGCGCCATCCAGCGGTACCGCTCCACGCCGATGTGGTTGTGGATGTAGTTGTGCAGCACCTGTTGGTTGCCGAAGCCCAGACCGGTCACCGAATCGTGCAGCATCAGGCCGGACGGGTCGCTGGAGGTGACCGGGCTGTTGTTGGCGTAGGCGTAGCCGTTGATCTGCTGCGGGTCGGTGAAATCGATCAACGGGTCGGCGGAGACGAAGCGGCCGTTCTCCGGCTCGTACTCCCGCGCCCCCACGTGCGTCAGGCCGGTGGAGGAGTCCATCGGCTTGCCGAGGAACCCCTTGTCGTCGACCCAGTCCTTCTCCGGAGTGCCCCGCTGCATGCCGAACGGATCCATCCGGCGGCGCGTGACCTCACCGCTCTGCGGGTCGACGGCGACCTGAGCCGTGCCATGGTGGTCACCCGCCAGGAAGGTGACGCCTTCGGAGGTACGGAGGGCGACGGTCTGCCCCGCGAAGGAGTAGTACCGCGTGCCCTCGATCTCTCCCGTGCTCTTGTCCAGGCGCAGCTCCATACCGGGCAGGTACAGGGTCGTGGCGGCCGGCTCGTCGCGTAGCAGGCGGCTGCCGCCGGCGTCGTAACCGAACGTCGACTTCTGTCCTGCCGCGTCGGTGGAGGCGGCGAGCCTGCCCTCCGCGTTCCATTCCAGCGTCTGCGTGTTTCCCGACAGAACGCGCTGCTCGGTGTTGCCTGCGGCGTCGTAGGTGAAGGTGTCCTGGGACGTCACCGCGGGGTCGTCGCCGTGCGCGGGCGTCTGCTGGACCACCTTGGTGAGCTGGTGCGGGCCGGCGTCGCCTTCCCCGTAGGTGTAGGTACGGGTGACGTCCGGCGCCGAACCCACTCCGTGCCGGACCTGCTCGGAACGGTTGCCCGAGGCGTCGTAGGCGAACGACTGCCAGTACGGTGCCGGTCCGCCGATGGCCGAGGACGACGGGCCGGCGGAGCACGCGGCGTCAGGCGCACCCGTGCCCAGGGCGCCGTCCGAAGGCTTCGAGCTCGTCCATGCCTCGGTGAGGCGGCTCTGCCAGTCGTGTGTGAAGCACTGGACGTCCGCGGAACCGCCGTTCGGCGTGTCGGTGATCGACTGGACGTTGCCGGACTGGTCGTAGGTGTAGTGGGCGTCGTACGGAACGTCGGTTCCGGAGACGTACACCTGCGAACCCGTCAGACGGTCGGTGCCCCGTTCGTACGTGTAGGACAGGGTCGTGCGCTTGGAGTCTCCGCCTCGGGCGAGCTCCAGGCTCTGGAGCAGACTGGTGGGCGAGTAGCGCGCGGCACCGACGTAGGAGCCCGTGTTGGTGGTGCGCAGCGCCGTGGGACGCTGCAGTTCGTCGTACTCGTACAGCAGGGTCTCGGACGGAAGCCCCGCTGCCTTGGGGAGGGTCGTCCCTGCGATCGTGCCGTCGTTGTTGTAGAGATTCGTGAACTCGTAGGCACCCTGGAGCGCCTGGGGTGCTGCGGGGCCTACCGAGTACCTTTTTTCCACCGGCCGGTAGAAGTCGTCGACTCTCGTGGTGAGGGTGCTGGTGAGGACCTCGCCGTCCTGGTAACGGTAGGCGCCGAACAGCGTGTTCTTCTTCAGCCCGTCGTACAGGTTGAGCGTGAGCCGTTCACCTGTGCCGGGCTCACCCTCCCAGGTGCCGAGTGTTCGTCCGATCTCGTCGTACTCCGTGGAGACCTTCACACCGCGGGCGTCGGTCGTGGCGACCGCACGGTCCATGGCGTCGTACCCGTAGGTCGTGCGTCCGGCGTCCGGGTCGTCGGACCAGATCTTGCGTCCGCGCTGGTCGTAGCCGTACGTCCACGAGTTGGCCGCCTGGTCGGTGACCTCGGTCAGCCGTCCCGCCGCGTCGTAGTCGTAGCGCATCGCCTCGTAGTCGGCGGACGTCCCGGACGGCTGCGGCTCCTCGCCCTTGTAGCGACGGATCTCCGTGGTGCGCCCCTGCGCGTCCGTGATCGTGGTGACGGGGGCCGTGCCGACGGGCGGGTCGACATGGGTCCTGTCGCCGCCGTAGGCGTAGGTCGTGCGCCACTTCTCGCTGCCCTCGACCTCGAGGATGTCGGCTGTCTTCCGCCCGGCCCCGTCGTACGCGGTGACGGTGGCGCTGTCGACTTTGTCCACTTCGGGAAGGAAGAGCTGGTCCTGCGGGGCACCGGTCGCAGCGTAGGTGGTGTGCGTCCTGCGGATCTCGCCGAGCCCGTTGTAATAGGTGTCGGCGACGAGACGGTCACCGTCCTCGCCCTCGGTCTGCACCTGCCGCGGCCTGAGGAGACCGTCGTACAGCGTGTACTCCGTGCTGTAGGTGTTGAGGTCCTTTCCGAGCCTCTCCGTTTTGACGGCGGTGGGCTCGCCCTTGCGGATGAGGTAGGTGTATCTGATCGAGGGCGAGTGGGTGTCCTTGCCGCGCCCCTCCAGCCACACGCCGGTGAGCCGGCCCAGCGGGTCGTGGCCGAGTTCTGTGCGGTACCCGTTGGGGTCCACCTGTGCGGCGGGCTGTCCCCACGCGGGCTCGTACTCGGTGGAGGTCACCCAGCCGAGCGGATTCGTCTCGGTCTTCTTCGTCGCCAGTCCGTCGCTGTCGGTGTAGGCGATGGAGGTGGACTCACCGGCGGCGTCCGTGACCTTGAGTGGGCGCCCGAAACGGTCGAAGTCCGCCGGTGCGGCCGAGGTCACCGTCTGATACGTCGGTGTGGACCCCTCGTAGGAGGCGAGGCGCCGCACCTTGGTGGTGTCGCCCTTCGTGGGGCCTTCACCGTGGGCCTTGCCGTCGTAGTGGGTGAGTGTGTCCGCAAGGACCTGCGTCTCATGGTTGTACGGGTCACCGCAAGAGACCGCGAGCTTCTGGACACGGGAGACCATCGAGAGGATGTGGGCGTCCGGGTTGTCGGCGTACGACGTTTTCGTGCAGGTGTTGTCAGAGGCCTCGCCGGTCTGCCCGTAGTCGTCCGTCTGTACCGGGCGTCCGGTCTCGTCGTCGTAGCGGGTGGTCGCCTTCGTGACCCGGCGTCCGCCACCCTCCAGAGGGGTGAAGGTGGTGGTCGTCTGCGGCGCGGTGTACCACGCCTTCTGCGTGCCCCAGCTCTCCGCGCGTTGCGCGGTGCGGTGGGTCCACACGGTGTTGATGGATTTGCGGACGAGGGCGTTCGCAGCGAATCCGCCGTTGTACGTGGCGGTTTCGAGTTCGTGCCCGGACAGGTGGTCGCTGTCCTGGTGCTTCGCGCCCTCGGAGTCCGTGACCTCGCCGCCCATGCCGCGGAGGAAGGTGTGCTCGGTGCGGGTGTTCTCCGGCGCGGCTGTGCCGTCGGACTTCGTCACCCGGACCTTCGCGAAACCCCGCCAGTCACTCTTCGTCCGGTACTCCGCGTCGGAGATGCCGTCGGGCTTGGGCTCCTTCCAGCCCGCGCCACCGACGTAGTCGTACTCGGTGACCATGCTGGGGGCGCCGCCGGAGAGGTCGTCCTCGACCGTCTTGCGGACGACGTACTTGTGGAACCAGTCGGTGATCGGGTCCTCGGCACCCGGCGGGTTCCACTTCACGGGGAAGCAGCGCTCGGTGGACGCATCGGGGGCGGGCAGCTCGTCGTAAGCGCAATCGGCGTCCTCGTAGAGGATTTTGAGGAGACCGCCGGTGTCGTTGTCCACTACGGACAGCCGGTGGCGGTGCATGGCCTGGATGTCGTCCCCGGGCACATCCACGCGGTTGGGCAGCTGCTCCCCGAGGAGTTCCACCGACGGCATGGTGGCTGTGCCGCCCACGTGACCGCTGTGGTCGATGTTCTTGAGCCACAGCGACTTGGACGAGTCGCCGTTGTCGGTGAAGATGTGCCGCAGCTTCCACGACTCGACGTCGGAGTAGTCACTGCCGGAACGGATCTGCGTCGTGATCTTCGACAGCTTCTTGCGCGTCCAGAAGGTGGGCGAGTTCTGCCCCTCGCACTTGGTGTCCGCCTTGCAGTGGCGGTCCCACGGAACGTCCGGCCACCGGGACGCCGTGGCATCGGTGAGATCGCCGGGCTCGCACTCGGAGGATTCACCGATGCAGCGCTCGGTCACGTCGAGCACCACACGCGCCGCGGCAGGCTGCTCGTAGACCTCGTTGTGGCGCTGCCCGTACTCGATGCGGGCGAGGTATCCGCCGCGGGTGTAAGGCTTGCCGTTCTCCTCCGTCCTGAGGCCCTGCGTGTAGTGATTCGTCTCCTTGTCGTAGAAGAACGACATCACGTTGCCGTGGGTGTCCTTGACGTAGTCCAGGTTCCAGCGCCACGCCTGCCGGCAGTGTGCGTCGGCGAGGGTCGCGTCGTAGCAGGGTTCGCCGGTGTCGTCGCCGTACACGGGAACGGTCCAGGTGGACTCGGTCTGTTCGTCGCCGCTCGACCAGCCGGGAAGGTTGTCCAGGCCGAAGTAGTACTCCGTGCCGTCAGCGGACGTCAGGACCCAGTACTCACCGTTGTCGTCGCCGTTGGGAGCGCCGGTCTTCTTCTCGACTCTGGTGTTGTCGTCCGCGCTGACGCGCCACTGTCCCGTGTCGTCGTCCTTGACGAGGCGACCCGCGGTACCTCCTGCGATCTGCACGGTGGCGTTGTCGTACGCCCAGCACAGGTCGCCGTTGGTCTCCTTGTGGCCGTCCTTGGCACAACCCTTGTAGCGGCGTTCGATGAACCCCGGTTCGTAGGAGAAGCCGAGGCCCACCCAGGAGCCCTGGTTGTTCGTCACCGCCGTCTGGCCGTCGATGGACTGGGATCCGTATCCCAGGCCGATGGCCGGCGAAAGCCCGCCCGGCACGGGTGGGGTGCGCAGCGGGTAGGACCAGTTGAAGGCTCCGGAGGAGTTGGAGACACTCCACTGCGCCGAAGGCTGGAGCGGCGTCGCGCCGTAGCTTCCCTGATCGGACCCCTCGCCGGCGAGGGCTGCCACCAGGGGTGCCGCACCGTCGGATCCGTCACCGGCCGCCTCGACACGCGCCGTCAGCCGCTGCTGGGCGGTGTCGTTGACGCTGCCGAGTTCCTCTGCCTCACGGCATTCGGGCTTCTGCGGGCTGTCCACCAGGCAGGCCGGGTACTGCACCAGGCGCAGGCGGGCTCCGTAGTCACCGCCATAGGCTTCGGCGAAGCCGGAATAGTCGAGCGAGATGTCCACAGCGGCCGCGCGTTTCGCGCCGTCACTGCGGCGGACGTCCAGCAGGACGCCGTCCACTCCGGCCTTCAGCGTCTTCTTGCGGCTGAGCACCGTGACATCCACCGCGGCGGGAGAGGCCGCCCCTGAGCGCGAAGCCTGGCTGGGGCCGGCGAGCCTCAGCGGGCCGCCCTTCCCCTTGTCCGACTTGCTGACCGGGCGCAGGGTCTCGGTACCCGCCTCAGGCCAGACGACGCGCGGCGGCGCCTTGACCTTGGCCTTCAGGACCGGATTGGCCGGATGAGGCTGGTTCCGCGCCGGCTTGCCGGGGACCGGATCGTCGAGGTCCTGGATCTCGGGCTTCGGCGGTCCCGATGCGGCAGCCTGCGGCACGAAACCGGGCAGCAGGCCGACCGACAGGGCGAGTCCGAGCCCGACGATCGTGTGTCGGCGGAAGCGGTGGGTGTTCCGGATGGTGCGGGACCTGAGCCAGGCAGGTCTGGCCACGATTCTCTCCATCATGTTCGTGGGGGTGAGCCTGAAGGGTGAGACTTCTCCGACGCGGTCGGCCTGACGGGTAGCGCCTACGTCACCTCGGTTCCGAGGTTCTCCCCGGACTGCAGCATCAAGACGGCAGCGGCCAAGTGCTGATCGAACGCGCCTTCGAAGACGCGTACTTCGTCGAGGGCGCCCGAGAAGTGCTCGGTTCCCGTCGGCCCCGCCCCCGCGCGTCCGATGTGGAGGGCCGCGGCCGAGAAGTCCCAGTCATAGCGCCAATCGCTGACTTCGGCGGCGAGCTCACCGTTGACGTACAGCTGTACGCGCGCGAAGAGGGCGTCGTGAACGAGTGCGAGGTGATCGCCCGCTTCCGCTGCGCTGGGCTCGGATCCGGTCGCCGGTACCGAGGCGCTCGGTGCCCCAGCCGTGTCGCTTTCCGTGACTTCGAGTTCCCAGATCGCACGGTCCGCGTCGTAGCGGACCAGGGCGGCTGCCCGGCTGCTGCCGGGGAGTGCCAGAACCGTCTGGTCCTCTGTCGCATCGGGAGAGGTCAGACGCGCTCGTGCCGTGATCGTGAAACTGGCCTTGCTCGCCAGGAGTCCCGGTCCGCGGCTGACGTAACCGTCCGCCCCGGACAGGTCCAGGTGGCCATCGCCCCAGAGCGGCTGGGCCACCGGTTGGCAAGTGGGGTCGGTTCCCGGGTCGCAGGTTTCATCAGGAAGGTACACCGACGCGTCACCGTGCAGGTCGAGGCCGGTGCCGCCGCCGAGTTCGGGGACCACCGTGTCCGCCGCCTGGTCCATGTTCCAGTAGGCCAGCTGCCCCGGGGGCAGGCCGCCGAGGCCGGCCGTCTCGGCCTCGGTCAGGACCCGGTCGAAGACGGCGACGTCGGCGACGGTGCTCTTGAGGTGGTCGGTGTACCCGCGGGGTTCGAGCGCCCGGCCGATCTGCAGGTCGCCGGTGGCGTTCCAGGTGGTGGCCCGCTCCTGGACGTCGCCCTCGACGAGATGACCGTTGACGTACATCCGCATGCTGCCCGGGTCTGCGCCGTCGTCCCGGTCGTAGACGCCGACCAGGTGCGTCCACTCGCCGGCCACCGGGCGGGGCCCGAGAACCTCCCAGGAGATCATGGTGCCGATCTCGAGGTCGGGTGCCAGGAAGGACCAGCGGCGGGAGTCGCCGTCGAAGCCGAGGGTGAAGCCCGAGTAGGCAGACCCGTCCTGGCTGACCAGCGCCATGGAGGACGTGGGCACTTCGGGCAGCTTGACCCAGGCGCCGACGCTGAAGGTCTGGTCCGTGTCGACCAGGTGCTGGCCGGTGTCCAGGTATCCCTCTGCAGTTCCGTCCAGTCGGGCAGCCGTACGCACGCTGCCGTGCGGGCCGTCCACGCCGAACGTCACTCCGGTCCCGGCTTCCGCCGGCCCGGCACCGTCCTCCCCCGCAGCCTGGGTGGAGCCTTCGGCGTCGGCGAGGGCCCACGAACCCACCGGTGGACGCCCCGCATCGACGAGGAAGGTGTGGGCGTTCGGCGTCTGGCGGGTGTTACCGGCGGTGTCCACCGCCTGCACGATCAAGT
This sequence comes from Streptomyces hazeniae, assembly GCF_031845485.1. Lineage (NCBI taxonomy): Bacteria > Bacillati > Actinomycetota > Actinomycetes > Kitasatosporales > Streptomycetaceae > Streptomyces > Streptomyces hazeniae. Next base: position 99,937 of record NZ_JAVREQ010000016.1, read on the forward strand.
TGTAGGCGGCGTCCGTCCGCGGCATCCAGCGGACGGTGGCCGGGCGACCGGGCTCGGGCGGTGTCGCCGTCTTCCAGGACTCACCCGTGAACTGGTAGCGGTACGAGGCGATGTCCGTGCCCGGCGTGTGGAACGAGAAGGTGCCGTAGTCGCCCACCCCGCGATGCCAGGTGTCGTCGTCGGGGTACTCGGTCGAGGTGACCGCCGGCGCCTCGGGAGCCGTGGCGTCGTAGAGGAACTGGCAGCGGGTGGCGCTGCCGGCATAGCTCCACGGCCCCCACGCGTTCTTGTCCCCGCCTCGCACCCACCAGCCGATGACCACGTTCTCGGGGATGGTGAAGCTGCCCGTGCCGTCGCCCGGTATGTCGTCTCCGACGGTCCAGCGGAAGCGCTCGTAGCCGCTGTGGGGGCGGTCGGAGGAGGAGTTCGACTGCTTGTAGTCGGTGGTGACCGTATGGCTCTCCTCGGTGCCGTCCGTGTTCGTCCAGAAGACTTCGAACTGTGCGCGCAGTTGCTCCGTGCTGCCGCCCGCGTCCCCGTGGTCGGGGTCCCACACGACCGCGCTCAGGGTCGGCACCTCGTCGGCGTAGTGCTCCTCGGCCTCGCCGTAGGTGCATTCGCCGCCCGGCGACATGGTCAGCTCCGACATCTTGGGCTGGTAGGGCGGCCGGTTGTACTCCACCTCCAGTGCGGCGTTGTTGCAGAAGCGCTTCCAGGAGGCGTACGAGCCCTCGGAGGACGCCCGCAGCCCGAACGTGGTGCGGTCCCACCCCTTGGAGGCCGCCGTGCGGATCGTTCCCGTCACGCCGAAGCGGACGTTCTGGTTCTTCGACGTGCAGGAACCGGTGGTGTTCGTCGGTTCCTTCGTCGTGAGGTAGTCCTTGCTGGAGGGCTGGTTCGACCAGTTGGTGCGCGAACTGATCGCGCTGCCGCCCGAGCTGTTCACGCGGTGCAACTGCACGCCCCGAGCGGTGGAGTTGTAGGTGTGCACGAGGGTGATCGTGAACTCCGCCTTGACGATGTTCTTGCCCTCGAGCGCGCCCGTCGGGAGGGCGTAGAACTGGCGCTGCACGTCGTTACTGCTCGCGCACCGGGCGGAGATGTCGGCCGGACAACGCCCCAGCCCTTTGCCGGGCAGCCCCTCGGACTCGTCGTTCGAGAACTTCCAGCCCTCCAGACCGGAGTGATGGGAGGAGACCCAGGTCCAGCCTGTCCGCGTGTACGTCTTGTTGACCGGGTCGATCACCACGGGATAGGTGGTGTCCGGGCCCTTGAGCAGGTCGGCGTCCGGCGTCAGGGTCAGCTTTCCGTCGGCGAGATCCAGATCGACGTCGCCGACGTTGGCCCCCTCTCCCGGCCCGTTGACGGCGGCTGCGGCCGCCGACTTGCGCGCTGCGGGTTGTGCGGCACCGGACGAGTCCCACATGACCGGCTGCGGGGCTTCGAACACCTTTCCGCCGGCAGACGCGTCCGTGGCGGCCAGACCTCCGCTCGCGTCGATGCCGAGGTCGAGCCCTTCGGTCGTCACCCCGAGGTCTATGGAAGCCAGCTGCGGGTTGGACGCCGCCTCCGCCGACTTGACGACCAGCACGTGCGAGAAACCGTCGCTCTCCGCCGTGACGACGAGATCGACGCCGTCGAATACCGCCGGGTAGGTCGCCGTCGCCCCCTCCACGACGGGGGCGGGAAGCTCGGCCGGCCACTCGTAGGACAGCACCTTGCCGTTCTTCGTAAGAGTGGCGAAGGTCTGGTCCCCGCCGCCGGAGAAGGACATGTCGGCGAGCGTCGCCTCCGGCGTGAGGCGGCCGTTCGGTCGTTCTCCCAGTGTGGGATCGACCGACTTCCAGGCCCCGCCCTGACGGACGCGGATCGGCCGTACGTACTCCTTGAGGGTGAACGTGCCGTTCGGGTTCGCGTAGGTCTCGCTGCGTGGCCCTCGCAGGGACAGCACCTCCACCGGTTCCTCGCTGCGTGCGGCGGCCGCCCGGGCGAGTGCCTCGGTCGGGGCGGTGGAGGCTCCCCCTTCCTTTCCGGTCTGCGCGACGCGGCCGGCATCCGGGCTGTGGGGCGCGGCGGCCGTCGACGTGCCGGTCAGCCCGGCGGCAAGCAGCGCGGTGAGCGTCCCGATCGTCACCGCGCGAAGGCACGGGCGGGTCCTGCGGGTCATCGGATCACCCAGCCGAAGGCCGCGCCCTCGTCCGGAGCACCGCCTGCTCCAGGACGGTAGGTCGCGACACTGCCGGATCCGGCGGCCACGGCCTCCCAGGGCAGCCCGTAGACCACGCCGTGGGGCGCCTCGTCACCCCTGCTGTAGGGGATGCCGACGTACAGACTCCCGGCGTCGGCGTGCAGGCCCCAGCCGGTGCGCTCACGCGCGCCGGCCGCTCCGGGCAGCAGACCGTCGCCGCGCGTGAGGACACGGTCGCCCTGCCCCGGGTCGCCCAAACCCGGCATGACGTGCACGGCTCCCGCCATCTCGGCGGGCCCTACCTCCTGGTGCGGGACGCCCACGGCCAGCTTGACGGTCGAGGAGGAACCGACCGCGCCAGGGGCGGTGTTGGCCAGCGCAACGGAGTGGCCGAAGAAGTCGCCGACGACCGGATCCCCTTCCACACCCGGCGAGAAGCGGTCGACGAGCCCCTTTTCGGTGACCGCGGCGGAAGGCTGAATGCGGATGACGGTCACGGCTCCGGCGTCGGCGACCGTACCGACGTCCTCACCCGGCGTTCCGACCGCGAGCAGCGCGTCGGTCTCGGAAGCAGCGCCCTCGGGCCGGTAGGGCAGCATGGAGAGGGCGGTGCCGAAGCGGTCCTGGCCTTCGGCGGTTCCCGAGGTCAGCGCCGGATGGTCCTCGGACACGCCCGTCATCGCGACCGGCGTACGACCGTCGACCTCCTGACCGAAGACCGCGACGCTTCCGGCGAACGACTCGTTACCGAGTGCCTCTCCGGGCGATCCGGCAGCGAAGTAGTCGGGTGTCGCGGCGAGCGAGGCGCCGAAGCGGTCGTTGGCCTCGGCGACCCCCGGCACGCCGGGATCGTCCTGGTCCGCGGTCGCACTGGTGCTGCCCAGCACGTAGTGGATGCATCCGGCGTCGTCGAGCGCGCCCACGGCCTCGCCGGGGACACCGACCGTCAGGAACGGCTCGCCCGCGTCGGTTTCACCGGCCGCCAGCGCGTACCCGAAGAGGTCGCCGGCCTCGGTGGACACCCACGAGGCGAGGCTCTTCTGCGTGTAGGTCTCCACGGCCGAGTCGGCGCTGAATCCCGACGGCGAGCCGTGCACGATGTAGATCGCCCCGGCGTCGGGAAGGGCTGCTCCGTCTTTGGTGACGTCCTCGTACGGCACTCCGACGACCAGGTCGGAGCACCCGTCCTGGTCTGCGTCGTAGGTGGCGATGGCGTGGCCGTACCCGTCATTCGCTTCCGGCGCCGCGCGATCGTTCGTCAGTTCCTGGCTGATCTCGGCGACGCCCTTGCCGCCGCCGAAGAAGACACGCACCAGCCCGGCGTTGGACTCGCCGTCGACTGTCGCCTCCGGATCGCCGACTGCCACGTCGCGCAGTCCGTCACCGTTGAAGTCCGACTCGGTCCCACCTTCACAACCCGCCTGCGGCGCGCCCGTCGCGCTGCCTGTAGCGGCCGGGGTCGCCAACAGCCCTGCGGACAGGACCGCTCCCACTGCGATCGACCGTCTCAGGATTCCCCGGAATCCACCCCGTGCAGCCATGCCCCCACCCTCTGTACGCGAACATTCGACCGCCGATCTTCACCGAAGCACCACAGATATGCCAGCGATATCAGTCCGACAAGTCAGACTTCTGGTGTCACGCATCGGTTAACGCCGAAAGGTTGTACGCGGAGCGGCCCGACCTGGCGTGAGGTGCGTCACCGCTGGTCGTCGTAGAGGGCGTCGATGTCGGGGGCGAAGTCGTGGGTGATGGCGGTGCGGCGGAGTTTGAGGGAGGGGGTGAGGTGGCCGGAGTCCTCGGTGAAGGAGGTGGGGAGGACGGTGAAGGCGCGGATGGACTCGGCGTGGGAGACGAGGCGGTTGGCGTCGTCGACGGCCTGTTGGAGGTTGCGGCGCAGGTCCTCGTCGTGGACGAGTTCGGCGCGGGAGAGGTGCCGCTTGTGGTGCATGTGCTGCCAGTGGGCGAGCCCTTCGGGCTCGAGGGTGATCAGTGCGGTGAGGTGAGGCCGGTTGTCGCCGACGACGAGGCACTGGTCGATGAGGGGGTGGGCGCGGATCCAGTCCTCCAGGGGGGCGGGGGCGATGTTCTTGCCGCTGGAGGTGATGAGCAGGTCCTTCTTGCGGCCGGTGATGCGGAGGTAGCCCTGGTCGTCGAGGGCGCCGAGGTCGCCGGTGGGCAGCCAGCCGTCGGCGGAGACGGCGGGGATGACGGCCTGGGCGGAGGCGTCCCAGTAGCCGGCGAAGACCTGGTTGCCGCGCAGCAGCACCTCGCCGTCGTCGGCGATGCGGACGGTGGTGCCGGGGACGGGCCAGCCCACGGTGCCCAGGCGCGGGCGGAGCGGCGGGGTGACGGTGACGGCGGCGGTGGTCTCGGTGAGGCCGTAGCCCTCGTAGACCTCGATGCCGGCGCCGGCGAAGAACGCGCAGAGGCGCTCGCCGAGGGGGGAGCCGCCGCAGATGACGTGGCGGACGTGGCCGCCGAGGGCGTCGCGGATGCGGCGGTAGACCAGCGGGTCGTAGAGGCCGCGGGCCGCCCGGACCAGGAGGCCCGGGCCGGGGCCGCTGCCGTGGCGGTCGGCCCAGGAGGCGTCGCCCCAGGCCACGGCGACGCGTGAGGCGCGGTCGAAGGAGGAGCCGCGGCGCATCTTCTCGGCCGTGGCGCGGGCGCTGTTGTGGACCTTCTCCAGCACGTAGGGGATGGCGAGGAGGAAGGACGGCTTGAAGCCGGCGAAGTCGGCGAGGAGTTCGTCGGTCTGGATGCTGGGCGCGTGGCCGAGGCGGACGCGGGCGCGGAGGCAACCGACGGCGACCATGCGGCCGAAGACGTGCGCCAGGGGGAGGAAGAGCACGGTCGACGGGGGGTGGCGGTTCAGGGACGTGAAGACGGGGTGCAGCAGTTCGACGCAGTTGTCGACCTCGGCGAAGAAGTTGCCGTGGGTGAGGACGCAGCCCTTGGGGCGCCCGGTGGTTCCGGAGGTGTGGATGACGGTGGCGACGGTCTGCGGGCCGAGGCGGGCGCGGCGGGTGGTGACGTGTTCGTCGGGCACGTCGCGTCCCGCGGCGACGAGTTGGGGAACCGCACCGGCGTCGATCTGCCAGAGGTGGGCGAGGTCGGGCAGGCCGCCGCGTACGGAGGTGACGAGGCGGGCGTGGTCGACGTTCTCGACGGCGCAGGCGCGCACGCCCGCGTCCTGGAGGACGAAGCGGGCCTGTGCGGGGGAGGAGGTGGGGTAGACGGGGACGGTGATCAGGCCGGCGGCCCAGCCGGCGAAGTCCAGCAGGGTCCACTCGTAGGTGGTGCGGGCCATGATGGCGAACCGGTCGCCGACCTCCAGGCCGTGGGCGACGAGCCCCTTGGCCACGGCGTGCACCTCGTCGGCGAACTGCCGTGCGGTGACGTCCGTCCAGGTGCCGTCCTGCTGTTCGCGGGCGAGGACGACGGCGTCGGGGTCCTCCGCGGCGTTGTGGAAGGGCAGGTCGGCGAGCGACCCGCGCGTGAGCGGCGGGACGAGCGGGGGGACGTACGCCTCACGGACCACGCCGTCGACGGTCTCGGTGGTGGGTTCGACGAGCGGCGGCGGTGCGGGGCGTCCGGCCGGGGGGATCTGCTGCGGCATCTCGCGGCTCCTGGGTTCCGGGCGTGCTGCGGTCACGCGGTGGAGGGCTGCCGGTACGGGCGGTGGCGGTGCGGGGACGGGACTGCCGCCCGGGCCGCCCGTGGGGGAGGGCGGCCCGGGTGTGTACGGGAGGAGGGTCAGGCGCGTTCGAGGACGGCGGTGACGCCCTGGCCGCCGGCCGCGCAGATCGAGATCAGGCCGCGGGTGCCGGGCTCGGCGCCCCGTTCGGCGAGCAGCTTGGCGAGGGTGGCGACGATGCGGGCGCCGGTGGCGGCGAACGGGTGGCCGGTGGCGAGCGAGGAGCCGGCGACGTTGAGGCGGTCCCGGTCGACGGGGGCCAGGCCCTGCTTCTCCCAGGCGGCGAGGGTGGCGAGCACCTGGGAGGCGAACGCCTCGTGGATCTCGACGAGTGCGAAGTCGCCGGTGTCCAGGCCGAGTCGGCGCAGCATGCGCGGCACGGCGAACGCGGGGGCCATCAGCAGGCCCTCGCCGGCCTCTTCGGTGAAGTCGACGGCGCCAGTCTCGTAGGCGGTGAGGTAGGCGAGCGGCCGGAGGCCGCGGTCCTCGGCCCATTCCTCGGACGCGAGCAGCACGGTGGCGGCGCCGTCGGTGAGGGGCGTGGAGTTGCCGGCGGTCATGGTGGCGCCGTCGGGGCCGCCGGCGGCTTCGGTGAGACCGAAGACCGGTGCGAGTTCGGCGAGTTTGTGCGGGGAGGTGCCGGGCCGCAGGTTCTGGTCGCGGGCCAGGCCCTGGTAGGGCACGACGAGGTCGTGCAGGAAGCCGTCGTCGTAGGCGGTGGCGAGGCGGTGGTGGCTGCGGGCGGCGAGTTCGTCCTGGGCCTCGCGGCTGATGCCCCATTCGCGGGCGGTGCGGGCGGCGTGGTCGCCCATGGAGAGGCCGGTGCGGGGTTCGGCGTTGCGGGGGATCTCGGGCACCAGGTGGCCCGGGCGTATGCGGGCGACTTCCTTGAGCCGGTCGGGCAGGGTCTTGGCACGGCGGGTGGCGAGCAGGATGCGGCGGAGCCGGTCGTCGACGCCGAGCGGGGCGTCGCTGGCGGTGTCGGCGCCGCCCGCCACGCCCACGTCGATCTGGCCGAGGGCGATCTTGTTGGCGACGGCCATGACGGCCTGCATGCCGGTGCCGCACGCCTGCTGGACGTCGTACGCCGGGGTGCGCGGGTCGAGTCCGGAGCCGAGCACGGTCTCGCGGGCGAGGTTGAAGTCGCGGCTGTGCTTGAGCACGGCCCCGGCGACGAACTCACCGACCAGCTCGTCGTGCAGGGAGAAGCGCTCGACGAGTCCGCCGAGCGCGGCGGTGAGCATGTCCTGGTTCGAGCAGGTGGCGTACGGGCCGTCGGAGCGGGCAAACGGGATGCGGCTGCCGCCGACGACCGCCACCCGGCGGACCGAGGAACTGATGAGGCCGCTGGAACTCATACTCGACCAAACTCCTGACCATTGAGTAACCTTACTCCAAAGTAAACTCACGCGGAGGCGAGGAGAAGCGGAATGGCGGACCGTTACCTGCAGTGGACCCGTTCCGGTCCCGGCCGCTTCCTCTCCCGTCGCCTCGGCCTCCCCCGGCCCGCGCCGCTGCACCGCTGGTCGGAGCGGCGGCCGGTGCTCGAGGGCGGCCCGCTGCTGCACCTCACCGCCGGACGCACGGCGTGCGACGGGACGGAACTGGCAGCGGCGCTCGGCGGATGCGGACTCGAGGTGCGTACCGGAACGGGTGCCGAGGCAGGCACCCCCTCCGGCATCGAGCCGCGAACCGGAGCCGGTGGGGGCGACCGGTTCTCCGCCGTCGTCCTGGACGCTACGGGTATCCGCGCGGTTGCGGAACTCCGGGAGGTGCACCGGGCGCTCCACCCGGTCGCCCGACGCATCGCCGGCGGCGGCCGCGTCGTCGTCCTGGGCGCCGCTCCGGACCCCGCCGACCACCACCGGGCCGCCGCACAACAGGCGCTGGAGGGGTTCGTGCGGTCCCTGGGCAAGGAGGTCGGGGGCGGCCGTACGGCGCAGCTCCTGCGCCTCGCGCCGGGGGCGTCGGCGGCGGGCGCCGCGTCCACGCTGCGCTTCCTGCTCTCCCCGAAGTCGGCGTACGTCAGCGGCCAGGTGGTGGAGATCGCGGCCCGGCTCCCCGGGACCGCGCCCGGCGCCCCGGGGCGCCCGCTGGCCGGCCGTACGGCGCTGGTGACCGGAGCGGGACGCGGCATCGGCGAGGCGGTGGCCGCCACCCTGGCCCGGGACGGCGCGCACGTGCTGTGCCTCGACGTCCCGCAGGCCGAACGGGACCTGGCCGCCGTCGCCGAACGCCTGGGCGGCACACCGCTCCCTCTCGACATCACCGCCGACGACGCGGGCGCCCGCATCGAGGAGGCCCTGCCGCCCGGCGGCCTGGACGTGCTGGTGCACAACGCGGGCATCACGCGCGACCGCCGCCTCGCCAACATGGCCGCCGACCGCTGGGACGCCGTCCTGGAGGTCAACCTGGACAGCGTGCTGCGCACCACCGACCACCTGCTGCAGGCGAAGGCCCTGCCCGACGGCGGCCGTATCGTCGCCACCGCCTCCATCGCGGGCCTCGCCGGGAACACCGGGCAGACCAACTACGCGGCGAGCAAGGCGGGCATCGTCGGCCTGGTCCGCGCCCTCGCGCCGGCCGCCGCCGAACGGCACGGCGTCACGGTGAACGCCGTCGCGCCCGGCTTCATCGAAACGCGCATGACGGACGCCGTCCCGCTCCTGATCCGGGAGGCCGGGCGACGGATGAACTCCCTGGCGCAGGGCGGCCTTCCGGAGGACGTCGCGGAGACCACCGCCTGGCTCGCCCACCCGGAGTCCGGCGCGGTCAACGGACAGGTCGTGCGGGTCTGCGGCCAGAGCCTGCTGGGGGCGTGACGATGGCGCTGACCACCACCCTGCTCCGGGGCGCGCTCGGCTCGCTGCGCAAGCGCCCGCCGTACGAAGGCGCTGCGCTGCCCGCCCGCGTCCTGACGGCCCCCTCGGTGCGGATCGACGCCCGGCACGTGGCCGCGTACGCCGAGGTGTGCGGCTTCCCGCCCACCGGCGGCACCGGGCCGCTGCCGCCCACCTACCCGCACCTGCTCGGCTTCCCGCTGGCGATGCGGCTGCTGGCCGGCGCCGACTTCCCGTTCCCGCTGCTCGGGCTGGTCCACACCGGCATCGAGGTCGCCCAGCGGCGGGCGCTGCGGCCGGGCGACCGGCCGGAGATCCGCGTGCACACCGAGGGCCTCGCGCCGCACCGGCGCGGCACCGCCTTCCACGTCGTCACCTCGGCATGGCTGGACGGTGCGGAGGTCTGGTCCTCGCGCAGCACCTACCTGTGCCGGCACCGGCGGCCGGACGCCGCACCGGAGACGGGCGGAGCGGACGGCGCGGTCCGCACGAACCGCACGGACACAGCCACCCGCACGGACGGGGCCGGGGACGCCGCACCACTGCCGGTGCGCGCCGAGTGGCGCCTGCCCGGCGACCTGGGACGGCGCTACGGCGCCGTCTCCGGCGACCGCAACCCCATCCACCTGCATCCGCTCACCGCGCGGGCGTTCGGCTTCCCGCGCGCGATCGCCCACGGCATGTGGACGTTCGCCCGCTGCCTCGCCGAGACGTCCGGAACGGCCGTGGGCACGGGCGCGGGCACCGGCACCGGCACCGGCACCGGCACCAGTGACCCGGAACGCCTCACGGCGCACGCACGCTTCGCCGCGCCCGTGCTGCTGCCCGGCGAGGTCGTGCTGCTCGCCGGGGACGGAGCGGAGGGCGCCTTCGCGCTGCGGGACAGCCGGGACCGCGCCCGGCTGCACGTCAGCGGGAAGGTGTCCAGCGGGCCCCCTTCATGAGGCCCTCCAGGCCCGCCCAGCAGAAGTTCATCAGCGTCGCGGCGGTCTCCTTCGCCGACGGACGGTCCTCCTCCCGGGAGTTGGCCCAGTCGGCGAGGGACTCGGCGGAGCCGACCAGCGCGTGGGCCAGACCGGACACCTCGCGGTCCATCAGGCCCTCGTCGCAGCCCGCGTCCTGAGCCACCCGGCCCAGCAGAGCGGTCACCAGCGCGACGATCTCGGCCCGCATCCCGGCCACCACACCGGCGAAGGTCTCCCCCTCCCCCGGCGCCTGCTGGTGCAGCACCGTCCACCCGTCCGGGTGCGCCGCGGTGTGCGCGAAGAACGCGCAGAGTCCGTTCCACAGCTGCTGGTCGGGCGGGAGGGTCTGGTCCCGCGTGCCGTCGAGCACCGCCTTGGTCAGCGCGGCGGCCTCCCGGTCGATGCAGGCGGTGAAGAGGTCGTCCTTCGACTTCAGGTACTGGTACACCAGCGGCTTGGAGACCCCCGCCGCCTCGGCGATGTCGTCCATCGACGCCGCCCGGTACCCGTGCCGCCCGAAGGCCCCCACCGCCGCATCCAGCATCTGCTGCTCGCGCACCGCGCGCGGAACCCGCTTGCCGTTCTTCGTCCCCACCTTTTCGCCCTTCGCGTCGCCCCCCGCCCCTGAGCGCCGTTCCGTCCTGTTCACCATACGCCGCTGCTCCCCCGGATCTCCCTGGTCCGGAGGAGCAGCAACGGCGTTGCGCGCCGCAGGCGTTGTGCGGGAACAGGCCCGGGCGCGGGTGTCAGGCGGGAACGGGCGCGCGGGCGTCGTCCTCCGCGTGATCCTCGGCGTCGTCCTCGGCTCCGGTCTTCCCCTCCGCGCCGGCCGGGCCGGTCCCGTCGCGGTCCAGGTCCTCGATGCTGAAGCTCTTCGCGCTGTGGAAGGCGTCGAGGTCGAGGATCTTCTCGCGGGCCGCGACCAGCACCGGCACCAGCGCCTGCCCGGCCACGTTGGTGGCGGTGCGCATCATGTCCAGGATCGGGTCGATGGCGAGCAGGAGGCCGACACCGGCCAGCGGCAGGCCCAGGGTGGAGAGGGTCAGGGTCAGCATCACCGTGGCGCCGGTCAGGCCGGCGGTGGCGGCGGAGCCGATGACCGAGACGAACGCGATCAGCAGGTAGTCGCCGACGCCGAGGTCCACGCCGAAGATCTGCGCGACGAAGATGGCCGCGAGGGCGGGGTAGATGGAAGCGCAGCCGTCCATCTTGGTGGTGGCGCCGAACGGCACCGCGAAGGAGGTGTACTCCTTCGGCACGCCCAGCCGTTCGGTGACCTTCTGCGTCAGGGGCATGGTGCCGACCGAGGAGCGGGAGACGAACGCCAGCTGGAGGGCGGGCCAGGCGCCGCGGAAGAACTGCACCGGGTTCACCCGGGCGACGGTGGCCAGCAGCAGCGGGTACACGCCGAAGACGACGAGCGCGCAGCCGATGTAGACGTCGGCGGTGAAGGTGGCGTACTGGCCGATGAGCCCCCAGCCGTAGTCCTTGATGGCGGTGCCGATGAGGCCCAGCGAGCCGAGCGGGGCCAGCCGGATGACCCACCACAGGGCCTTCTGCAGCAGGGACAGCACCGACTCGCTCAGTTCCAGCAGGGGTTCGGCCTTCGGGCCGAGCTTCAGCGCCGCCAGGCCGACCACGGCGGCCATGAAGACGATCTGGAGGACGTTGAGTTCGGTGAACGGCGTGACGACGTCGGTCGGGACGATGCCGGTGAGGAAGTCCAGCCAGGACCCGGCGGACTCCGGCTCGGCGCCGTCCCGCGTGGTGAGGCCGGTGCCGGCGCCCGGGTTCGTCAGCAGACCGATGGTCAGCCCGATGGCCACGGCGATCAGCGAGGTCACCATGAACCACAGCAGGGTGCGGCCGGCCAGCCGCGCGGCGTTGGACACCTTCCGCAGGTTGGTGATGGAGATCACGATCGCGAAGAAGACCAGCGGAGCGACGGCCAGCTTCAGGAGCTGCACGAACGTTTCACCGGTCTTGGTGAGGGCGGTGCCGAGCCAGCCGACGTCGGCGCTGCGGGCCAGCCAGCCGAGCAGCACGCCGAGCACCAGACCGGCCAGGATCTGAGCCCAGAACGGAACGCGAGGTATGCGGAATCGCTGCTGCTTCGACGCAGAGAGCTTCGCATCAGAGGACACGGACACACTCCGAGGAGGAAAGAAAGGGAACGGGGAACGCGTGCGGGCATGCGGGAGCCGAGCGCACGACGGCGCGGGAGCGCCTGCGGGGGGTGCCGGAGTGGGTCCGGCCGCCGGTCAGGCCCTGCGACAGGTCGCGGAGAGGCAGCGGCAGAGATCGACGTGCAGCCGCGCGACCAGCATCGTCGTGGTCGCGTTCGTGAACGGGGCTGCGGTCGTCATGGCCCTCACGCTAACACCGGGCCTTATACCGCCCCAAAGTCCGGCTTCTGGATCGACGGTCACGCCGATGCACAACGCCCCACCGGGGACGGCGATTCCCGGCGGGGCGTGCGGAACGGGTGTGACGAACGCGACGTCGCCACCGGCGTGCGAGGCGGACGTGCGGGGCGGGCGGGTCAGGCCGCGTCGTCCTCCATGGAACGGTTCGCGGACAGCTTCGCCTTCGCGCGGTCGACGCCGCCCGCGATCTGCTCCGCCATGGCGTCGCGCTGCCGGCGCAGCAGGATGTAGCTCAGCGGCGCGGACAGCACCAGTGCCAGCAGCAGGATCCAGAGCGGGTTGGACCTGCCGATGCCCTCGGGCAGCACCCCGGTGTACGCCAGCACGGCGGCGAGCACGAGACAGCCGAGGAAGATGCCCAGCCGCAGGGTGGTGTAGCGGAGCGTGGCGTGCGAGGTGCTGCTCACGGTCGTTTCTTCCTTCTTCGGGATCAGGTGAGGGCCAGCCACATGGTGACCTCGTCGCGGTCCTCGTCGTCCGCGACCTTGAGTGCACCGGGCACCCGCCCGGCCTCCTGGGACGACAGGGGCACGCCGCCGACGATATCCGGCCGCGCGGCACGGGCCCCGCGCCGGGGTCGGGCCGCGGGGCGCCGGCCGGTCGCCGACGCCCGGGGCCCTCGGCTCACAGGCGCATGGGCTGCGGCGTTTCGCGCCGCTGGGCGTCCGGGCCCGGGTACTCGCGGATGACCTCGTAGCGGGTGTTCCGCTCGACCGGCCGGAATCCCGCGTCGCGGATGAGCTCCAGCAGGTCCTCGCGGGTGAGCTTGTCGGGGGTGCCGAAGTCGTCCGCGTCGTGCGTGATCTTGTACTCGACGACGGACCCGTCCATGTCGTCGGCGCCGTGCTGCAGCGCGAGCTGTGCGGTCTGGACGCCGTGCATGACCCAGAAGACCTTCACGTGCGGCACGTTGTCGAAGAGCAGGCGGGAGACCGCGAAGGTGCGCAGCGCCTCCGCGCCGGTGGCCATCGTCGTGCGGGCCTGGAGCCGGTTGCGGACCTTGCCGTCCTGCATGTCGACGAAGTCGTGCTGGTAGCGCAGGGGGATGAAGACCTGGAAGCCGCCGGTCTCGTCCTGGAGCTCGCGCAGCCGCAGCACGTGGTCGACGCGGTGGCGCGGCTCCTCGATGTGGCCGTACAGCATGGTGCACGGGGTCTTCAGACCCTTCTCGTGCGCCAGGCGGTGGATGCGCGACCAGTCCTCCCAGTGGGTGGCGTGGTCGACGATGTGCTGCCGGACCTCCGGGTCGAAGATCTCCGCGCCGCCGCCGGTCAGCGACTCCAGGCCGGCGTCGATCAGCTCGTCCAGGATCTCCGAGGCGGGCATGCCGGAGATGGTCTCGAAGTGGTGGATCTCGGTGGCGGTGAAGGCCTTCAGCGACACCGTGTCCGGCAGTGCCTCCTTCAGCGCGCTGAGCGAGCGCGGGTAGTAGCGCCAGGGCAGCGTGGGGTGCAGGCCGTTGACGATGTGCAGCTCGGTGAGGTTGTCGCCCTCCATCGCCTTGGCGAGCTTGACGGCCTCCTCGATGCGCATGGTGTAGGCGTCCTTCTCCCCCGGCTTGCGCTGGAAGGAGCAGTACGCGCACGACGCCGTGCACACGTTGGTCATGTTCAGGTGACGGTTGACGTTGAAGTGGACGACGTCGCCGTTCTTCCGCGTCCGCACCTCGTGGGCGAGACCGCCCAGCCAGGCGAGGTCGTCGCACGCGTACAGAGCGATGCCGTCCTCACGGGTGAGCCGCTCACCCGAACGGACCTTGTCCTCCAGCTCGCGCCTGAGCCCAGCGTCCATGCCGCACGCGCCTCCTCGCCTCACGGATTCGGGCGCTTTGCGTACCGGCGCCCCGATCGAGCGTAGCCCTACACCTCGTCGGGCAGTTCGCCGACCCTGTTCTCCCACTTTGTGGAGAGCACGATGGTGGTCCGGGTGCGGGAGACGCCCTTGGTGCCGGAGAGACGGCGGATGGTGCGCTCCAGCCCGTCCACGTCCGTCGCGCGGACCTTGAGCATGTAGGAGTCGTCGCCGGCGATGAACCAGCAGTCCTCGATCTCGGCGAGGTCCCGCATCCGGCCCGCGACCTCCTCGTGGTCGACGGCATCGGAGAGCTGGATGCCGACCAGCGCCGTGACGCCCAGGCCCAGCGAGGGCGCGTCGACGGTCGCGCGGTAGCCGGTGATGACGCCGGCCGCCTCCAACCGGTTGATGCGGTCGGTGACGCTGGGGCCGGAGAGGCCGACGAGCCGGCCGAGCTCGGCGTACGAGGCCCTGCCGTTCTCGCGCAGCGCCTGGATGAGCTGCCTGTCCACCGCGTCCATGCGTCCTACGCCTTCCGTCTTCCCGGGTCGGGATTCGAGTGTTTCCCGCATTCCTCGGATACGAATCTAAGGCATGGCCGCGTCATCTCCTGCGGTCGGCCCGTCCTACGGGCCGTCCGGCGGGGCCGACGCGTCCCGTGTGACCTCCCGGCCGCCGCCGAGCTCGCCCCGCCAGCGGCGGTACAGCTTGTGCGGGACGCCGGCCGCGTCCAGCACCCGGCCGGCGACGAAGTCGACCAGGTCCTGCGCGTCCCGCACCCCGGCGTAGAAGGCGGGCGAGGCGGGCAGCACCACGGCGCCCGCGTCGTCCAGCGTCACCAGGTGGCGCAGCGTCTGGCCGGTCAGCGGCGTCTCGCGGACGGTCACCACCAGCGGCCGCCGCTCCTTCAGCGTCACCGAGGCGGTGCGCTGCAGCAGGTCCTTCGACAGGCCCAGCGCCACGCCCGCCACGCAGGCCGTGCTCGCGGGCACGACGAGCATGCCGCGCGTCGGGTACGACCCCGACGACGGCCCGGCCGCGAGGTCGCCGGCCGCCCAGTGCCGCACGCCGCTCACGTCCACGTCGTACGCGTCCGGGGTGCCGTCGGCGCCGCGGGCGAGCCAGCGGCGCAGGTCCTCCTCGGCGTGCGCGTCGCGGAACGGATGACCGGTCTCGTCCAGAACGGTCAGCCGGGCGGCCCGGCTCACCACCAGGTCCACGGGCTCACCCGCGTGCAGCAGCGCACGCAGCACCGCCGCCGCGTACGGAGTGCCGGAGGCCCCGGAGACGCCCACGACCCAGGGCCGGCGCTGGCTGGAAGTCACGCACCGAGCGTACGACGTGCCCCGGCTGGCCAACGGGGGCGGTCATGCGGTTGGCTCGGGAGATGCGCGCCTCCCGTTCACCCCGCCGTCACGCCGCCGTCGCCGCCGGTGTCTGCCTGCTGCTGGCCGGAGCCGTCGCCTGCGGCCCCGCCGAAGCCGCGGGCTCGCCCGCCGACACCGTGCGCGGCGCCGTCGACCGGATGACCGCCGAGGAGTCGGCGACGGTCGTCGCCGACCTCGACGCCCCGGTCGGCGAGGTGCGGGAGCTGCTGTCGGCCTTCGGCCGGGACACCGGCCCGGAACGGGCGCGGCGGCTGGCGCAGGCCGAGGTCGCGCTCGCTCTGGAGGCGGAGAGGGCCCTGAACGAGCTGGAGGACTACGGCCCGGAGACCCGGCTGGTGATGGCCCTGTGCCTCGGCGACCGCGACGTGGTGTCGTACAAGTCGATCGGCGACCGGGTCTACCTGCGGATCCAGCCGAAGGAACTGCTGCGTCACGGCGGGCTCACCCGGCAGGAGCGCGACCGGGTGCGGAGGGTTCTGCGGCTCGCCGACGACCTGCCCGGCTCGCTGCACTCCGTCGACCGGCTGCTGGGCGGCGGCTGGGTCAGCATGAAGCCCGAGGCGTTCGCCGACTACGCCTGGGCGCTGGAGGAGTTCACCGGCCTGTCCGTGGACCGCGGCGGCGTGCGCGGCGCGAGCAACGTGCTGGACGGCGACGAGCTGCGCGGCACGATGGCCGGACTGGAGGACGTGCTCACCCGGCACACCACCTACCGGGTGACCGGGGAGAAGGACGGCGTGCAGCGGCTGCACGCCGAGCTGCCCGCCCGGCGTACGGCACGGGCGCTCGCCCCGCTGCTGCAGCCGCTCGGCACCGGCTTCGACCCCGCCGAGGCGGGGGACCGCCGGGTGCCGGCGGAGGTGGTGCTGCGCCGCGGCTCGCTGGCCGAGGTGCGCTTCGACCTGGGCGGACTGGTCGGCGACGGAGCGGCGGACGTGCCGCTGCGGCTGCGGTTCTCGCCGGGCGACGTGTACTCCCCGAACCCGCCCCGTAACGCGCCCGAGCTGGCACCGCAGGACCTGCTGGCCGCCGCGCTGTACCGGGCGGCCCGGTCGTAGCGGCACCACGTCGTAGCCCCCGTTCGCGGCGTACGCCCGGGCACGTGGGGAACCGGGGCGATCCGGGTAGCGTTGCACGGTGAGAGGCACTGGGCTCTCCAGGGGGAGGGGAGGCACACGATGACGAGCGAGACGACGTACCGGACCGCGTCCGCGCTGAAGCTCATCCTGGTCTGGGTGGGCCTGATGTGGGTGCTGGAGGCGGTCGACTACGCCACCGGTCACGCGCTGGACCCGTACGGCATCTCGCCCCGGCAGACGGACGAGCTGCTGGACATCGTCCCGGCCGCGTTCCTGCACTTCGGCTGGGACCACCTGATGGCGAACACCGTGCCGCTGCTGGTGCTGGGCTTCATGGCCGCGCTGCGCGGCATCGGCACGTTCCTGGCCGTCTCGCTGATCACCATCCTGGTCAGCGGGCTGGGCGTGTGGGTCACGGCGCCGGTGCCGAGCAACACGGCGGGCGCGTCCGGGCTCGTGTTCGGCCTGTTCGGCTACCTGGTGGTGCGCGGCTTCGTGGACCGGCGCATCGCGGACGTCGCGCTGGGCGGCGTGGTGGTCGTGCTGTACGGGTCGATCCTGTGGGGCGTGCTGCCGACGACGCCGGGGGTGTCGTGGCAGGGCCACCTCTTCGGGCTGATCGGCGGCGTGATGGCGGCGTTCATGACCTCGCGGAGCCGCGTGGCGGGCGAGCAGAAACCGGCCTGGCACTGACCCGGCACCGGCCTGGCGGCAGGCGGGCGGCCGCCGCGGTGCCTCACCCCCCGCGTGCCGGAACGGCTCAGCCCGCGGAGAGGCCCCGCAGGGCGAGGTCGGCCAGCGCGCAGGCGAAGAGCGCCATGCCGATGAAGCCGTTCACCGTGAAGAAGGCACGGTTCAGGCGGCTCAGGTCGCCCGGCCGTACGATCGCATGCTCGTACGCGAACGCGGCCGTCACGAGCGCGAGCCCGGCCCACCACGGCAGGCCCGCGCCCGTCGCGACGCCGAACCACGCGAGCAGCAGCACCGTGACCCCGTGCGCGACGCGTGCGCCGTACAGCGCGGCCGCGATGCCGAAGCGCGCGGGCACGGACCGCACGCCCTCCGCGCGGTCGGCGGCGACGTCCTGGCAGCCGAAGATCAGGTCGAAGCCGCCGATCCAGATGCCGACCGCCAGACCCAGCAGCACGGCCTCCCACGACCAGGTGCCGGTCACCGCGATCCACGCGCCGATCGGCCCGATGGCCTGCGCGAGTCCGAGGATCGCGTGCGGGAAGTCCGTGAAGCGCTTGCCGTACGGGTAGACGACCATGGGCACCACGGCGGCCGGCGCCAGCGCCAGGCACAGCGGGTTGAGCAGGGCCGCCGCGCCGAGGAAGACGGCCAGCGAGACCGCCGCGCCGATCTGCGCGGTGCGTACCGACACCGCGCCGGTGACGAGCTCCCGCCCGGCCGTGCGGGGGTTGCGGGCGTCGATCTCGCGGTCGATGATCCGGTTCGCGGCCATCGCGAACGTCCGCAGGCTCACCATGGCGACGGTGATCAGCAGCAGCTCCCACCAGTGCACGCGCCCGTCGTCCAGGAACATCGCGGTCAGGGCCGCGATGTAGGCGAAGGGCAGCGCGAACACCGAGTGCTCGATCATCACCAGCCGCAGGAACGCGCGCACGGGGTTCGACGTCGCCTGCGCGTCCGAGGTCACAGGCCGTACTCCTTCCAGCGGCGGTCGACCGTCGCCGCCGTGTCGGGGTCGGAGAGCACCATGTGCGGCCAGCCGCCGTCGCGGGTGTAGCCCTCCTCGGGCCACTTGGCGGTGGCGTCGATGCCCGCCTTGCCGCCCCAGAACTGCTGGTAGGAGGCGTGGTCGAGGTGGTCGACGGGCCCGTCGACCACCTGGAGGTCGCGGGCGTAGTCGGTGTTGCCCAGCGCACGCCAGGCGACCTCGTGCAGGTCGTGCACGTCGCAGTCGGCGTCGACGACGACGATCAGCTTGGTGAGCGACATCATGTGCGCGCCCCAGATCGCGGACATCACCTTCTGCGCGTGCTTCGGGTAGCGCTTGTCGATGGAGACGATGGCGCAGTTGTGGAAGCCGCCGGCCTCGGGGAGGTGGTAGTCGACGATGTCCGGGACGATCACCTTGAGCAGCGGCAGGAAGAAGCGTTCCGTCGCCCGCCCCAGCGGCCCGTCCTCGGTCGGCGGACGGCCGACGACGATGGACTGCAGGACCGGCTTCTTCCGCATCGTGACGCAGTCGATCGTGAGCGCCGGGAACGGCTCCTGCGGCGTGTAGAAGCCGGTGTGGTCGCCGAACGGGCCCTCCGGCAGCATCTCGCCGGGCTCCAGCCATCCCTCCAGCACGACCTCCGCATCGGCCGGTACCTGCAGCGGCACCGTCTCGCAGTCGACCATCTCGACGCGCTTGCCCTGGACGAAGCCCGCGAAGAGGTACTCGTCGATGTCGGCGGGCAGCGGCGCGGTGGAGGCGTAGGTGACGGCGGGCGGGCAGCCGAAGGCGATCGCGACGGGCAGCTTCTCACCGCGCCGGGCGGCGACCTGGTAGTGGTTCCGGCTGTCCTTGTGGATCTGCCAGTGCATGCCGATCGTGCGCTTGTCGTGCCGCTGGAGGCGGTAGAGGCCGAGGTTCCGTACGCCGGACTCCGGGTCCTTCGTGTGGGTGAGGCCGAGGTTGAAGAACGACCCGCCGTCCTCCGGCCAGGTGAACAGCGCGGGCAGCGCGTCCAGGTCCACGTCGTCGCCGCGCAGCACCACGTCCCGGACCGGGCCGTTGCGCACCTTCTTCGGCGGCACGTGCGCCATCGCGCCCAGCTTGCCGAACGCCTCCCGCATACCGACGAAGCCCTGCGGCAGCTCCGGCTTGAGCAGCCCGCCGATCTTCTCGCTGATCTCGGCGTACGACGTCAGGCCGAGCGCCTTGAGCAGCCGCCGGTCGGTGCCGTAGACGTTCATGGCCAGGGGCATCGAGGAACCCTTGACGTTCTCGAAGAGCAGCGCCGGTCCCCCGGACTTCTGCACCCGGTCGACGATCTCCCCGACCTCGAGGTACGGATCGACCTCCGCCTTGATGCGCTTGAGGTCGCCTTCGCGTTCGAGCGCCCGCAGCAGCGAGCGGAGATCGTCGTATGCCATGGCCTCAGTATCGAGCATGTGGATTTCCGGCCGTTACGCTGGTGTCCGTACACCCGACGCACCCCAGGGGGCGCCCCGCATGCTCAGGTATCTGCCGTTCCTGTTGGTCCTGGCGATCTGGATCTTCGCCTTCATCGACTGCCTGAACACGCCCGAGAACGAGGTGCGCAAGCTGCCGAAGCTGGCGTGGGTGTTCATCGTGCTGCTCTTCGGGCAGGTGCTGATCGGCCCGATCGCCTGGTTCCTGGTCGGCAGGCCGCGGCGGAACGCGCCGTACGGCGCGCAGCGGCCGCAGGAGCGGCGCTGGGTGGCGCCGGACGACAACCCGGACTTCCTCAAGTCGCTGGGCGAGGAGGACGAGCGCCGGCGCCGCGACACGGGCGGCGGCGACGACGAGACCCCGCCCCCGACGGGCGCGTAACCCCCGACGGCCGCCGGCCGACGCGTCCCCGTGCCCGGCGGCCGTCGACGCGGGCGGTGGCGGACCGGCGAGGTCAGCCCGCTCGGGCCGTAGCGCCTGCGCCGGGACGTCAGATGCCGGCGTAGCTGTGCTTGCCGTTGAAGAAGACGTTGACGCCGTAGTAGTTGAAGAGGAAGCAGGCGAAGGCGAAGAGCGCCAGGTAGGCGGCCTTGCGGCCCTTCCATCCGGCGGTGGCGCGGGCGTGCAGGTAGCAGGCGTACGCGACCCAGGTGATGAAGGACCAGACCTCCTTGGGGTCCCATCCCCAGTAGCGGCCCCAGGCGTCGCCGGCCCAGATGGCGCCCGCGACGATGGTGAAGGTCCAGAAGGGGAAGACGGCCGCGTTGACCCGGTAGGCGAACTTGTCCAGCGAGGACGACGAGGGCAGCCGCTCCAGCACGGAGGTGGCGAACGCGCCCGGCCTGCCGCCGCCCAGGAGCTTGGTCTCGTAGCGGTCGCGGAAGAGGTACAGCACCGAGGTGACGAAGCCGAGGTAGAACAGCGCGCCGCAGACGATGGCCAGCGAGACGTGGATCCACAGCCAGTAGGAGTGGAGGGCGGGGACCAGCTGGTCGGACTCGGTGTAGAGCCAGGTCGTGGCGAGACCGAGGTCGAGCAGCACGGTGGTGACGAGGGGCAGGCCGATCCAGCGGATGTTCTTCTTCGCCAGCAGGAAACCGAGGTAGGCGCCGACGATCACCATGGAGAACGCGGTGGAGAACTCGTACATGTTCGCCCACGGCGCGCGGCCGACGGACAGCGCGCGGGTGAGCACGCCGCCCGCGTGCAGCGCGAAGGCCAGGACGGTCAGCGAGATCGCCATCCGCCCGTAGAGGTCGCCCCTCTCGTCCCCGCCGGCGGCGCCCGGGCCGTCGGGCAGGTCGCCGCGCCGGCCGGCGCTGGAGCGGGTGACGACCTTGGGGCGCTCCAGCACGCTCGTGGAGCCGCCCTTCCTGACGGTGACCGCGGGAGCCGCCTGCGCGGCGTCCTGCGCGGCGGCGTCCTGCGCGGCGCCGGAGGTGAGCGCGGCAGCCGTACGGGCCACCTTGCTGCGGCTGCCGAGCACCCACTCGGCGATGTGCGCGACGAACGCGAGGACGTAGACGGCCATCGCGGAGTAGATCAGGTAGTTGCTGATCTCGGCGAGCGGCTCGTTGGTCGCGGCGGCGATGTTCACCAGGTTCACGGGCGGTCTCCTCGGGAGGGTGCCTCTTGTGCTGCGTCGGCGTCGGACTCCGCCGTGTCCCCGTCGGGGGCGGCGGCCGGCGGTGCCTTGTCCTGCAGGGCGTACGCGAGGTCGCCCAGTTCTTCGGGGAGGCGGGGCGACTCGCTGCGTCCCAGTCCGGCCATCTCGACGGTGGTGGTGCCGTCCGGGCCGGCGACGGCCCGGACCCACATCCGGCGGCGCTGGATGAACAGCGAGCCGGCGAGTCCGGCGATGGCGACGAGCGCGCCGGCGAGGGCCCAGACGTTGCCGACCTGGTGGGCGACCTGGAAGTTCGCCCACTGCTTGACGCCCTCGAACTTCAGCGTGCCCTTGCCGTCGGGCAGCTTCATGGATTCGCCGGGCAGCAGCTTCTTCGCCAGCGGACCGCCGTCCCCGGCCTTGAACTGCTTCATGCTGTCCGTGTCCAGCTGGTACACGTTCTGCGGGATGCCGGAGTCGACACCCAGGTCGCCCCGGTAGGCGGTGAGGAACAGCACGGGGTATTTCAGCTCCGGCCAGCGGGAGAACATGCTGCCCGAGCCGGCACCGCCGAAGGTGGGCACGAAGAAGCCCTGGAAGCCGAACTGCTCCCGCTCGCCCTCCTCGTTCACCGCGTCGGTGACCTTGATGACTCCGCTGGAGGTGAGGTTGGTGTCCTGCGGCAGGAACGGCACCGGGCCGCGGTAGGCGACCTCGCCGCTCGCGTCGGTGAAGGACACGACCGGGGCGTAGCCGTTGGCGAGCAGGTAGACCTTGGTGTCGCCGATCTCCAGCGGCTCGTTGACCTGGATGGTGGTCTTCCGCTCCGGGCCGTCCGGGGACGTCCAGTACGTGACGTCGGCGCGGGCCGTACGCACGCTGCCGCGGTTCGGGCCGTTCTCCTCGTACGACGCGTCGAAGTCGTCCAGGCGGAACCCGAAGCCGTCGAGGTCGTCCGAGGCGAACAGCGAACCGGAGGAGAAGTCGTCGTACTGGGAGAGCGTGTTGGAGAAGCTGCTGCCGACGGGGACCAGCGTGCCGCCCTCGGAGCGGAAGAGCTGGCCGGCGGCGAACGCCACCAGCAGCACGATCAGCGCGATGTGGAACAGCAGGTTGCCGGCCTCGCGCAGGTAGCCCTTCTCCGACGCGACGGCGTCGCCCTCGGCGGCCACCCGGTAGCGCTTGCCGCGCAGCAGCTCCCGCGCGGCCTCCCGTACGTCCTCGGGGGAGGCGTCGGTGCGCCAGGTGGTGAAGGCGGGCATCCGGTCCAGGCGGCGCGGAGCGCGCGGCGGACGGGCGCGGAGCTGTCCGGCGAACTGCCAGCTGCGGGGCAGGATGCAGCCGATCAGTGAGACGAACAGCAGGATGTAGATCGCGGAGAACCACACCGAGCTGTAGACGTCGAAGAGCTGGAGCGCGTCGTAGACGTTCCCGAGGGTCGGGTTCTCGGCGCGGAAGTCGTCGACCTGGGTGGGATCGACGGAGGACTGCGGGATGACCGAGCCGGGGATGGCGGCGAGGGAGAGCAGGAAGAGCAGGATCAGCGCGACCCGCATCGAGGTGAGCTGGCGCCAGAACCAGCGGGCCCAGCCGAGGACTTCGCGGCCGGTCCAGGCGGCGCCGCCCTTGACGCCGGGGGCCCGGACGCCGCCGAACGAGCCCTGCACGGCCCGCCCGCTCTCCTCGACGGGGGCGGTGGAGAGCTGCGACATGGCCGCACCGAGCTCCGGCTCCTCCGTGGCGGCGTCCGGGCGCTCGGTGTCCGGCCGGGTGGTGGTGTCGTCGGTCATCCGCTCAGATCCCCACGGTGAATCCGGCCGCGCCGGACCACACCTGCAGTTCGTAGACGATTCGGTCCCAGGCCCCCGTGACGAGCAGCACGCCGACGGCGACCAGCAGGCCGCCGCCGATGCGCATCACCCAGACATAGTGCCGCTTGACCCAGCCGAACGCCCCGAGGGTGCGGCGGAACAGCACCGCGGCGAGAAGGAACGGCAGGCCGAGGCCCAGGCAGTAGGCGGCGGTCAGCACCGCTCCGCGCCCGGCGCTGGCCTCGTTGAGCGCGAGCGCGGTCACCGCGGACAGGGTCGGGCCGATGCACGGCGTCCAGCCGATGCCGAACAGCACGCCCAGCATCGGCGCACCCGCGAGGCCGACGGCCGGACGGCGGTGGATGCGGAACTCGCGGCTGGTGAGACGGTTCAGCAGGCCGGAGCCGGAGCTCATGAACGACAGCCCCAGCAGGATCGTGAGACCGCCCAGCACGCGGGAGATGATCTCGCGGTGTTCCTGGAGGGTGTTGCCGAAGTAGCCGAACAGCGCGCCGCCGGAGACGAACACGGCGGTGAAGCCGAGGACGAACAGCGCGGCGCCGGCGAGCACCCGGCCCTTGCGGGCGTCCGCGAGGTCGGTGCCGCTGACGCCGGTGACGTAGCTCAGATAGCCGGGGACGAGCGGCAGCACGCAGGGCGAGAAGAACGACACCAGCCCGGCGAGCAGCGCGATCGGGAGCGCCAGGATCAGCGCGCCGCTGACCACGGTCTCGTCCGGCGCCACGGCGAGGGTGGTCAGGGCCGCGGTGGGGTCGCTCATCGCACCGTCACTTCTCCGCGAGCACCGGCTCGATCAGCGAGCGCAGCTGCTTCCCGCCGAGTTCGTCGAGCGCCTGCACGGCGATCTTCCCGTCCCGGTCGATGATCAGCGTGGAGGGGATGGTCTGGAGCGAGAGCGTGCCCTTGGGGAACTTCAGCATCTGCCGGCCGCTGGGGTCGAAGAGGCTCGGGTAGGGGATGCCGTAGGTGCGCTCGAACGCCTGGGCCGGCTCCTTGTACTGGTCGCGGGTGTTGATGCCGAGGAACCGGACGCCGTCGTCCGTCATGTCCTCGGCGACCTTCGCGAAGTGCGGGGCCTCCGCCCGGCACGGTGCGCACCAGGAACCCCACACGTTGACCACCACGACCTCGCCGCGGAAGTCGGAGAGGCGCGCCCGGCCGTCGCCGACCGTCTCGCCGCCGATGTCGGGGGCGTCCTTGCGTTCCGCGGCGGGCACCTTCGTGATCCGGCCGGTGCCCTGGACGTAGCCCTTGTCCCCGCCCCCGGTGGCCTTCGGGTCGTCCCCGCATCCGGTCAGCAGCAGCCCGCCGGCCACGACGAGTACGGCCGCGGCGGACAGGGGCGTACGACGACGGAAGGCGCGGATCGGACTCATGTGAAAAGTTTCCCATGAGGTCGCAGGGCGATCTCCGCACCCCCTGGTAGGGCGCGTATCAGCAGGTCGGAGCAGGTTTCGGGGCGCATACGAGCAGCCGCTCTCAGGCGCCTGCGGCGGGCCGGTCGCCGCGCGGGCCGCCGGCCCGCAGGTGCGGCGGTACGAGGTCCAGCGCCGGCTCGCTGTACGCCACCGAGACGATCTTGTCGTCCAGATAGGTGAACGAGGTCAGCGAGGCGAGGGTGCACTGGCGGGTGCGCGGGTCGTGCCAGAGGCGGCGCCGCTCGACGTAGGAGCGCAGCGTCCAGATCGGCAGCTGGTGGCTGACGCACACCGCCTCGTGGCCGCGCGCCGCGTTCTTGGCCGCCTCCACGGCGCCCGACATGCGCACCACCTGGTCGATGTACGGCTCGCCCCAGGACGGGCGGAAGGGGTTGCGCAGGTGCCGCCAGTTCGCGGGGCTGCGCAGGGCGCCGTCGCCGACGCCGAAGGTCTTGCCCTGGAAGAGGTTGCCCGCCTCGATCAACCGCTCGTCGGTGGCGAGATCCAGACCGAGGGCCTTGGCGGCCGGCGCGGCCGTCTCCTGCGCGCGCTCCAGCGGCGAGGCCACGGCGTGCACGATGTCCCGGTCGGCCAGGTGCTCCGCCACCCGGTCGGCCATGCGGCGGCCGAGGTCGGACAGGTGGTAGCCGGGCAGCCGGCCGTACAGGATGCCCTCCGGGTTGTGCACCTCGCCGTGTCTGACGACGTGCACCACCGTCACCGTGGGGGTCATGCGGCGGCCTCCGGCTTCGCCTGGGCCGCGGCGCGCGCGGCGGACGGCAGCGCGGCGGCGATCCGCTCGACGGCGCGGTCGTCGTGCGCGGTGGAGACGAACCACGACTCGAAGGCGGAGGGCGGCAGGTAGACGCCCTGCTCCAGCATCGCGTGGAAGAACGCGGTGTAGCGGAACGCCTCCTGGGCCTTGGCGCCCGCGTAGTCCGTGACCGGGGTGTCGGTGAAGAAGACGGAGAACATGTTCCCGGCGGTCTGGAGCCGGTGGGCGACGCCCTCCGCGGTCAGCGCCTCGGTGACCAGGCCGCGCAGCCGCTCGGAGACCGTGTCGACGGCCCCGTACGCCACGTCGTCCAGCAGCCGCAGCTGCGCGACGCCGGCGGCGGTCGCGACCGGGTTCCCGGACAGCGTGCCCGCCTGGTAGACGGGGCCGGCCGGGGCGAGGTGGTCCATGACGTCCCTGCGGCCGCCGAACGCCGCCGCGGGGAAGCCGCCGCCCATCACCTTGCCGAACGTCATCAGGTCCGGTTCGACGCCGTCCAGGCCGTACCAGCCGGCCCGGCTCACCCGGAAACCGGTCATGACCTCGTCGGAGACGTACAGCGCGCCGTGCGTGCGGCACAGGTCGCGCAGCGCCTGGTTGAAGCCGTCCCGGGGCGGAACGACGCCCATGTTGCCCGGCGACGCCTCGGTGATCACACACGCGATCTGGCCGGGGTGCGCGGCGAACGCCTCGGTCACGGCGGCGAGGTCGTTGTAGGGCAGCACGATGGTGTCGCCGGCCTGCGCACCGGTGACCCCCGGGGTGTCCGGCAGCGCGAAGGTGGCGACGCCCGAGCCGGCGGCGGCCAGCAGCGCGTCCACGTGGCCGTGGTAGCAGCCGGCGAACTTCACCACCTTGGGCCGTCCGGTGAACCCGCGGGCGAGCCGGATCGCCGACATGGTCGCCTCGGTGCCGCTGGAGACCAGCCGCACCCGCTCCACCGGCGCCACCCGCTCCACGATCTCCTCGGCCAGTTCGACCTCCGCCTCGCCCGGCGTGCCGAACGACGTGCCGCGCGCGACGGCCGCCTGCACCGCGGAGAGCACCTCGGGGTGGGAGTGGCCGAGGATCATCGGCCCCCACGAGCAGACCAGGTCGACGTACTCGCGGCCGTCGGCGTCCGTGAGGTACGGACCGGTGCCGGACACCATGAAGCGGGGCGTACCGCCCACCGCGCCGAAGGCGCGGACCGGCGAGTTCACGCCTCCGGGAGTCACGGCTGCGGCACGATCGAAGAGCGACTGCGATACTGGGGTGTCGTACGAGTGAGTCACGGGGCCATGGTGGCAGACCTTCCCCAGCGGGTACGCCCTCGGGGCGTTTCGCGCCCGCCTGCGCGGGGAGGTCTTTGACACGATGATCTGGTTGCGCGGCGGGGGCCGCGAGTGGTCGGGTGGTGACATGCAGCGCGGTGGCGGACTGGGCGAGGGTACCGGGGGACTCGAGCCTGAGCAGGCACGGGGACGTCACCGGCGTGAAGCGGCGAGAACAGAGAGCAGCAGGGGTGGCGGCGGAGTGGGGGTGACCTACAAGTACTTCGGCGCGCCGGACGGTGCGACCGCCGCTCGCGTGCCGATCTCCATGCGCCCGGAAGAGCTCGGCGGCGACGAGCTGGGCCACGGCATGTTCACCAAGATCAAGCCGGAGACCATGGCGGCGATGGTGCTCACGGGCATCGAGGGCATACCCCTGCACCGCGTCCCGCCGCTCGAACTCGTCGTCCTGCACCCGGACTACGCCGTGGTGAAGCTCCCGATGACGGTCGTCGACCCGCTGCGCGGCATCGGCGAGGAGTCGGTCGGCGCGGCCGCGTTCATCTGGTCGACGGTCCCCGACCGCAGCGGCCCGCAGGACGCCTTCAACGTCTACCGGCTGCTCCACGAGTGGCAGGACTTCTCCGAACGCCTCCACATGGCCGGCCACCAGCCGTACTGCCTCGTCTGGCCCTGAGCCTCACCGGCGCGACGCACGCGCCCACCTGCGCGCCCCCGCACGCACGGCACGCACCCGCACGCACGGCACGCGGGCCCCACTCCGGTCATCGTCCAGAACCGGTGCGGAGCCCGCGTGATGACGTGCGGTCAGGCGGCCGTCAGCGCTTCGTGGTGGACGTCTTCGACGTCCCCTCCGCACCGAGCGTGCCGTTCTCGAGGCCCTCCTCGAGCGCGGCCACCGCCTCGTCGACCATCCTGTCCTGCTCCCGCTTGGCCTTGGCGGCCAGGTAGGCCTCCCGCTCCTGACGGAACGACCGCAGCGTCGCGACGCACATGCCGATCATGACGAAGCTGAACGGGAGGGCGACGAGGATCGCCACCGTCTTCAACGTGTCCAGCGAGGCCGTTCCGCCGCTGCCGGAGGCCAGCAGCAGCGCGATGGCCACGGCGCCCTCGGTCAGCGCCCAGAAGACACGGCTCCAGGTCGGCGGGTTCGGGTCGCCGCCGGACGCCAGCATGTCCACCACGTACGAACCGGAGTCGGACGAGGTGACGAAGAAGAGCACGATCAGCAGGATCGCCACACCGGCGACGAAGGTGCCGCCCGGCAGCGTGTCCAGCATCTCGAAGAGGGCGTTGTTGGTGCTGACGCCCGCTTCGCCGACGTAGTCGTGCTTTCCGGTCGCCTGCTGGAAGACGGCGGTGCCGCCGAAGATGGAGAACCAGACGAACGTCAGCAGGGTCGGGACCAGCAGCACGCCGCAGACGAACTCGCGGACGGTGCGGCCCCGGGAGATCCGGGCGATGAAGATGCCGACGAACGGCGCCCAGGAGATCCACCAGCCCCAGTAGAAGACGGTCCAGGCGTTGACCCAGCTGGTGCCGTCCTCGCCGTGCGCCGCCCCGGTGTCGAAGCTCAGCGACAGGAGGTTCTGGAGGTAGCCGCCGGTGTCCTGGACGAGGGTGTTGGCGATGTACAGCGTCGGGCCGGCGATCAGCACGAAGAGCATGATCAGGGCGGCGATGCCCATGTTGGCGTTCGAGAGCCACTTGATGCCCTTGCCGATGCCCGTCACCACGGACAGCGTCGCGACACCGGTGATGCACACGATCAGCACGACCAGCAGGGTCTTGCTGCCCCCGTCGTCGACCCAGCCCAGGAAGTCCATGCCGCTGGCGACCTGCATCACTCCGAAGCCGAGCGAGGTCGCGACGCCGAACAGGGTGCCGATGACGGCCACCGAGTCGATCACGTCGCCCCACACGCCCTTGATCCGGTCACCGAAGACCGGCTCCAGCGCCCAGCGGATGGACACCGGGCGGCCCTTGCGGTGCACGGAGTAGGCGACGGCGAGGCCGACGACCACGTAGATCGCCCACGGGTGGATGCCCCAGTGCAGGAACGTCTGCACCATGGCGAACTCGGACTTGGCGGCGTCGGAGGAGCCGATGCCGGGACGCGGGGCGTCGAAGAAGTTCAGCGGCTCGGCGACACCCCAGAAGACCAGGCCGATGCCCATGCCGGCGGCGAACAGCATCGCCAGCCAGGACACGACGGAGAACTCCGGCCGTTCCCCGTCCTTGCCGAGCCTGATGTCGCCGTAGCGGCCTATGCCCACCCACAGGCAGAAGATCACGAACAGCGACACCAGAGCCATGTAGAACCAGCTCAGGTTGCCGATGACCTCGCTCTGCACGGTGGCGACCGCGTCGGCGGCCGTCTTCTGACCGATGACGGCGAACAGCACGAACCCGAGAATCACCACCGCCGAAGGCCAGAAGACCCTCGGCGCGATGGAGGAGGTCCGTTCGCCTTCTCTTGGTCCTGGTCGATCTCCCTGGGGCGGCACTTTCGCCGTCGTCTGCGCAGACACGCACTCATCCTTCGGTTGTCGGGGCAGAAAAGCCGCAGGCCGGGACGACGTCGACCCGCGAGCCGTTCACCTCCCCACGACGGCCGAAAACACACGTCACGAAAAAGTATCGACCGGCGGCCGTTCCGGGCCGCCGGTCGACGGAAAGCGAGACTGCCTCACTGCTTGCGTGGCTGGAGGTGTTCCCGCTCCTCCTCCTCGCTCCGGTGCTCCGCCTCGATCCTGGTCAACTCACTAGTGTCCGCACGACGCCGCACCTCGTTCATGTCGACGTCCTCGGCGGGGCCGATACGCAGTTCGAAGTCGCCGTCGTACTTCTCGGAGCCCGTGATGACCGCGAGCTCCACGGCCTCCTCGCCCCGCTCGCTGCGCTGGATCCTGGCGTCCTGGCGGAGGTCCTTCATCAGCGCCACGCACAGTCCGATCATCACCACGGTGAACGGCACCGCGGCGAGGATGGTCAGGTTCTGCAGACCGTCCAGTGCGGTCGTGCCGCCCTCACCGATCAGCAGCATGATGGCGGCGACCGCGCCCGTGAGAGCACCCCAGAAGATGACCACGAACCGGTGCGGCTCAAGGGTGCCCTTCTGGGAGAGCGTGCCCATCACGATGGACGCCGCGTCCGCGCCGGAGACGAAGAAGATGCCGACGAGGATCATCACGACCAGGCTGGTGACGCCGGCGATCGGGAACTCGTTCAGCACTGCGAAGAGCTGTCCCTCCGGCGTCGCCTCGCCGGCGATGCCGGCGCCGTTCTCCTGCAGCCGCATGCCGGTGCCGCCGAGGACGGAGAACCAGATCAGGCTGACCACGCTGGGCACGAGGATCACGCCGCCGATGAACTGCCTGATCGTCCGGCCACGGCTGATGCGGGCGATGAACATGCCGACGAACGGCGTCCAGGAGATCCACCAGGCCCAGTAGAAGACCGTCCACCCCGAGAGCCAGGTGGCGACGTCGTCGCCGGCGCTGGCCTCCGTGCGCGCCGCCATCTCCGGCAGGTCGGCGAAGTAGGCACCGATCGAGGTCGGGATCAGGTCCAGCTGGAGCACGGTCGGTCCGGCGACGAAGAGGAACACGACCAGCAGCGCGGCCAGCACCATGTTGATGTTGGACAGCCACTGGATGCCCTTCTCCACGCCCGAGACCGCCGACACGACGAAGCACAGGGTGAGGAACGCGATGATCGCGACCAGGAGACCCGTCCCCACGGTGGACATCCAGTCCAGCTCCTGCACGCCGCTGCCGATCTGGAGGGCGCCCAGGCCCAGCGAGGCGGCGGAACCGAACAGGGTGGCGATGATCGCCAGGATGTCGATGACCCGCCCGGGGGCTCCGTTGGCCGCCTTCTCCCCGATCAGCGGGGTGAAGGTGGCGCTGATGGTCTGGCGGCGGTTGCGGCGGAACGCGCTGTAGGCGATCGCCAGGCCCACCACGGCGTAGATGGCCCAGGGGTGCAGGGTCCAGTGGAAGAGCGTGGTGGCCATGGCGTCGGCCATACGGGCACCCGCGTCCACCGGCTCGTTGCCCGGAGGCGGGTCCACGAAGTGCGTCAGCGGCTCGTTCACACCGTAGAACATCAGCCCGATGCCCATGCCGGCGCTGAACATCATCGCGATCCACGACACCGTACGGAACTCCGGGCGCTCACCCTCCTTACCGAGGGTGATCCTCCCGTAGCGACT
Organism: Streptomyces hazeniae; assembly: GCF_031845485.1. Classification (NCBI taxonomy): domain Bacteria; kingdom Bacillati; phylum Actinomycetota; class Actinomycetes; order Kitasatosporales; family Streptomycetaceae; genus Streptomyces; species Streptomyces hazeniae. The sequence goes on from NZ_JAVREQ010000016.1 coordinate 130,586, forward strand.
GAAGGCCAGCCACAACGCGAAGACGACGAACCCGGAGGCGGCGAGCACGAACGCCCACCCGCCGTTGTGGATGACCACCTCGAGCAGCTTGCTCGACACGTCCGCGAGCGAGTCGGTGGAGAGACCGCCCCACAGCACGAACGCCAGAGTCAGCCCCGCGCTGACGCCGAACACCACTCTGTCGGTGCGCGGCCTGTGCAGAGAATGACCGGCAGGTGTGGTGCCCATCACCTCGCCCCTCGGCTCTTCGTCCTTGCGATCATTCAGCAAGATCTCGGCCTTTCACTCGAGCCTCTGCGGTGCTCAGGGTCGGCAGGGCCGGTACCCGGCTGCCCGGTGACACATGCGACCGCACCACACGCGGAGTCCGGAACGCGAGACGCGTCGCAGTCCTCCGCCATCCTCTCGGTATGCCCTGATTATCGCAGCTTGTCGACCGGGAGTGGTGCCCTGGGCAACGATCCGGTGTGGCGCAGCCCCGGAGGGTCAGCCCTTCACGCAGACGACCTGCTTGAGCTTCGCGACGACCTCCACCAGGTCCCGCTGCCGCTCGATCACCTGCTCGATCGGCTTGTAGGCCCCCGGGATCTCGTCCACCACGCCGGAGTCCTTGCGGCACTCCACGCCACGGGTCTGCTCCACCAGGTCGCGCTCGGAGAACCGCCGCTTCGCCGCGCCGCGGCTCATCCGGCGCCCGGCGCCGTGCGAGGCGGACTGGAACGAGTCGCGGTTGCCCAGGCCCTTCACGATGTACGACCCGGTACCCATCGAGCCGGGAATGATGCCGTACTCGCCGCTGCCCGCGCGGATGGCCCCCTTGCGGGTGACCAGCATGTCCGTGCCCTCGTACCGCTCCTCGGCCACGTAGTTGTGGTGGCAGGAGATGACCTGCTCGAAGGTGGGCTTCGCCTTGCGGAACTCACGGCGCACCACGTCCTGGAGCAGGCCCATCATCAGCGCGCGGTTGAAGCGCGCGTACTCCTGCGCCCAGAACAGGTCGTTCCGGTAGGCGGCCATCTGCGGGGTGTCCGCGACGAAGACCGCCAGGTCGCGGTCGACCAGGCCCTGGTTGTGCGGAAGCTTCTGGGCCTCGCCGATGTGGAAGTCGGCCAGCTCCTTGCCGATGTTCCGCGAGCCGGAGTGCAGCATCAGCCACACCGCGCCCTCGGTGTCGAGGCACACTTCGACGAAGTGGTTGCCCCCACCGAGGGTGCCCATCTGCTTCTCCGCGCGCCCCCGGCGGAAGCGGACCGCGCTCGCCACGCCGTCGAACCGGCCCCAGAAGTCGCTCCAGCCGGCGGTCGGAAGGCCGTGCAGACGCTCCGGCCGCACCGGATCGTCGTGCATGCCGCGGCCCACCGGGATGGCCCGCTCGATCCGCGACCGCAGCCGCGACAGGTCGCCGGGCAGGTCGTTCTGCGTGAGCGAGGTGCGGACGGCGGACATGCCGCAGCCGATGTCGACGCCGACGGCCGCCGGGCACACGGCGCCCTCCATGGCGATGACGGAGCCGACCGTCGCACCCTTGCCGTAATGCACGTCGGGCATCACGGCGAGGCCACGGACCCACGGCAGGGTGGCCACGTTCTCCAGCTGGCGCAGCGCGCCGTCCTCGACCGTGGCCGGATCGGCCCACATGCGGATCGGCACCCGTGCACCGGGCAGCTCGGTGTACGACATCTCACTCAACTCCCCCGGAAAGACCCTGCGGTGCAGCGCACGAGCGTGGACGGCACCGAAGGCAGAAAAAGAACAAGTCGGACTTCGCGCCACATAGGCGCCACGCGACCGGACGGCCGTGCGGTGCGTGCGGTAGACATTGTGTGGCGTCGGCCCATACGGGCGGCAACACGTTTTCGAGCGCGGGAGGCACCGGTGCAGCGGACGGCAAGGACGCGTCTGGCGGGCGCCGCGCTGGCGTTCGCCGTGGCCGGCGGCCTCACGGCCTGCACCGGCGGCTCCGGGGGCGACGAGACGGGCGGCACGCCCGGCGACGCCACCGCCGCCGCGGAACCCGCGCCGCCGGGCCGCTACCGGACCCTCCCCGAACCGTGCGGGGCGGTGAGCCGCGACACGCTGGAGCAGATGCTGCCGGGTGCGGCCGCGAAGGCCGAGCAGGAGACCGGCGGGGAGGGCGACGAGGGAGGCGCCTCCGCCACCCCGTCGCCGCTGGAGGGCGAGGCCGCCCTCACCTACGACACCGACCGGCGCGTGGGCTGCACGTGGCAGAGCACGACCAGCCTCGGCAGCCGACGGCTCAACGTCGACTTCGAGCGCATCGTGTCCTACGACTCCGAGGTCAGCGACGACGAGCAGGCCGAGCTGCTGTTCGAGCGACGGGCCGAGAAGGCCGGGGTGGGGCCCGGCGAGGAAGCCTCGCAGACGCCGGAGCCGGACGCGGGCACCGAGACCGACGCCCACGGCGAGGGCGACGCCCCGGACGGCGGACCCGACGCGATGGCAGGGGCTGCCCGGGACGGCGGACCCGACGCGGCGTCTCCCGGCGAACGGTCGGAGTCACCCGACGGGGAGGACACCCCGGAGGACGGCGGCGGCACCGGCGACGACAAGGCCGGCGAGCCCGAGCTCGGCTCCCCCTCGCCGGAGCCCTCGCTGCCGCCCCGCAGGCTCGGCGACATCGGCGACGCCGCCTTCCTCGACGACCGGCTCAGGACGTCGGCCGACGGCCGCAGCGCGCACCGGGACGTCGTCCTGCTCTTCCGCACCTCCAACGTGCTGGTCACCGTCGAGTACAGCCAGTCCATCGCCGACGGGCGCCGCACGCCGGAGAGTGCCGAACTCCAGGAGTACGCGCGCGACCTGGCCCAGCAGCTCGCCGAGCAGTTCACCGACGGCTGACGCCGGCCCCGAACCCCGGTTCGCCGGAACCCCGGACGGCCGGACCCCGAAGAGAAACCGGAAGCGAAGGAACCATGCACCGAATCACCCCGCGACTGGCCCGCCGGGCCGCCTGCGCAGCCGTGGCCGTTCCCGTGCTGCTGGTGGCCGGATGCTCCTCGGACTCCGGCGACCCGGAGCCGACCGGCCCCTCCTCCTCGGCGTCGGCGAGCACCGGCGGGAAGAAGCCCGACCCGGCCGCGTACAAGAGCCTGCCGGACCCGTGCAAGGCCGTGTCCGAGAAGACCGTCGAGGACGTGGTGCCCGGCACGGAGGACAAGTCCGGGAAGAACCTGGCCTCTTCGGACACCGACAGCTACGGCGCCTGCCTGTGGAGCGGCGGCAGCGGCGACATCGACGCCGACTACCGCGCCCTGACGGTGTCCCTGAAGCGGTACGACACCGACGCCTCGCTCGGCTCGGGCGACGAGCAGGCGCAGCGCTTCGTCCAGCAGGAGGTCCAGGCGGTCGAGGGCGACGAGGCGCACAAGAAGCCCGAGCAGAGCAAGGTCTCCGGCGTGGGCGACGAAGCGCTGGCCGTCACCTACGAGACCGAGAAGAAGGACAACACCTACCGCGCCACCCGCGTCGTGGTCCGGGACCAGAACGTCGTCGTGACGGTCGATTACGAGGGCACCGGATTCGAGGACGCGGATCCGCCCAGCCGCGACGAGGTGCGCAAGAACGCAGAAAAGGTGGCGAAGGAGGCCTCCGGCGCCATCGGGTGACGCGAAACCGCACAGGTGTGCAAGGCTGAGCGCCGCCAGCTTCCCGAGGGTGGGGTCCACACCAGTGCAGTCCGTCGAACTCAACCGCACACACCGGATACTCGTCGGCGTCGTCGTGACCGGCGCGGTCGTCATCGCGGCCATCGGCTTCGCCGGGTCGTACGCGGCCGTGCGCGACCTGGCCGAGAAGAAGGGGTTCGGCGCCTTCGCGCCCTTCTTCCCCATCGGCATCGACGCGGGCATCGTGGTGCTGCTCGCGCTCGACCTGCTGCTGACGTGGATCCGCATCCCGTTCCCGCTGCTGCGGCAGACCGCGTGGCTGCTGACCGCGGCGACCATCGCGTTCAACGGCGCCGCCGCCTGGCCCGATCCGCTGGGCGTCGGCATGCACGCCGTCATCCCGGTGCTGTTCGTGGTCGCGGTGGAGGCGGCCCGGCACGCGATCGGCCGGATCGCCGACATCACCGCCGACAAGCACATGGAGGGCGTACGGCTCTCCCGCTGGCTGCTGGCGTTCCCGTCGACGTTCCGGCTGTGGCGGCGGATGAAGCTGTGGGAGCTGCGGTCGTACGAGCAGGTCATCGCAATGGAACAGGACCGGCTGGTGTACGAGGCGCGGCTGCGCGCCCGTTACGGCCGTGGCTGGCGCCGCAAGGCACCCGTCGAGGCGATGATGCCCCTCCGACTCGCCCGCTACGGCGTGCCGTTGACGGAGACGGGCCCGGCCGGTCTGGCGGCGGCGGGCATCACGGTGCCCGCACGGCTCACCTCCGGCACGGAGAGCGCCTCCGGCGCGGACACCCCCGGACAGGCCGGACGGGCCCTGCTGCCGGGCGTCTCGGACGCGCCCGGCGCGGTGCACGCGGGCGGCGGAGCCGACGCGGCACACGGCGGCACGGCGGCCGAGGCTCGGGGGGCGCACGAACGCGCGGCGGCTCCCTCCCTCACCAAGGAGGACGCCGCCACCGCACCGGAGGAACGACCGCCGCTGCGGGAACGCTCCGCGTACGACGACGACATGGCCGCGGAGTACGCCACCGAGTACCGCCCCGCGCCCGAGTACATACCCGCCCCGCCGCCCCAGGGCACCCACCCCGGCGGTCACCCGGACCTCGATCCTCGGTGGGAGGAGCCCGTCGCCGTCTCCCCCACCGGCGAATACCCGCTCCCCGAGATCCCCGACGAACCCGCCGCCCCGGCCGCCTCCGGGTACGCCTACGCGGAGGACACCGGCCGCCGGCATCCGCAGGTGACCGTGCCCGTCGTCCAGGGCGGGCGGCAGCGCCCGCTGGGCCGCAGCGGCGCCCCGGACGGCGGCCGCGGCGCGTACGCACCGAGCCAGCAGGAGCTGTTCGTCGAACCGGAACCGGCGCCCCCGGCCCCCGAGCCGGAGCCCGCGCCGGCCCCCGCGCCGCCCGTTCCGGAACCCGAGCCGGACGCGTACGGGGGCGACGAGCCGATCGGTGTCCCGGACGGCGTCCCGCGCGAAGAGATGTACTTCGAGGCGTACCGGCAGTACATCGCCGCGCACGGCAGCCGGCCCTCGGCGCGCGACCTCTCGCGGGCGCTGCACGACGGCTTCGGCGTCACGAACGTGGACGGCAACCTGCTGAGCGAGCCGTACCTGCGCGCCTACCTGCGCGAGTTCCGCGAGCGCTACAGCTCCGAGATGGGCATCTCCATCTGACGGCGGGAGCATTCGCTTCCCAGCCCCGCATCTCCCGTTGACCGCCCACGCGAGGGCGGTCAACGGGAGGGGCTCACGCCCCCAGCAGCTTGCGGACGCGGTCGGCGCCCACCGCCAGAAGCAGCGTCGGGAGCCTCGGCCCCGTCTCACGGCTCACCAGCAGCCGGTACAGCAGGGCGAAGAACGCCCGCTGGGCCACCTTCAGTTCGGGCGTCGGCTTGGCGTCGGGCGCCAGCCCGGCCCGTACCTTCGGCACGCCGTAGACCAGCGACGTGAGCCCGTCCAGTGACCAGTGCTCGTCCAGCCCGTCGAGCAGCAGGCGCAGCGACTCCCGCTGCTCCTCGTCCAGCGAGCCGAGCAGGGCGCCGTCGGGCTCGTCCCGCACCCGCGTGCGCTGGTCGGCCGGCACCTGCGTGGTGATCCAGCGCTCGGCGCGGTCCAGCCGCGGCCGGGTCTCGTCCAGGTCGCGTACGGGCTGCTCCGGGTCCAGCTCGCTCAGGATGCGGAGGGTCTGCTCCGCATTCCCGGCGGTGACGTCGGCCACCGAGGCGAGCGTGCGGAACGGCAGCGGCCGCGGCGTCGCGGGCAACGGGCCCGCGGCCGTGGTCGAGGCGCGCAGGTGCGCGGCGAGGTCCGCGGGCTGCGCGGAGCCGTCGGCGATCTTGCGGCCGAGCGCGTCCCACTCGTCGTAGGTGCGCTGGATCTCCTGGTCGAGCGCGATCTTGAACGCCTGGTTCGGCTTGCGCCGCGCGTAGAGCCAGCGCAGCAGCGGCGCCTCCATGATCTCCAGCGCCTCGGACGGGGTCGGCACCCCGCCGCGCGAGCTGGACATCTTGGCCATGCCGCTGATGCCCACGAAGGCGTACATCGGGCCGATCGGCTGCTCGCCGCCGAAGATCTCCCGCACCAGCTGCCCGCCGACCACGAAGGACGAGCCGGGCGACTGGTGGTCGACGCCGCTGGGCTCGAAGGTCACGCCCTCGTAGGCCCAGCGCATCGGCCAGTCGACCTTCCAGACCAGCTTGCCGCGGTCGTACTCGCGCAGCAGCACCGTCTCGGTGTGGCCGCACTCGCAGACGTAGGTCAGCTCGGTGCTCTCGTCGTCGTACGCGGTGACCCGGGTCAGGTCGCGCGCGCAGACGCCGCAATAGGGCTTGTACGGGTAGTAGGAGCCGGAGCCGGAGCCGGAGCCGTCGTCCTCGGCGGCCGCGCCGGAGCCCTCGGCCGCCTCGATCTCGGCCGCGTCCTTCGGCTTCTGCTGCTGCTTGCCCTTCTTGCCGCCGCCCTGGCCGCCCTGCGCGTTCTTGTCGAGCGTGCGGTAGCGGTCGAGCACGGCGTCGATGCGGGCGCGCTCGCGCATGGCGAAGAGGATCTGCTCGCGGTAGGCGCCGGAGGTGTACCTCTCCGTCTGGCTGATGCCGCGGAACTCCACGCCCAGCTCGCCCAGCGCGTCGGACATGGCCGTGCGGAAGTGCTCGGCCCAGTTTCCGTACGGGCTGCCCTGCGGCGCGGGGACCGAGGTCAGCGGCTTGCCGATGTGCTCGCTCCACGACGTGTCGACGCCCTCGACACCGGCCGGCACCTTGCGGAACCGGTCGTAGTCGTCCCACGAGATGATGTGCTCGCACGGCACGCCGCGCCGCTTGATCTCGTCCGCGACCAGGTGCGGGACCATCACCTCGCGCAGGTTGCCCAGATGGATCGGCCCGGAGGGGCTGAGACCGGAGGCGCACACCACCGGTTTCCCGGGGGCGCGGCGCTCCGCTTCGGCGATGACGTCATCGGCGATACGGGAGACCCAGTCGGCCTCGGGGGTGGTCTGTGCCACGTCCGGTACTTCCTTCTCGTGTGTGCGTCGACAGGGGTGCGCACCCATTGTCCCATCCGGAAATCGGGTCGCGGGCCACGGTGGGCGCCGTGGGATACTGGTCGGCAATCCCTTTCCACGCCGACAGAACGGTGACCCACTCCATGGCCTCGGTCCAGTCCCTCTCCGCTGCGGTCCACCAGCGCCTCGCGGAAGCCCTCTCGGCGGCGGTGCCCGAGTCGGCGGACGCCGACCCGCTGCTGCGCCGAAGCGACCGGGCGGACTTCCAGGCCAACGGCATGCTGGCGCTCGCGAAGAAGCTCAAGGGCAACCCGCGGGAGCTGGCGTCCAAGGTCGTCGCGGCGATCCCGGCGAACGACGAGATCAAGCAGATCGAGGTCTCCGGCCCCGGCTTCCTCAACATCACCGTTTCCGACGCGGCGCTGGTGCGGACCCTGGCGGCCCGGGCGGCGGACGGCCGGCTCGGCGTGCCGTACAAGACCGACCCCGGCACCTCGGTTGTGGACTACGCGCAGCCGAACGTCGCCAAGGAGATGCACGTCGGCCACCTGCGGTCGACGGTGATCGGCGACGCGGTGGTCAACCTGCTGGAGCACCGGGGCGAGAAGGTGGTCCGGCGGCACCACATCGGCGACTGGGGCACCCAGTTCGGCATGCTCACGCAGTACCTCATCGAGCACCCGCACGAGCTGGACCACGCGTCGGACACCGCGGCCGGCGACGGTGGGGCAGACGTCGAGGGCAACGCCGCGATGGCCCGGCTGAACCGGCTCTACAAGGCCTCCCGGGTGCTGTTCGACACCGACCCGGAGTTCAAGGAGCGGGCCCGGGACCGGCTGGTGAAGCTCCAGGGCGGCGACGCGCAGACCCTCGGCCTGTGGCACAAGATCGTCGACGAGTCGAAGATCTACTTCCAGGGCGTCTACGCACGGCTCGACGTCGAGATCGCCGACGAGGACGTCGTCGGCGAGAGCGCCTACAACGACGACCTGCACGCCGTGGTGAAGGACCTCGAGGAATCGGGGGTCGCGGTGCGGTCGGAGGGCGCGCTGTGCGTGTTCTTCGACGACGTGAAGGGCCCGGACGGCACCCCGACGCCGCTGATCGTGCAGAAGTCCAACGGCGGCTTCGGCTACGCCGCGACCGACCTGGCCGCGATCCGGAACCGGATCGGCGACCTCAAGGCCGACACCCTGCTGTACGTCGTGGACGCGCGGCAGGCGCTGCACTTCCGGATGGTGTTCGAGACCGCGCAGCGGGCCGGCTGGCTGCCGGAGGGCGCGGCCCGGCAGCTGCCGTTCGGCACCGTGCTGGGCAAGGACGGCAAGCCGTTCAAGACCCGGGAGGGCGAGACCGTACGGCTGGTCGACCTGCTGGGCGAGGCGGTCGGCCGGGCGGCCGAGGTGGTCCGGGAGAAGAGCGAGAACCTGGGGCTGTCGGAGGCCGAGATCACCGAGCGGGCCTCCCAGGTGGGCGTCGGCGCCATCAAGTACGCCGACCTGTCCAACTCCATGACCCGCGACTACGTCTTCGACCTGGACCGGATGGTCTCGCTCAACGGCGACACCAGCGTGTACCTCCAGTACGCCTACGCACGGATCCGGTCCATCCTGCGGAAGGCGCCGGAGGGCGCCGAGCCCGTGGCGAAGGCGGAGCTGTCCCTGGAGCCGGCGGAGCGGGCGCTCGCCCTGCATCTGGACGACTTCGCCGACACGGTCGCGGGCGCGGCGGACCTGTACGAGCCGCACAAGCTGGCGGCGTACCTGTACCAGCTCGCGTCGCTCTACACGACCTTCTACGACCAGTGCCCGGTCCTGAAGGCCGAGGGCGGCCCGGACCAGGTCGCCAACCGCCTGTTCCTCTGCGACCTCACGGCGCGGACGCTGCACCAGGGCATGGCCCTGCTCGGCATCCGCACACCCGAGCGCCTGTAGTACGCGCCTTCGCGCTCCTCCGATGGGGTGGTCCGTCTCTTCAGACCGACCACCCCACGGATGGTCGGCGCGAAGATCGAACTGGAAACAGACACACTCCTGCGACGCTGATGCTTCGAACCGGCGCGCGCCGCGCCCCTCGCCGGTAGCATCCTCCGCGCTGACGTCACGTCACCGCCGCCGAGAGGATCGCGCATGCTGTCGAAGCCGACCCGCCGTACCGCGCTGAGAGGAGCGGCCGCCGCGGCCGTCGTCGTCGGGTTCGACCCGGCCGGACGCGCCTGGGCCGTCGAGGGGGACGGCGGCCCCTTCGACGAAGTGCCGCCGCTGGACGGCACGCTGCTCACCGACGACGCGTCCCGCGCCGCCGCGGCCGACGACTACGGCCACATCGTGCACCGCACACCCGCCGCCGTCCTCCGCCCCGGCTCGGTGGACGACATCGTGGCCATGGTCCGCTACTGCCGCCGCCACGGCATCGACGTCGCCCCCCGCGGCCAGGGCCACACCACCTTCGGCCAGGCCCAGGTGAAGAACGGCCTCGTCATCGAGACCACGCCGCTCGCCGGCATCGGCCCGGTACGGGACGGCCGGGTGACCGTCGGCGCCGGAGTGCGCTGGTCGACGCTCGCCAAGGCCACCCTCGAACACGGCCTCACCCCGCCCGTCTTCACCGACTACCTCGAACTCTCCGTCGGCGGCACACTTTCCGTCGGCGGCATCGGCGGCCAGACGCACGCACACGGCGCCCAGGTCGACACCGTCACCGAACTGGAGGTCGTCACCGGCGCCGGGGAGTACGTGCGCTGCTCCCCCGACCGGCGGCGCGACCTGTTCGACGCGGTACGCGCCGGCCTCGGCCAGTGCGCGATCGTCGTCGGCGCGACGCTGCAACTGGTCACCGCGCCGGAGACGGTACGGCACTTCCTGCTGCCGTACGACGACCTGCACACCTTCCTGGCGGACCAGCGCCGGCTGGTCGAGGAACGCCGCTTCGCCTACGTCGAGGGACAGGTCGCCGCCGACGACACCGGCGCCTTCCGCACCTACGTCCTGGAGGCCACGGCGTACGGCCCGCCGGCCGGCCCCGAGCCGGACGACGAACTGCTGCTGCGCGGCCTCCGCCACGACCCCGCCGGGGCCACGGCGGAGACGCTCGACTACTACGCCTTCATCGACCGGCTGGGCCCGGTCGTGGAACAGCTCAAGGAAGCCGGGCTCTGGGACGACGCCCACCCGTGGCTCAACCTGCTGCTCCCCGGCGACGAGGCGGAACGCCTCGCCGGGGGCATCCTCGCCGGCCTCACCCCGGCGGACGTCGGCCCGGCGGGCGTCGTCCTGCTCTACCCGCTGCAGCGCGAGGAGCTGCGCACCCCGCTGCTGAAGATGCCGCGCGACCGCGTGCCGTACCTCCTCGCCGTGCTCCGCACCTGCCCGCCGGAGGACACCGCGACGGTCGACCGGCTGCTCGCCGCCAACCGCGACGCGTACGAGACGGTGCGCGACCGGGGCGGCAAGCAGTACCCCGTCGGCTCCGTCCCCTTCGGCCGCGACGACTGGCACGACCACTTCGGCCGCGCCTGGCCGTTCCTGGCCGCCGCCCGCCGCCGCTACGACCCGGACGGCATCCTCGTCCCCGGCCAGGGCATCTTCTGACCCCGGTCCACACGACGGTGCGGGGTGCCGTCCCCCCTCCGGACGGCACCCCGCACCGGGTCACGGCCGCCTCACGGCAGGCGCCTCACGGCAACCTCCTCCGCAGCAGCCAGAACGCGGCCGCCGTCAGCCCGGCCGCCAGCCCCAGCACGATGCCGGTCTCCACGAGTTGCAGCGGCCAGTAGTGGGAGGAGGGGTGAAAGTCCACGTAGGACTGAGCATCACGCTGGGCGAAGCACTCCGAGATGCCGTTGGTGGGCGGCACCGGCCCTTCGAAGCACGTGGCGAGGTCGAAGCGCTCGCCGGACGGCGTGATCCCGCCTCGCTCGACGATCTGGGCATCGATCGGAGGATGCGTCTCCCTCCACGGACCCGTCCGCGTCACCACCGGCCACAGGTCGGGCCGGTACACGTGCCCCAGGGCCTGCGTCAGCCCCGTGACGACGGCCGCGACGGTCAGCGCTACGAGCGTGCGCCGCACCAGCAGACCCACGGTTGCCCCGAGCACCAGACCGAACAGCACATAGGCGGTGCCGGTGGGGCCCCCCACGAGGAACCCCTCCCCCTTGAACCAGCTCGGCGGGTTGGGCGAGTGGCCCGAGAGGAAGACCCACCGGTACAGCGGCGTCAGCACCGCCATGCCGGCGACGAGCAGGACGGCGGGGACCGCCAGTCTGGTGGCCAGCCAACGGGCCGGCGAAAGCGATTGTGTCCACGCCAGCGAGGCGGTCCCGTTCTCCAGCTCGCGCCCCACCAGCGCTGCACCGGCGAACGCGGCCACGGCGACGGGGAAGTAGGCGATGGCCCCGCCGGCGAAGACCGTCAGGAACTCGTACGCGCCACGGGCACGGATCACGTCGACGGTGCACGGCGGGTCCGGTACCCCGCACGCGGCGAGAGCGTCGCCGAGTCGCCCGCCGAACGTGTACGCCGCGAGCAGGGTGACGCCCCCGAGCGCGAGGCAGGCGAGGTAGATCCGCAGGACCGTGCGGTTCGTGGTCAGGACGGACCAGGTCAGACCACGAGGGCGGAGCCCGAGGGGCAGGGCGGTCACGGGGTTTCCTTCCAGTGGTGCCAGTCGTGGCGGGTCACGGCAACCGCCGCCGCAGCAGCCAGAATGCGGCCGTCACCAGCGCGGCGGCGAGTGCCAGCACGATGCCGGTCTCCACGAGCTGCAGCGGCCAGTAGTGCGAGGAGGGGTGGAACAGTACGTAGTGGTCGGCGTCGTACTTCTCCAGGCAGCTGCGGACGTCGAACTCCGGCTGCGGCACCCGGAAGCACCGGTCGAACGAGAAGCGTTCGCCCGAGGCGGTGACTCCGCCCGTCTCGGCGATGTAGGCGTTGTTCGCGAGGCCGGTGTGGTTTCCGGACACGAAGACCTTCGGCCAGAGGTCGAAGCGGAAGACCGCGCCGAGGATCATCGCCGCGCCGGTGAAGCCCACGCCCGCAGCCAGCGCGGGCAGCGTACGGCGGAGGAGCAGCCCGGCCACCGCGCCGACCACGAGGGCGAGGAGCAGGTAGGCGGTCCCGGTCGGCCCCGTGGCGAGGTAAGGGTTGACGCCGTGCCACTCAGGGGCGAAGTCCCGGTCATCGGCCCAGCGCACCAACAGCGTCAGCGGAATCGTGCCGGCGACCAGGAGCAGCGCCGGCAGCGTCAGTTTCCCGACCAGCCAGCGGACCGGCGTCACCGACTGTGTCCAGGCCAGGGCCGCGGTGCCGTTGTCCATCTCACGCCCCACCAGCGCGGCGCCGGCGAACCCGGCGACGGCGAGCGGCAGGAAGGCGAGCAAGCCCTGCACGAGGGCCAGGGTGAATCGGTAGGTCTCGATCTGCTTGCCCACGTCGTAGTCGCACCCCAGGTCGCCCGCGGAGCACGCGTCGGAGGCCTCGACGACATGGGCACCGTAGAAGTGGAGGGCCACCAGCGCGGCGGCGCCCAGCACCAGGCAGCCCAGCCAGATCCGGAGGACCGCACGGTGGGTCGTGAGGACCGTCCAGGTCAGACCACCGGGGCGAAGAGCCGCAGGCAGCAGACTCATGCGGTGGCCCCCTGCTGCGCGGGGGCGGTGCCGTCGGTGAGCAGCGGCTCCGCCGCCGGGTTGCGCAGGTGGGCGAGGATCAGCTCCTCCAGGGTGGGTTGCTCCACCTGCCAGTCGCCGTCCAGGGCACCGCGCGACCGTACGAGGGCCGTGCTGCCGCGGCCGGTGGGCCGCTGCTCCACGACGAGATGCGGGCCGAAGTCGGGCCCCCGACCCGTCAGCAGCACGTGGGCGGCGAGGAGGTCGTCGACCCGGCCGGCGAGGCGGACACGGCCGCCGCCGAGCAGCAGCAGGTGGTCGCAGGAGTTCTCCAGTTCCGCGACCACGTGGGAGGACATGACGACCGTCGTGCCGTGTTCGGTGGCCTCCGCGAGCAGGGCGCCGGCGAGTTCGTGGCGGGCGAGCGGGTCGAGGTCGGCCATCGGCTCGTCCAGCAGCATCAGGTCGGCGCGTTTGCCCACGGCCAGGGCGAGGGCGACCCGGGTGCGTTGTCCGCCGGAGAGGCGGCGGATCTTCGCGCCGGGTTCGAGTCCGCTCGCGTACGCGATCCGCTCGGCGGCCCCGGCGTCCCAGCGGCGCGGGTTCAGCTCCGCACCGAAGCGCAGCGTCTCAGCGACCGTCAACTGCGGGTGCAGCGGCTTGTTCTGCGCGACGTAGGCCACGCGCTCCCGCATGGCCGCCGGAGCGCCGCCGAGGACCCGTACGGTGCCCTCGGCCGGGCGCAGCAGCCCGGCGGCGAGCTTCAGCAACGTCGACTTGCCGGTGCCGTTCGGCCCCACCAGCGCGCAGATCCGCCCGGCCGGCAGCCGGAACGCGCACCCGTCCAGCACCGTCCCCTTCCGGCGGCCGTACCGCATCCCCAGCCCGGCCGCCTCCAGGGCGGCCCCGTCCTGACTCATCCGTCCCCCTCGGGAAACTCCCGGTCCAGTGCGGCCGCGAAGAGCGCGGCCACGTCCTCTCGTTCGAGCCCGGCGCGCCGGGCTCGTCGCGTCCAGTCGGCCAGCTCCACGGCGTACGGGGAGTCGGCGGGGACGCCGCCCAGCGACCTCCGTACGAACGTGCCGAGTCCGCGCCGGGCCTCGACCAGCCCTTCGCGCTCCAGCTCGCGGTACGCCTTGAGCACCGTGTTCGGGTTCACCGCCGTCGCCTCGACGACCTCCCGCGCGGTCGGCAGCTTGTCGCCGGGTTCCAGGAGGCCCAGCCGTAGCGCCTGCTGCACCTGCCGCACGATCTGCACGTACGTGGCGACGCCGCTGCGCCGGTCGATCCGGAATTCGACCACGCCAGCACCACCCTTTCACTAATCAAGTAGTGAAAGGGTGGTGCACGGGCGCACCGCTGTCAACTCCCGTTGTGGAAGGGAACCCACGACCGGGGCCCCGCGTCCCGGACACCGTGAGAGGACACAGCTCGGGGCAGGCGGTGCTCGGATGCCTCGGCACGCTCGCCGGTACGGCTGCGGGTGCGGCGGCGTGGCAGCTGTCCGACGCCGCGCGCCGGTACTGCGGCTCCTACCCGGAGCACGGCTGGTGGGGACTGCACCCCGGAGGGCCGGCGCTGCCCGCGTCCCTGGTCGCCGGGGCGCTGGTGGCCGCCGCGGCGCAGGTCCTCGTTCTCCTGGCACTGCGGGGGCGCGACGTCGGCGCACGGCGGGCCGTCACGGTCACGGCCCTGGCGGTCACGGTCGCCCTGGCCCTGCTGACGTGGGCCCATTTCGCCTGGTGGGGGACGGTGCCGTTCCCGGGAGCGCCGAGCAACAGCGGCCGGTGCGGGCCGGACAACGTCCCGGACTGGTGGCCCGCCTGGCTGCCGGCCTGAACGTGCGCACGCCGCGGCGCACGCACGGGGCCGGGCGGGGCCGTGGGCGGGGCCCGGCGCGCGCGGCGGCGCTCAGCGCTGGGCGCGCAGCAGCTTCGCGGCCTCGACGGCCCAGTAGGTGAGGATCACGCTCGCGCCGGCGCGGGTGAAGGACGTCAGCGTCTCCAGGATCGCCGCGTCGCGGTCGATCCAGCCCTTCTCCGCGGCGGCCTCGACCATCGCGTACTCACCGGAGATCTGGTACACGCCCACCGGCACGTCCGTGCTCCCGGCGAAGTCGCGGAGGATGTCCAGGTAGGGCAGGCCCGGCTTGACCATCACCATGTCGGCGCCCTCGGCGAGGTCCAGGGACAACTCGCGCCGCGCCTCGCGGGCGTTGCCCGCCGGATCCTGCTGGTAGGTCTTCCGGTCGCCCTTCAGCGAGGAGGCGACGGCCTCCCGGAAGGGCCCGTAGAACGCGGAGGAGTACTTCGCCGTGTAGGCGAAGAGCGCCACGTCGGTGTGCCCGGCCGCGTCCAGCGCAGCCCGGGCGTGGCCGACCTGGCCGTCCATCATGCCGCTCGGCCCGAGCATGTGGGCGCCCGCGTCGGCCTGCACGCGGGCCATCTCGGCGTACCGCTCCAGCGTCGCGTCGTTGTCCACCCGGCCCTGCGCGTCGAGGACGCCGCAGTGCCCGTGGTCGGTGAACTCGTCCAGGCACAGGTCGGACATCAGGACCAGGTCGTCGCCGACCTCGGACCGGACGTCCCGCAGCGCCTGCTGGAGGATGCCGTCCGGGTCGGTGCCCTGCGAGCCGACCGCGTCCTTGACCAGCGGGACGCCGAACAGCATCAGCCCGCCGACGCCGGCCTCGACGGCCTCCACGGCGGCCTTCCGCAGCGTGTCCCGCGTGTGCTGGACGACGCCCGGCATCGAGGAGACCGGTACCGGATCGCTGATCCCCTCCCGCACGAAGGCGGGCAGGACCAGGTCGGACGGCCGGGTGCGGTGCTCCGCGACCATGCGGCGCAGGGCCGGTGTGGTGCGGAGCCGCCGCGGCCGGGCGGCGGGGAAGGCGCCGTGGCCGGACGGCGCGCGGTGCGGTGCGTTCACGAGGTGCGGGCCCTCCTTCGCTGCGGCCGCTTCTCGCTGGGCCGCTTCACGGGGTCGCCCGCCTCGATCTGCGCGGCCCGGCGCTGCGCGCCGAAGTCCGCCAGCGCCTCGGCGAGCTTGTGGACGGACGGCTCCGGCGACAGGACGTCCACGCGCAGCCCGTGCTCCTCGGCGGTCTTCGCCGTGGCGGGGCCGATGCAGGCGATCACGGTGACGTTGTGCGGCTTGCCCGCGATGCCGACCAGGTTCCGGACGGTGGAGGACGAGGTGAAGAGCACCGCGTCGAACCCGCCGCCCTTGATCGCCTCACGGGTGGTGGCCGGCGGCGGCGAGGCGCGCACCGTGCGGTACGCGGTCACGTCGTCGACCTCCCAGCCGAGTTCGATCAGCCCGGCGACGAGCGTCTCGGTGGCGATGTCGGCACGCGGCAGGAAGACACGGTCGATCGGGTCGAACACCGGGTCGTACGGCGGCCAGTCCTCCAGCAGCCCGGCCGCGGACTGCTCACCGCTGGGCACCAGGTCCGGCTTCACGCCGAAGTCGACCAGCGCCTTGGCGGTCTGCTCGCCGACGGCGGCGACCTTGATCCCGGCGAAGGCCCGCGCGTCCAGCCCGTACTCCTCGAACTTCTCCCGCACCGCCTTCACGGCGTTGAAGGAGGTGAACGCGATCCACTCGTACCGGCCGGTGACCAGGCCCTTCACGGCCCGCTCCATCTGCTGCGGGGTCCGCGGCGGCTCCACGGCGATGGTCGGCACCTCGGCGGGCACCGCGCCGTACGAACGGAGCTGGTCGGAGAGCGAGGCGGCCTGCTCCTTGGTGCGCGGCACCAGGACCTGCCAGCCGAACAGCGGCTTGGACTCGAACCAGGCCAGCCGGTCCCGCTGCGCGGGCGCGCTGCGCTCGCCGACCACGGCTATCACCGGCTGGGTGCCGTCCGCCGCGGGCAGCACCTTCGCGGACTTCAGGGTCTGCTGGAGGGTGCCGAGGGTGGCGCTCCAGGTGCGCTGACGGGTGGTGGTGCCGGCGATGGTCACCGAGACCGGGGTGTCCGGCTTGCGCCCGGCGGCGACGAGTTCGCCGGCGGTGCCGGTCACCGTCTCCAGAGTGCTGGAGACGACCACGGTGGAATCGCTGGAGCCGAGCTCGGTCCAGCATCTCGCGTCGGCGGTCGCCGCGTCGACGAACCGCACGTCGGCGCCGTGCTCGTCGCGCAGCGGCACACCGGCGTAGGCGGGCACGCCGACCGCGTTGGCGATGCCCGGCACCACCTCGAAGGTGATGCCCTCGTCGGCGCAGGCGAGCATCTCCCGGGCGGCGTCGGCGTCCAGCCCCGGGTCGCCCGCGACGGCACGTACGACCCGCTTGCCGCTGCGTGCGGCCGCCATGACAACATGTGCCCAATCGCCTGCGGCGTCGGGGGAGTTGGGGCCCTCGTGCGTCCCGGAACCGTCGTCCACCGCGCGCAGCGGGGTGTCCACGCCTGCCCGCGCATGGGTGCGCACGATGTCGTGCACCTGCGGGTCGGCGACGAGCACGTCGGCGTGCGACAGCGCCTCGACGGCGCGCAGCGTGAGCAGTCCCGGGTCCCCGGGACCGGCACCGAGGAAGGTGACGTGCCCGTGGGCTCCGTACAGGTGCGGGGCCGCTGCGGGAGCGACGGCCTGGGCGGGCGCCGGTGCGGCGGCCGCCGCGGTGGTCGGCGACGCCGTGCTGCGGTCGGCCGGCGTCTTGGCGGTGGTGGGGCTCAAAGTGCTCGCTCCCCCATCAGACCGGCCGCGCCCTTGGCCAGCATCTCGTCGGCGAGTCGGCGCCCCATCCTCTGCGGGGTCGCCCTGTCGTCGGCGGACGCCGGTGCGGGACCGGTGGTGGACAGCTGCACCAGCGTCTTGCCGTCGGTGGTGCCGACGACGCCACGCAGGCGCATTTCGGTGACGGTCCGCCCGTCGCCCGGAAGGTCCGCGAGCGCCCCGACGGGTGCGCTGCAGCCGGCCTCCAGGGCGGCGAGCAGGGTGCGCTCGGCGGTCACGGCGGCCCGCGTGTGCGGGTCGTCGAGCTCGACGAGCTGGGCGGCGAGGAGTACGTCGGTCGCGACGCACTCGACGGCCAGTGCCCCCTGGCCGGGGGCGGGAAGTACGGTGTCCGGGGAGAGCAGTTCGGTGACCTCGTCGGCCCGGCCGACCCGGTTCAGCCCCGCGGCGGCGAGCACGACCGCGTCGAGCTCGCCCGAGCGCACGTACCCGATCCGCGTGTCGATATTCCCCCGGATCGGCACCGTTTCGATCACGACGCCCAGCGCCCGCGCCCAGGCCTCCAGCTGCGCCATGCGGCGCGGCGATCCGGTGCCGATGCGCGCCGGGCGGCCCGCGCGCTCGCCGCTGCGGGCGAGCTGCTCGAAGCCGAGGCCGTCGCGGGCGATGAGCGCGTCGCGCGGGTCCTCGCGGACCGGGATGGCCGCCAGGTGCAGCTCCTCGGGCTGGCTGGTGGGCAGGTCCTTCAGCGAGTGCACGGCGAAGTCGATCTCGCCGCGCAGCAGTGCGTCGCGCAGCGCGGTGACGAAGACGCCGGTGCCGCCGATCTGCGCCAGGTGTTCACGGCTGGTGTCGCCGTAGGTGGTGATCTGCACCAGTTCGACCGGGCGGCCGGTGAGCCGGCGCACGGCCTCGGCGACCTGCTCGGACTGGGCCATCGCCAGCTTGCTGCGACGGGTGCCCAGCCGGAGGGCGCCGGCGTCGAGGCCGGCGTCCGGGCCGGTGCCGGGGCCGCCGTGGGTGGGGCCGGTGCTCATTGCCGCTCCTGTTCCGGGTTGCTGACCGCGGCGACGGCCTGCGGGTCGAGGTCGAAGAGCTCGCGAAGGGCGTCGGCGTACCCGGCGCCGCCGGGCTCGCCGGCGAGCTGCTTGACCCGTACGGTCGGCGCGTGCAGGAGCTTGTCCACGACGCGCCGGACGGTCTGGGTGATCTCTGCGCGCTGCTTGTCGTCGAGGCCCTGGAGCCTGCCGTCGAGGCGCGCCATCTCGGCGGCGACCACGTCGGAGGCCATGGCGCGCAGCGCGACGACCGTGGGGGTGATGACGGCGGCCCGCTGGGCGGCGCCGAAGGCGGCGACCTCCTCGGCGACGATGCCGCGCGCGGCGTCGACGTCGGAGGCCATGGGGGCGTCGGCGGCGGCCTCGGCCAGCGACTCGATGTCGACCAGCCGCACCTCGTCGAGCCGGTGCACGGCGGCGTCCACGTCCCGCGGCATGGCGAGGTCCAGCACGCCGACGATCCGCCGCCCGCCGGGGGCCGGGCCGGCGTCTCCGGCCGCCGCACCGTGCGCGGCGTCCCGTGCCCCGTCGCGCGCGGCGAGCGCGGCGCGGACGTCGTCGGCCGTCAGCACGATCCCGGTCGCACCGGTGCAGGACACCACGATGTCGGCGTACGGCAGCTCCGCGTGGATCTCCTCCACGGCCGCGGCCCGCGCGGCGAAGCGGCGGGGCGGGGCGGGGCCAGCGTGGTCTCCGGTGCCACCGGCCTCCGCGTCGGGACACAGCCCGCAGCCGGAAGCCTCCGCTCCCACCGACGGGCCCGCGCCGAGGGACCCGGGCTGCACGTCGGCGATCCCGGCGAAGCCGTACTCGTCGGCGAGGCTCGCCGCGAGGCGCTCCGCGCGGGACACGGTGCGGTTGGCGATCACCAGTTCGGTGACACCGCAGCGCGCGAGCGTGGTCGCGGCCAGCGAGGACATCGAACCCGCGCCGATCACCAGCGCGCGCCGGCCGGCGACCCAGCGGGCCACGTCGCCCTCCGCCCCGGGTGCCGCCAGCGAGACGAGCGTCTCCAGTCCGAAGGTGACCAGGGACTGTCCCGCCCGGTCGATGCCGGTCTCGGTGTGGGCGCGCTTGCCGACCCGCAGCGCCTGCTGGAAGAGGTCGTTGAGCAGCCGCCCGGCGGTGTGCTCGTCCTGCGCGACGGCGAGGGCGTCCTTGATCTGGCCGAGGACCTGGCCCTCGCCGACGACCATCGAGTCCAGCCCGCACGCCACCGAGAACAGGTGGTGCACGGCACGGTCCTCGTAGTGCACGTACAGATAGGGCGTCAGCTCGTCCAGCGCGACGCCGCTGTGCCGCGCCAGCATGGTGGACAGTTCGGCGACACCGGCGTGGAACTTGTCGACGTCCGCGTACAGCTCCAGCCGGTTGCACGTGGCGAGCACCGCCGCCTCGGCGGCGGGCTCGGTGCCGACCGTGTCGTGCAGCAACTTGCCGCGCGTAGACGCCTCGAGCGCGACACGCTCGAGGACGCTGACCGGGGCGCTGCGGTGACTCAGCCCGACGACGAGGAGACTCATGCCGGCATCACGGCGGGCACGTCCCCGTCAGGTCCCGAGTCGGGCCGCTTCGTCACCGCGGCGGCCGGCGGCGCCGCGGGCGGCGCCGTCTCCTCCAGCGGAGCCTCCTCGCCGGCCTTGCGCTGCTCGTGGAAGGCGAGGATCTGCAGCTCTATCGACAGGTCCACCTTGCGCACGTCCACGCCCTCGGGAACCGAGAGCACGGTGGGCGCGAAGTTGAGGATGGAGGTCACCCCGGCCGCGACGAGCCGGTCGCACACCTGCTGCGCCGCGCCCGCGGGGGTGGCGATGACGCCGATGGAGACGCCGTTCTCCGCGATGATCTTCTCGAGTTCGTCGCTGTGCTCGACCGGGATGCCGGCGACCGTACGACCGGTCAGGGCGGAGTCGGCGTCGATGAGCGAGGCGACGCGGAATCCCCTGGAGGCGAAGCCGCCGTAGTTCGCGAGCGCGGCGCCGAGGTTGCCGATACCGACGATGACGACCGGCCAGTCCTGCGTGAGGCCCAGTTCGCGGGAGATCTGGTAGACGAGGTATTCGACGTCGTAGCCGACACCACGGGTGCCGTAGGAGCCGAGGTAGGAGAAGTCCTTGCGCAGCTTCGCCGAGTTGACCCCCGCCGCCGCGGCCAGCTCCTCGGAGGAGACCGTGGGCACCGAACGCTCCGAGAGCGCGGTCAGTGCGCGCAGATACAGCGGCAGACGGGCGACGGTGGCCTCGGGAATCCCTCGGCTCGCTCTCGTCGCCGGTCGGTGGTTTCGGCTGGTTGCCACGGTGCTCCTGCCGGTTGCGCGAAGCGGTGAGCGGCCGTACGCCGGGTGCGTCGCGTACGTCGCTGCGCACGTTCCCGGACCGCTCCGTCGCGCCCAGGCTATGCCTTTGTGAACGCGTGCACAAAGATGGTGTCCGTTTTGCCCTGGCAACGTGACCGGTGCCACACGCATCAAGGGGGGCACGCGTCACACTCCTCACGTATACGCCCCCCGACGGCAAAACGACGTCGATGATAGTCGAATTCCAGCCGATTCCGGGCGCCCGAGCCACCAGCCTACCGGCCGGTAGAACCTCCGCCGACCACGTGCGCGAGGCCACCCCCTCCGGAGGCGGCCGGGCCGCACATCAGCCCGCCAGCGCCCGCCGCAGGCGCTCCGGGTCGACGCGCCAGAAGTCGTGCTGCGCGCCGTCGACCAGCACCACCGGGATCTGCTCCCAGTACGCGCGGTACAGCTCCTGGTCCTGGTTGATGTCCTTCTCCTCCCAGACGGCACCCGTCTCGGCGCAGACCCGGTCGATCGTGTCCCGCGCGACGTCGCACAGGTGGCAGCCGGGCTTTCCGATCAGCGTCACGGTCTTCATGCCCCCATTGTCCAGCCACCCGGCCCGCGTCCCGCACGCGCGTGCGGGACGTACGGCCGTCCTGATGCCGTACGGCGAGCCGACATCCGTCCGTAACGGACCGCTGCCCCGGACTGGCTATGCTCGCCGTATGCCTCTTCCCTCCTGGCTCACCCGGCCCAAGCGGGCCGCGACCGCGCGCAGCGTCCTCGCGGGCGAGGCAGCCGCGGAGGCCGCACGGAAGCAGGAGGCGGCAGCGCCCGAGCCGCCCGCAGCACCGGAGTTCCCGGTCGCCGGGGACACCCGCGCCGCCGCGTTCTTCGACCTGGACAACACGGTCATGCAGGGCGCCGCCCTCTTCCACTTCGGCCGCGGACTGTACAAGCGGCGCTTCTTCGAGAAGCGCGAACTCGCCCGCTTCGCCTGGCAGCAGGCCTATTTCCGGCTGGCCGGCGCGGAGAACGCCGGACACATGCAGGACGCCCGCGACAGCGCACTCTCCATCGTCAAGGGCCACCGGGTCAGCGAACTGATGGAGATCGGCGAGGAGATCTACGACGAGTACATGGCCGGCCGCATCTGGCCCGGCACCCGCGCGCTGGCACAGGCCCACCTGGACGCCGGCCAGCGGGTGTGGCTGGTAACCGCCGCCCCGGTGGAGACCGCGACCATCATCGCCCGACGCCTCGGCCTGACCGGCGCGCTGGGCACGGTCGCCGAATCGGTGGACGGCGTCTACACCGGCCGTCTGGTCGGCGAGCCGCTGCACGGCCCGGCCAAGGCGGAGGCGGTCCGTGCGCTGGCCGTCGCCGAGGACCTGGAGCTGGAGCGCTGTGCGGCGTACAGCGACTCGGCGAACGACATCCCGATGCTGTCGCTCGTCGGCCACCCGTACGCGATCAACCCGGACAGCTCGCTGCGCGCCCACGCCGCCCGGGAGGGCTGGCGGTTGCGCGACTACCGCACCGGACGGAAGGCCGCGAAGATCGGCATCCCGGCCGCCGCGGGCGTGGGCGCCGTGGCCGGCGGCACCGCCGCCGCGCTGGCCATCCACCGCCGGCGCCGCTGAACCGGACCCCCTGAGCCGTGCCACGGGCACGGGCCGTCCCGGCGAGGGGCCCCTCGGACGGTTCGGACCCTCGTACACCGGACCGAACGGTCAGCCACCGATCAACCGCGCGAAAACGGCAGACCGTGACGCGCGTCGCAGGCGCATCCCGCCGTCTTACCCCCACCTGCGCTCCCCTAGACATGACTCTGACACTCGGTCAGAAACGGTCATAGAGCCATCAGATTTCACCTATCAAGTGATCACCATGTCACTCGCGTTCGAATACTTCTCGACTCCCAACCCGTAACAGAGCAGACCGAATCGACGATTTCAACAACTGGGCGTAGCACTGCCTGTACGAAGCGTTATTCTCCTCAGACGCCTGCGGAACCTCTCCGCCCCTGGCCGGGCGAATCGGTCCCGCAGTGCACGTGATGGAAGCTCTGCCTCTGGGAGTCCCGTGTACCCACACGTCGGGGTTGACGCCTCGGGCCTGGCTACGCTGCGCACCTCGGTCGTCGACCGACTGCGCACGATCGTCCCCACCGCGTACGCCGTGCCCGCCCTCGCCGCAGCCGCACCTGTCCCCGCACGCCCCTGCTACGCACTGGCCGACAGCACCGCCACCGGCGCTGCGGCCGGCCCCCGGGTCGCCGGCAGACGGCGCGGCGCCTCCGGCACCGGAACGGCCACCCGGGGTTCGTCCGGCGCCGCGACCCGCGGCGCCTCCGGCACCGCGACCCGCCGCCGGCCCGCCGTCGGCGACACCGAGGCCCGCCGGATGATGGACCTGGTCGAGCGCGCCCAGAACGGCGAGGCCGACGCCTTCGGCCGGCTCTACGACCAGTACAGCGACACCGTCTACCGGTACATCTACTACCGCGTCGGCGGCCGGGCCACGGCCGAGGACCTGACCAGCGAGACGTTCCTGCGGGCGCTGCGCCGGATCGGCACCTTCACCTGGCAGGGGCGCGACTTCGGCGCCTGGCTGGTGACCATCGCCCGGAACCTGGTCGCCGACCACTTCAAGTCCAGCCGGTTCCGGCTGGAGGTGACCACCGGGGAGATGCTCGACGCCAACGAGGTCGAGCGCAGCCCGGAGGACTCCGTGCTGGAGCGGCTGTCCAACGACGCCCTGATCGACGCGGTGCGCCGGCTCAACCCGCAGCAGCAGGAGTGCGTCACGCTCCGGTTCCTGCACGGCCTCACCGTCGCCGAGACCGCGCGCATCATGGGCAAGAACGAGGGGGCCATCAAGACCCTCCAGTACCGGGCGGTCCGGACCCTGGCCCGCCTGATGCCCGAAGACGTTCGATGACCACAGGTGACACGCCATGCGCTCGCGGTCACATCATCGTGACTCCGTAACCCGTCCGGCGCTCGGATCGTTGGGGGGAATGCAGACTCCCCGCAGCGGCGACACGCCGACCCGCGTTCACTCGATCGGGTGTACGCGCACCGGCGGCGCAACCCACCCCCTGCCGTGGGGAGTCCACCGTGCTGATGAGAGGAGGTGCCGCCCGTGATCGGATCCGTATCGGCGAGCCGGCGGGCACACGCCTTCGCCGAAGCCGTGGACGAGCACGACCGCGGGATCGGCGAGGTAGCGGCTGACGGCGACCACGAGCAGGCGCAGCTGCTCGCCCTGGCGGACGGGCTCGGCTCGCTGCCGAGACCCGAGATGGACCCGGAGGTGAAAACCGTCCAAAGGGCCCAGCTCGTCGCGGCCATGGAGGCAGCCGTCGCGGAGGGCACCCTCGGCGCCGGCGACGGCCTCGTCCCCCGGCAGCGCGGCGCCCAGCGCGGCAAGGGAGCCCACCGCGCCACCGGCTCCGGACCGTTCGGCCTGTTCCGGCCCACCTCGCGACTCGGCAAGGGCCTCGCCGCCGGCGGGCTCAGCGTCGGCGTCGCAGCCTCCGCCCTCGGCGGAGTCGCCGCGGCCAGCACCGACGCCCTCCCCGGCGACACGCTGTACGGCCTCAAGCGCGGCATGGAGGACCTGCGACTCGACCTCGCCGACGACGACGCCGACCGTGGCCTCCTCTACCTCGACCACGCCTCCACCCGGATGCGCGAGGCACGCCGCCTGGTCGAACAGGACCGCACCGGGAACCTCGACCACGAGGCGCTCGCCGACATCCGCCGCGCGCTCTCCGGCGTGAGCCACGACGCGGGAGAGGGCCACCGCCTGCTCAGCGCCGCGTACGAGCGAGACGGCGGCATCGGCGTCATGCAGTCCCTCTCCACCTTCACCCAGGACCACCGCGTCCGGTGGGCGGAGCTGCGCGGGCGGCTTCCCGTGCAGCTGTCGGACGTCGAGGAAGAGGTCACCGAGGTCTTCACCGCCATAGAGCACGAGGTCGAGCCGCTGCGCGCGCTCTTCCCCGACCCGCCGGCGGAGTCCGGACCGGCGCAGAGGAGCGCGCCCGGCGGGGAACGGCAGGGAGCCGACCGGTCAGGGAGTCCCTCCGCGGAGTCCTCGCAGGGCGAGCGGCGGGACCGCGACTCCGGGGGCGACCGCCCCCGGCCGTCCGGATCGTCCTCGCAGCAGGACGACGGCCTGCTCGACGACGGCCTGCTCGACGAGCCGTCGTCCGGTCCGAGCAAGGACAGCTCCCGTCCCGGCTCCGGCCGCGACGGCGCAGAGCGTCCCGGGCCGGACTTCACCCTCCCGCCGCTGGTCCCGGACGTGCTGCCCGGCCTCGGCGTGGACGCCCGCGACGACTGAATCCCGTCACCGCAGAAGAGGCGGGGCGACGGCCGATCCCCACACCGGCCGCCGCCCCGCCTCCTTGGTATCACCGACACCCCCGTCAGCTGAACACCGTCCGACGACGCAAGACGGTCACGATCGGGGGAAGACCCGCTCCCGACGACCCGCCGGCCCGACATGACACCGGCCGCCGCGGCACCCCGGCCCCGTCAGAAGAACACCGACCGCCGCCCCACCAGCAGCTTGTACAACGTGTGCTGGATGGTCTCCCGGACCTGATCGGTCAGGTTGAACATGAGCATGGGGTCGTCCGCCGCCTCCGGCGCATACCCGTCGGTCGGGATGGGTTCGCCGAACTGGATCGTCCACTTCGTCGGCAGCGGCACCGCCCCCAGCGGGCCCAGCCACGGGAACGTCGGTGTGAGGGGAAAGTACGGGAAGCCGAACAGGCGCGCGAGCGTCCGGGAGTTGCCGATCATCGGGTAGATCTCCTCCGCCCCCACGATCGAGCACGGCACGATCGGCGCGCCCGCCCTGAGCGCCGTGGACACGAACCCGCCCCGTCCGAACCGCTGCAGCTTGTACCGCTCGGCGAACGGCTTGCCGATGCCCTTGAAGCCCTCCGGCATGACGCCGACCACCTCCCCGCGCCCGAGCAGCGTCGCCGCGTCCTCCGCGCACGCGAGCGTGTGCCCGGCCTTTCGCGCGAGCTGGCTGACCACCGGCAGCAGGAACACCAGATCGGCCGCGAGCAGCCGCAGGGCACGGTCGGCCGGATGGTGGTCGTGGACCGCGACCTGGAGCATCAGGCCGTCCAGCGGCAGCGTCCCGGAGTGATTGGCGACGACCAGTGCCCCGCCCTCCGATGGGATGTTCTCGACGCCCCGGACGTCCACCCGGAAGTACTTCTCGAAGACCGGCCGGAGCAGCGACATCAGCACCTGGTCGGTGAGCTCCGCGTCGTAGCCGAACTCGTCGACCTCGTACGCGCCGGTCAGCCGGCGGCGCAGGAACGCCAGCCCGCGGGCGGCCCGCTGCTCCCACGCGCCGTCGGCGGACGGCCCCGGGGTTTCCGCCGCCGGGTCCGGTCCGTCGTGCCCGGCGCCGCCGTCGTGCCCCTCGGCCTGGTGGGGCAGCGGCACCAGAGGCGCCCCGTCGGACTCCGCCCGGCCGCCGCCCGACCGGGCCGGCCGGGACCGGGTGCGGCCGCTCTGCCGGCCCGCGCCGCTGCCGCGCCGACGCTCACGGTCGCGGTCGCGGTCGTCGTCGAACGGGATCACTTTCGCGTCACCCATGGTGGTGCGGCTCCTCCTCGTTCCGGGCCCGCGCCTGGTCGGGGGCGAGCTGTGCGGCGACACGGTCGACGGCGCGGCCGACGCCCTCCGGCGGCAGCAGCCCCTGCGGGCGGCTGCGGGCGAACGCGTGCAGCGCGTCCGCCGTGCTGTACCGCGGCTCGAAGCCCAGCAGTTCCCGCATCTGCGCCGTACGGACCACCCGTCCGTGGGTGAGCATGCGGACCTGTTCCGGCGAGAGGTCGGAGGCCCCCACCGACCTCAGCAGCGAGCCGCCCCAGCGGAGCGCGGGCAGCGGTATCGGCACCGTGGGGCGACCCAGCCGCCGGGCGCACTGGGACAGCAGCAGCACCCCGTCGCCGGCGATGTTGAACGTGCCCGCGTTGTACGTGCCCCGGGCCGGCTCTCCCGCAGCCCTGCGTAGCACCTCGACGGCGTCGTCCTCGTGCACGAACTGCAGCCGCGGATCGTAGCCGAGCACCGTCGGCAGCACCGGCAGCGAGAAGTAGCCGCTCATCGGCGAGTCGACGGTCGGCCCGAGCACGTGCGCGAAGCGCAGCACCGTCACGGACACGTCCGGACGGCGGCGGGCGAAGCCCCGCGCGTACCCCTCGACCTCCACCACGTCCTTGGCGAAGCCGCCGCTGGGCAGCGCCTTCGGCGGCGTCGCCTCGTCGAACACCGCGGGGTCGCGCGGCGCCGACCCGTACACGCCGGTACTGGACTTCAGCACCAGCCGTCGCACCGACGGAGCCTTCTGGCACGCGCCGAGCAGCTGCATGGTGCCGATGACGTTGGTCTCCTTGAGCGCCCCCACGCTCCCGCGCGGATGCAGCGGCGTCGCGTTGACGTCCAGGTGCACGACGGTGTCCACGCCGTGCTCGGCCAGCACCGTACCGATCACCGGCTGGCGCAGGTCGGCCTGCACGAAGGTGGCGCCGCCCAGGTGGTGGGCGGGCCGGACCGCGTCCACACCGACCACCCGGTCGACGTCGGCCTCGCGCTGCACGCGCCGCACGAACCGGCCCGCCAGTTGCCGGGCGACTCCGGTGACGAGTACCACCCTGCCCACGTGATCTCCCTGTCGTCGACCGTCGCGACCCGCACACACCGTCCACCATGCACGCGCGGGGGCGCACACGCCCCGGGCCCGCGCTGGGGACAGCAGACCACAAAAAAGCCGTCGCCTTCCGCCGCACACGCATCGGTGTGCGGCGGAAGGCGACGGATCAACGAGCTGCGTGCCCGCTCACTTCTTGTTGCGGCGCTGCACGCGCGTGCGCTTGAGCAGCTTGCGGTGCTTCTTCTTCGCCATCCGCTTGCGCCGCTTCTTGATAACAGAGCCCACGACTACCCTCGCTCACTTCTCCGACTCGGTGCGGGGCGTCCGAGCCCACACGACCTACATGGGCTCAGCCTACCCGCCGCCGGTGAAGGGACGTAATCCGAGGTTCACTCCGGGGCTCCGGCCGGGGACGCGGCACGCACGCCCGTACGGAACTACGCGCTCTCCATCCCGACGTAACTCTCCCGCAGGTACTCATGGACGGCCTGTTCCGGCACCCGGAACGACCGGCCCACACGGATCGCGGGCAGATGACCGCTGTGCACCAGGCGGTACACGGTCATCTTGGACACACGCATCACGGCGGCGACTTCCGCCACGGTCAGGAACACGACCTCGTTCAGAGGCCTCTGGTCGGCAGCCATGTCTCACCTGAACCTTCCGCACACGTCGGACACCGGCTTCCCCTCCGGCGGCTCCCACCCCATGCGCTACCCAGATACGGGACGGGTGATGCAAGTGGGGAAGAGGAGAGCGATCAGGCTCCTACTGTGACAGACGGGCGCGATTGAGTACATAGCGCGTCAGCGGGCCGTAGTGCACCGCTGACGCCCCGTCATTCAACGGCACCGCCACGGCCACCCGCCCCTCCGCCTCCCCGACGAACGGCGCCGGATCGTCCGTGTCCGCGGGCCCCATCGCCTCGACGCCGAGCGCGCCCGCCGCGCAGACCCATCCGTGGTCCCCGACGACCAGTTGCGGCAGCCGCCCGCCCTCGGCCGCGGCCGCCGCCAGCGCACTGCGCAGCGGAAGCGGCGAGTGGGTGTGCGCGCCCGGCGCATCCGGATCCGTGCACGCTCCCACCCTGTGCAGGACAGCCACCCCGCGCACGTACGCCAGGCGGTGCGGCACGACGCCGAAACGCGTCGCCACCTCGACGCGCCGGCCACGCCCCGGCGTCAGCACCGGGCATCCCGCGGCGGCGAGCGCGGCCGCCAGCGCGGTGTAGAAGCCCAGCAGACGGTCCGGGTGGCCGGTGCCGAGGAGCACCGGCTCACGGCGGCGGACGGCGGCGCCCAACCGCTCGGTGAACACGTCGAGGGCGGCGAGGGTGAGGTCGGGGTCGATCCGGTCCCGGCCGGAGACCCGCGCCGGATCCGGAGACACCCCGCACCGCTGCGCCATGAGAGCCAGCAGCTCCGGGACGGTCCAGTCCCGCTCGGGCACCAGCCCGAGCAGCGCCCGCGGGTCGCGCGCGGCGAACAGCCGGTACCTGGTCAGACTCTGCTCGCGGGTCGTCGCCACGGTCCCGGCCAGACCCGCGGCGAGCAGATGCGCCCGCAGCCCGGCAACACTCCGCACGCCGCCCATGGTGAACGGTCCGCGCCTGCGGAACGTTCACCTCCGCGCACCGTCACCCGTGCGTGCGACGCGACTTCGTGCTCACCGGAGGGCCTACGGCAGCAAACCGTGGGCGGGGAACGCCGCGCGACGGGTCGCGAGGACGGCCTGGTCCAGCGCATCCGCGGGGTCGTAACCGGTCTGCTCCCACGGGCGCCACGCCGCCGCCCGGCCGTCGGTCATCCGCCGCGGAGCCGTGGAGACGCCGGTGCGCGCGTACACCTCGCGGCGCCACTCCTCCGGCACCTCCGCGTCCGGCGCCACCGGGGCCCCCGCGGCGATCCCCACCAGGTGCGTCCAGCTGCGCGGGACGACGTCCACGACGGCGTATCCACCGCCCCCCAGAGCCACCCAGCGGCCGTCTGCGTACTCGTGGGCCCACGCATGGCACGCCTCGGCCGCGGCACGCTGCGCGTCGACGCTGACCGCGAGGTGCGCGAGGGGGTCCTCCGCGTGGGTGTCGGCCCCGTGCTGCGTCACCAGCGCGTCCGGGCGGAACTCGGCGAGCAGTTCGGGCACCACCGCGTGCAGCGCCCGTAGCCAGCCGTCGTCGCCGGTACCGGGGGGCAGTGCGACGTTGGCGGACGAGCCGGCCGCCGCAGGGCCGCCGGTCTCCTCGGGCCATCCGGTGCCGGGGAAGAGCAGGCGCGGGTGCTCGTGCA
Organism: Streptomyces hazeniae; assembly: GCF_031845485.1. Taxonomy (NCBI): domain Bacteria; kingdom Bacillati; phylum Actinomycetota; class Actinomycetes; order Kitasatosporales; family Streptomycetaceae; genus Streptomyces; species Streptomyces hazeniae. The sequence continues at coordinate 160,337 of NZ_JAVREQ010000016.1, forward strand.
GGGAGATCGTGAGAACCCGGGGATCGTCCCAGAACGCGGCTTCGACGCCGTCTCCGTGATGCACGTCCACGTCCACGTAGGCGACCCTGCGCGCGCCGAGTTCGAGGAGCCGCGCGACGGCGAGGGCCGCGTCGTTGTAGACGCAGAAGCCGGCCGCGGAGCCGGGCATCGCGTGGTGCAGGCCGCCGGAGAAGTTGACGGCGTGCCGCGCCTCGCCCCGCCACACCGCCTCGGCGGCGCCGACGGACTGGCCGGCGATGAGCGCGGAGGCTTCGTGCACCCCGGCGAACGCCGGATCGTCCATGGTGCCCAGACCGTAGGATCCGTCAGCGGTCAGCGGGTCGGCGGAGATGCGGCGCACGGTGTCGATGTAGTCCTGCCGGTGCACCAGCCGCAGCGTCGAGTCCCCGGCGGACTTGGCCGCCCTCACGTCCAGCCCCGGCGTCCCGGGCAGACCGAACGCCTCGACGAGACGCATCGTGAGCGCCAGCCGCACGGGGTCCATGGGGTGTTCGTCACCGAAGTCGTAGCCGGTGACCGCCTCGTCCCACATCAACACCGCGCCGCCGCTCATGCCCGCCACCGTACCGGTGCGGTTCAGGAGGAGAGGAGACCCACCAGGGCGTTCATGTCGGTGAACCGCTCGCGTGCGGCGGCCAGCCGGTCCGGCGGAGTCATCGCCGCGTAGCCGTACACGTCCATACCGGCCGCGACACCGGCCCGCAGGCCGAGGGGGCTGTCCTCCACGACCGCGCACCGCCCGGGCGGGACGCCCATCGTCCCCGCGGCGTGCAGAAAGAGGTCGGGGTCGGGCTTTCCGCGGGCCACGTCCTGCGCACTGAAGATCAGGCCCTCACCGAACCGTTCGTACAGGCCGGCCTTCGTCAGTGAGACGCGGATCCGCTCGTGGGTGCCCGAGGAGGCCACGCAATACGGCACCCCTTCGGCCTCCAGCTTGTCCAGGACGCCGTCGATGCCGTCGACGGGCAGCAGCTCCCGCCGGAAGGCGGCGAAGGTCCGCTCGTGGAGGACCTCCTCGAACGTGAGGGGCAGGCTGTCACCGGTACGTGCGCGGACCACCTCGCGCACCCGTGTGACGGAAGAACCCATGAAGTCGCGTACGGACTCCTCGAGGGTGGTGGGGTGGCCGAGCTCCGTGAGAAAGCCGGCCAGCACCCGGTTGGCGATCCGTTCGCTGTCCACCAGGACACCGTCGTTGTCGAAGATCACCAGGTCGTAGCGCATGCGCGTCAGCCTAGTGCTGTGGCCGGGAGGGTTCACCGGCCACAGCACTAGCGACGGTCCTTGGGCGGTGGGGAGCCGGTCAGGGTCTGGAAACGGCGAAAGCCCCGTCGGCCCGAAGGCCGACGGGGCTCCCGTCAATGATTGTTCGGCGGCGTCCTACTCTCCCACGAGGTCCCCCTCGCAGTACCATCGGCGCAATAAGGCTTAGCTTCCGGGTTCGGAAAGTAACCGGGCGTTTCCCTCACGCTATGACCACCGAAACACTATGAAACACACAAAAACCGGGAGAACCAGCCGCAACCCCTGCACCACCCTCACGGGCGGGGGTTGCGGGGTTCTCGACCTGGTTGTGGTCTCAGAACCCACACAGTGGACGCGAGCCTCTATGGACAAGCCCTCGGCCTATTAGTACCGGTCACCTCCACCCATTACTGGGCTTCCAGATCCGG